>JAJYSM010000083.1 GCA_021793575.1 Pseudomonadota bacterium
CCGCCATCGCCCAAGCACGCTGCCGCGTGCAACCGAACCGCCTCTACCCCAGACCACCTCGACCCAAACCCCATCTCCACCTCGCGTACAAGCTGGCGTGCTGAGGCTTAAGTTGAGAGCATTGGGGTATGTACTCCAGCCTCCCTCCGGTGACGCGATGACCATGACGTTGAAGGAGCCTGACGGGACCGGTCCGCTATCCCACAAAGTGACGTTCCATGTATTGCTTCCCGGGGAGCTCGGTGCCAGGGCCGCGAGATCACTTACGGCAGTGCCGTAATTGGAAATGCTGGACCCACCTGCAACGATCCCGCCGGTGTACCAGAGAATATTGATGGGATTGGCCAATACCGCGCCGGACAGTGTCAGGCCGAATACCAGAGCGATCGATCTCAAGACATGTTTGGATGACATACTAGGCCTCCTTAGTGCGTGGTTTACATTTCGCTCATCTTCCAGCATTTCTCGTGCCAAATAATCAATTAATTGATCTGCATAATTATTGTGAATCCACGCGCTTGAATCTCAGGCCAAAGTGTAAAGATTTCCTAACACCTGCGCCTTGGGCTATCCCGTTTATTTGAGTGACTCCCCGGCTACAAGCCGCGCTGCAGTTGTGAACTGCTCCGGAAACCCCCCAAAGCTTGTTTGGTTTAGGAAATGCTGGTTTGGAAAACGGTATGACCCGCCATACCCGATCGGCCCAGCAAAAGCCTTGAGTTGCAGGAAAGCGGCCACTCGCGAAGGGCCGAAACGGGACAAGCGACCTCGCCTGGGATGGTCGCCGGGCTGGTGACGTTACTTGTCAAGCTGCCCGCCGAACGTGTTCAACCGGGTTAGCAAAGATGGGTCAACCAGCTGGCAATCCGCCGAAGCCCGCGCGCCTCAGATGCCGGCATACCACTCGTAGCCCTGGTCTTCCCAGTAGCCGCCGTTGCCGTCGCCGATGTCGGCGAACGAGCGCACCAGCTCGATCCGGCCGATGTACTTGGCCTGCTTGTAGCCGAGCTGCCGCCCCACCCGCAGCCGCAGCGGCGCGCCGTTGGGCACCGGCAGCGGCTGGTCGTTGAGGTTCCAGGCCAGCAGCGTCTGCGGATGCCGCGCTTCGCTCAGATCCAGGCTTTCGTAGTACGGCGTGTCGGCCTCCATGTCGTCGAGGCAGTGGAACACCACGAAGCGCGCCTGCGGGTCGACGCCCACGTGATCGAGCACCGCGGAAAGCAGCGCACCCTGCCACTTGCCGATCACGCTCCAGCCTTCGACGCAGTCGTGGCGGGTGATCTGCGTGCGGCTGTCGAGCTTTTTCAGGTCGTCGATCGACAGCATCGCGGGGCGGCTGACCAGCCCGTCGACCTGCAGCTTGTAGTCGCGGAACTGGTTGGCCAGCAGTGCCTGGTACGCCGGCGTGTTCGGCATCACGGTGCCGTTGGGGCGGAACACCGGCGAGATGTCGGCCGCGCTGAACTCCTGCGCCATCGCGCTGGAAGGCGCCAACAGCGCCTGAACGCGGCGGTTCAGTCCCTCGGCCTTGCCCAGCACCTTCGGCCCCCAGCTGCTTTGCGAGATGCGGTCGCAGCCGGCCACCAGCAGGCCGGCGGTGCCCATGATGGCCATGCGCAGAAACGATCGGCGATCAGTCATGCGCGGTTTCCTCGGGCTGGGCGACCGGCGCGGCGGCGGGTTCGTCGTCGATCTTGTAGTAGCCCGTTAGCATGCCGCGCAGCTGGTTGAACGCGCCGCTGATCAGCACCTCGAACAGGTGGATCGCCACGAACGCGGCGAAGGCCCAGGCGATGATGAAGTGGATCGTGCGCGCCGACTGCCGGCCGCCGACCAGATCCAGCACCGGCTGCAGCACCGCGTCCATCCGCGGCGACATCGCCAGGCCCATCAGCACGATGCCGCCGCCGAACACGAAGATCACTGTGAGGTAGGCCAGCCGCTGCAGGATGTTGTAGCGCAGCGCCGCCTCGCCGTGCGGATGGCGGAAACGCAGGTGGTCGAGGATCGAGCGGCCGATGCCGCGCCAGTCCTCGCGCGTGGGCCACAGGTCGCGCTGCAGGTGTTTGCGCGCCAGCGAGTAGCCGAGGTAGCACAGGCCGTTCAGCACGAACACCCAGGCAAAGAAGAAGTGCCAGCGCCGGCCCATCGCCAGCCAGGTCGGGCCGGGCACGGTGAGCCAGGACGGGAAGCCGCGCACTTCGGGCGTGCCGTCGCTGCCGTTGGACACGCCGAGCACGCCGGTGGTGACGAACTGGTGCTGGCCGATGCGGGTGATCCCGATCAGCTTGCCGCTCGCATCCTGCTCGGCGGTCAGCGCCAGCAGCTCCTTGCCCGGCACCGAGGTATTGCCCCACGACAGGCTGGGATGCGCATTGAAGATCTGCATGCCGCTGAAGAACATCAGCGACAACGCGATCACGTTCACCCAGTGCATGATGCGGATCGGCCAGGTGTGCCGGTAGACCAGCCGCTGCGCGCGACGCGGCGCGGCGGTGGTGGGCATCGCCGTGGGGGCATCGGTCAGGCTTGCTGCCACGCTTTGCGTAGTCACCACAGGTTGATTCCCGCTGACAAGGTGGTCGGAACGGCTCGCGGCCGCAGTGCACTCGCGCTGTGCTGCTGTCATGCAACCACTTCCGCGGGCTGTTGACCGGTCTGGCGCTGCTCGATGCAGCAGGGGCCGGTGCAGGGGTGGATTCGCCGCGGCTGCGGCGATGGTTACCTCAGTCGTGATGATGGTGCTCGTGCGCGGTGCCGTGCGTGCAGGCGACCCAGGACGATTCGCCCACCAGGTAATGCTCCTTCTTCCAGATCGGTAGGCGCTGCTTGATCTGGTCGATGATGTAACGGCAGGCGCGGAACGCCTCGTCGCGATGCGGTGACACCACGCCGATCCACACCGCCGTGTCGCCCACCGCGAGGCGGCCGACGCGGTGCACGCAGCGCGCGTCGGCCACGCCGTAGCGGGCGATCGCCTCGTCGATGATGCGCTCGCCCTCGGCCAGCGCCAGTTCGGTGTACGCCTCGTAGTCCAGGCCGCTGACTGCGCGGCCTTCGTTGGTCTCGCGCACCCAGCCCTCGAATACGCAGAAGCCGCCGCAGCCGGGCCGCTGCAGCGCGCGGCGCAGGGCGTCGGTGTCCGCCGGGGCGGCGGCGATGCTGACCCGGCTCATCCGCCGGCCACCGGTGGAATGAACACCACCACGTCGCCCTCGGCGAGTGGCTGCGCCCAATCGCGGAACTGCGCATTCACCGCCACGCGCAGCTGCGCGCTATCCAGGCTGAAGCCGTGGCGCTGGCGCAGCTCGGCGTACAGCTCGGCGAGCGAGGCGGCGGTCGTGCTGAGGTTTTCGCGGCCGTGTCCGGCCTGCTCGCGCAGCTGCGCGTAGTATTCGACGGTGATCGCGGTCATTGCAGCTGGGCTCTCAGGCTGGCCAGTTCTTCGGGGGTGTTGATGTTGTCCAGCGCATGCGCGGCCAGCGGCTGCAGCAGCCGGGTGTCGGCCTCGATCAGCGCCTTGCGCGGGCACGGCTTGCCGGCCTCGACGCGGGCCAGCAGGCGCGCGTGGCTGGCCGGTTCCCACAGTGCGCACAGCGGCTCGGGTAGGCCGTCGTGGCGGCTGATGAACGCGGTGGCCTCGCGCGCGGGATCGCGCATCGCCAGCAGGTGCTGCAGCGTGGCGGCGTCCAGCCGCGGCAGGTCGACCGCCACCACCAGCCACGCCACATCCGGGTGCTGCGCCTGGGCGGAGAGGATGCCCGCCGCCGGGCCGGCATCGGCAAAGCTGTCGACGATCTGCGGCAGGCCGCGGCGCAGCGGCTCGTCGCGCTGGTCGGCGCGCAGCGACACGAACACGCGCGGCAGCAGCGTGGCCAGCAGGCGCCAGGTCCACAGCAGCTGCGGCTCGCCGTGATAGTCGATCAGCGCCTTGTCGTGCTGCATGCGGCGGCTGGCGCCACCGCCGAGCACGAGGCCGTAGACGTCGCTCACGGTGCCACCGCCGCCACGTCCACGTCGCGCTTGCCGCCGGACTTGTGCAGCAGGCGCACCTCGCTGATCACGATGTCGTGCGACATCGCCTTGCACATGTCGTAGACGGTGAGCGCGGCGACGCTGGCGCCGGTCAGCGCCTCCATCTCCACCCCGGTGCTGCCGTGGCAGGCCACCTCGCAGACGATCACGATCTCGTCGCCATCCACCGAGAGATCCACCTGACAGCGCTGCAGCATCAGCGGATGACACAGCGGGATCAGCTGCGGCGTGGCCTTGGCCCCCATCACGCCGGCCAGGTTGGCGGTGGTCAGTACCGGCCCCTTCGGCGTCATGTGGCCGGCCGCGCGCAGCTGCGCGGCGACCGCGGCCGGCAGCCGCACCCGCGCCTGCGCGCGCGCCACGCGCTGCGTGGCCGGCTTGGCGCCCACGTCGACCATGCGCGGCTGGTTGTCCGGTCCCACGTGGCTAAGCATGCGTGATCAACCTCCGATGAAATACATTTCGATCTTGCGATGCGGCGCAGCCTGCGGGTTGGCGCGCTCCTCGCTGTAGCGGTCGCTGCGCTGCAGCCAGGTGTGGCGCATCAGGTCGAGCAGCTCGCGGTCGCTGGCGCCGCCGCGCAGCGGGCTTTTCAGGTCGATGCCGCGCTCGGCGAACAGGCAGGTATACAGCGCGCCGTCGGACGACAGCCGCGCGCGGGTGCAGGCGCCGCAGAACGGTGCGGTGACCGAGGAGATGAAGCCGATCTCGCCCTGGCCGTCGCGATAGCGGTAGCGTTTGGCCACCTCGCCCTGGTACTGGCCCGGCAGTGCTTCCAGCGGCCAGCGCTGCTCGATCTGCCGCAGCAGCTCGGCCGAGGGCAACACTTCATCCAGCGACCAGTGGTTGAGGTTGCCCACGTCCATGAATTCGATGAAGCGCACCACGATGCCGCTGCCGCGGAAATAGGCGAGCAGGTCGAGCAGGGTGTGGTCGTTGACGCCGCGCTGCACCACCGTGTTGATCTTGATGTTGTCCAGACCGTTCGCCGCCGCGGCGCGGATGCCCTGCAGCACGCGGTCGAGTTCGCCGCGGCCGCCGTTCATCAGCGAGAACACCGCCGGATCGAGCGAGTCCAGGCTCACCGTGACACGGCTCAGCCCCGCTGCCACCAGCGCGGGCGCCTGCTGGTCGAGCAGCACGCCGTTGGTGGTCAGCGCGATGTCGGTGATCGCGTCGATGCGCTTCAGCTCGCCGATCAGCTCGGCCAGGTTCGGCCGCAGCAGCGGCTCGCCGCCGGTGATGCGCACTTTGCGCACGCCGAGCAGGGTGGCCAGCCGGGTGAGCCGCACGATCTCGTCGAAATCGAGCCGCTCGGCGCGGGGCAGAAAGCTGAAGTCCTTGCCGTATTTCGCCTCCGGCATGCAGTACGGGCAGCGGAAGTTGCAGCGGTCCATCACCGAGATGCGCAGGTCGTGCAGCGGGCGGCCGCGCCGATCCAGCGGCGGTTCAAGCCGGGCGCGCAGTGCGGCGGGGAGGGGGGCGGACGGGTTCATGTCACCAAGGATAGTAGGCGGCGACGTAGCCGGCGGGGAAATGCGGCTGGCCGGCCGGCAATTCGACGAAGCCGTCGGTGTGCACCAGCGCGGAAAAATCGCCCGAGGTCGGCGGCGGCATCAGCACGGCCGTGTAGCCGCCGGGGGCGGCGGGCTGCAGCTTGACCGGCACGAACCAGGTCAGCGTGCCGGCGCAGTCGAGCGCCGCCGCCAGCGCCACGCGGGCCGGCGGCGGTGCCGCGTGCCCCATCGCCTCGAACAGCGCCGGCAGCACGTAGCGGGCGCCGCAGACCAGCGCCGACACCGGGTTGCCGGGCAGCGCGAACACCGCCTGGCCCTGCGCCCCGATGCCGAACCACATCGGCTTGCCCGGCCGCTGCGCGATCTTGTGGAACACCCGCTCCACGCCGAGCTCGCGCAGCACCTCGGGCACGTAGTCGCGCTGGCCCATCGACACGCCGCCGGTAAGGATCAGCACCTCGCGCGTGCCCAGCTGCCGCGCGATGGCGGCGTGCAGCGCGGCGCGATCGTCGGCGACATGCTCCAGCCGCACGTCATGCAGACCACGACTGCCGAGCATGGCGGACAGCGCGTAGTCGTTCGAGCGGCGGATCTGCCACGCCGCCACCGGCGCGTCGACCGCCACCAGTTCGTCGCCGGTGGCGAGTATCGCCACCCCCGGTGAGCGCGCCACGTCCACGCTGGCGTAGCCGTTGGCCGCGAGCACCGCCAGCTCCGGTGCGCGCAGCCGATGGCCCGCGTCGAGCAGCGTGTCGCCCGCGCGGCAGTCGCTGCCGCGGCGGTGGATGAACTGGCCGTGCTGCGGCTGGTGGTCGGGGGCTATCGTCAGCTGCGCGCCATCGCGGCGGGTCTGCTCCACCGCGATCACTGTGTCGCAGCCGGCCGGCAGCACCGCGCCGGTCATCACCTCGATGCAGGCCGCGTCGCGGTCGAGCGCGAGCGGCGCCATGCCGGCCGCCTGCAGGCCGGCGACAGTGAAGCTGCGCGTGCCGCGCGCGAAGTCCGCGTAGCGGATCGCGATGCCGTCCATGCTTACGCGATCGAACGGCGGCTGGTCGCGCTCGGCGCCGATGCACTGGCGCAACACCGCGCCGGCCACACGGTCGAGCGGCCGCGGCTCGGCGGCGAAGCGCGGCATGCGCGCGCGGATCAGCGCCTCGGCTTCGCTGGCGGAAATCATCGTGGTTTTCGGCTCATCGGGTGACGGCACAGGCGCATGGAAACATTCGACGCAGCAGGGCGGCGGGTTACATCATCGTCGTAACTGACACCAGTGACGACGCGACCGTGGTTCAGAGCGCGAACGCGGCCCACGAACATGTTGAAGCCGCCGGAGTCTGGATCCGATACAAAATCCAGCGCCCTCATCGGGTCGAGTCTGGCCTGCGCCGTATCGATAACCGCACAGTAGTGTCTTGGCATGCTCAACCTCCGCATGCCGGTGGCAACAACACCATTCTTCCATCCTCCGGCAGATCTTCCGCATCGCGAAGAATGCAGCTTTCGCTGGCGAAGGCCAAGCGCTGCAGCAGCCCATCCTTGAAGCCAGTGAGTGCGGCCATGGGAGGAGTGTGCGCTGCGCAGATCACTCACGCGCGCACCGTCGAGCAGCCCCAGCGTGACCTGCGCGGCGGGTTCGTAGTCGCGGAATGTGCCGAACAGACTGACCTCTGCTTTCACGCTGCACTCCCCATCGAAGGCCATTGCAGGTGACCCGGGCCGTATATATCGACCAGCGTGCCCATGTCACAGACGCCAGCTTCTTCCGGCACGACAATCCAGACGTTGGCATCCAGCAGGGGACGGATACGAAAAGATTCCTGCCCCGGCAACACGATCGCGTGCAACTGACCGTTATGGCCTGCCGTCACCCGCCCCTTGAGAAAAAAACGGAGTGAGGCGCGCTTTTCGAAACGAGTCCGCAATGGCACACGAAGCGGTTGCTCCAACGGCAAACCAAGCATCGCGCGTAACGCCGGCTCGACAAAGAAACGCAATCCCACCGCACTCGATACCGGATTGCCCGGCAGACCGAAAAACTGTGCCCCGCCGGGTAACCGTGCAAACAGCAGCGGCTTGCCCGGGCGAATCCGAACCTTGTGGAATGCGATGTCCGCGCCAATGTCGCGCAGCGTATCGGGTACGAAATCGTAACGTCCCATGGATACCGCGCCGGTGCTCAGCACCACGTCCGCACCGGCCTGCAGCGCTTTCTCCAATGCCCGCACGAAGGCTGCCTGCTCGTCATGCACGGTCTCCCGGTACACCACGTCGGCCCCGGCAGCGGCCACGCGCGCAGCCAGGAACGGTCCGTTGCTGTTGCGGATCTGGCCCGATTGCAGTGCCTGCGCGGGATCATCGACCAGCTCGCGGCCCGTGGTGATGATGGCCACGCGCGGGCGGCGTACCACCCCCACGTCGGCCACGCCGAGCGCTGCCAGCAGCATCACATGCTGCGGCTGCACCGGTTCGCCCGCACCCATGATCTCGGCATGCTGCATCACGTCCTCGCCGCGCCGCCGGACATGCTGCCCGGCCGCGACATCAGCGCACAGGCGAATCCGCAACGGACGACCATCGCCATCGTGATCGAGTATCTCCACCTGCTCCACCGGCACCACGGCATTCAACTCTTCGGGCATGCGCGCACCGGTCATGATTTCCCACGCACCGCCATCGGCCTGCACCCAGGCGTCACCCGCGGCCTGCGCGCCGACCACCGGAAACTCGGCGCCCGCTGCCAGCCGCCCATCAACCACATGCAGTGCAAAACCGTCCATGGCGGTGTTGTCGAATGGTGGAAGGTATTCCGGACTGACAACCGGCTCGGCCAGCATGTACCCCAGCGCCTGCGCGGCAGAACAACGCAGTACGTCCAGCCGCCGCGACTGGGCGAGGATAGTCGCCAGCGCCTCGGAGTAGCCGATCATGCGTGCGCCTCCCCGTCCATCATTGCCAGCGCATGCGCCAGGAGCGGAGCAAGCATGTCCATGCCCTGTTGCACCGCCCGCGGACTACCTGGCAACGCGAACACCAGCATGCGGCCCACCTGCACTACGTCCGCACGGCTCAACCAGGCCAGCGGCGTGTGGCGGCTGCTTTCGCTGCGGAACATCTCGGCCAGGCCCGGAATACTGCGGTCAGCGACCAGCCTCAACGCTTCGGGTGTCATATCGCGTGGTCCGAGGCCGGTGCCGCCGGTGCACAGACAAATACGTACGCTGGCATCGGCCAGCGCGCGCAATCGCGTGGCCAGCGGCTCGATGCCATCCGGCAGCAGCTCTACCTGATCCACGTGCGCACCAAGGCGTCTGAGGCCTTCCACCAGCACCGGGCCGGCGCGGTCTTCATACGTGCCGGCATGGGCGCGGTCGCTCAGGGTGACAACGGCACAGGGCACGCCATCCAGTCGCGCCAGGTCGCGTGGACGATAGTGCGCCCGTTCGTCCTCGCGCATGCCTTCAGGATGCAGCCACAGGCCGCTCTCGCCGCCCTCCTTGAACAGCAGACGGATGCCTCCGATCCCCAATGCAGGCTCAACCGGCTTGCTCAGATCGTAGAGCGTCAACAGTGCCGCGTTGACACCGGCCAACGCCTCCATCTCCACACCGGTGCGCGCCTCGGTCGCCACCTCGCAGTACACGCGGATCACCTGCCGCTCCGGCACCGACGCACACCGCAGATTCACCAGTTCCAGCAGCAATGGGTGGCACAGCGGCATCATTGCCGAGGCGAGCTTGGCCCCCTGCAGCCCGGCGACCTCGGCCATGACCAGCGCATCGCCCTTGGGCAGGCGGCGCTCCACAATCAATGGATAGGCAATCGGGCCGGCGAACAGCTCGCCCACAGCCACCGCGCGTCGACGCGTCGGGCGCTTGTTGCGGATATCGGCCATATGGAAAGCGGCCGGGTGTTCCATGATCGATGGCATGCTCATCCTCCGATCGATGCCAGGTGCGGGGTGATTCCCGTCAGCCCCTGATGCAGGCCGTGCCCGGCTGCCTTCATTCCCAGCTGGGTTGCGATACGCGCGACCAGCGCGTGATGGTCGGCATCGGACTGCAGCAGCGGCCGTAGGGATATGCCGAAATCACCGAACAAGCACAGCCGCAGGTCGCCGCGTGCGGTCACGCGCAAGCGGTTGCAGCCGGCACAGAAATCCTTCGAATACGGCGCAATGATGCCGATGCGTCCGCGATACGCCGGGTGTGCGTACTCGCGTGCGGGACCGGCATCCGGAGCCCGTGCCTGCAGCTGCCAGCCGGCATCCTGCAGCCGCTGTTCGATGATCTCGGCGCGCAGATGGTGGCGCTCGAAGTACTCGCGATTGTCGCCGGTGCGCATGAGTTCGATAAAGCGCACCGACACGTCACGCCCGCGCAGATACTCGAACCATGCCGGCAGTTCGTCATCGTTGTGTCCGCGCAACAGCACCGCATTGATTTTCACCGAAGCGAACCCGAGCCCCAGTGCCAGCTCGATGCCCGCGGTGACTTCGGCGAAGCGATCATGGCCAGTGATGACGTGGAAGCGTCCTGCATCAAGGCTGTCGAGGCTGACGTTGAGCGCGGTCAGTCCAGCCTCGCGCCAAGCGCGCACATGGCGCGGCAACAGGCAGCCGTTGGTGGTCAGTGCGATCTTGCCGATGCCAGGCACGGCGGACACGGTTTCGATAATCGAGAGCAGATCCTTGCGCAGGCTGGGCTCGCCGCCGGTCAAACGGATCTTGCTCATGCCCAACGCGGCAAAGCCGCGAACCAGGCGTTCGATCTCACCCAGAGCAAGAAACCTCGGGCGCCCGTCAGCCTGGTAGCCATCGGGCAGGCAATAGGCACACCGGTAGTTGCACGCCTCCGTCAGCGAAAGACGCAGGTAGGGAAATGACCGCCCGTGGCGGTCAATGAGAGCCTGCATGTTCACTCCTTTCCAAACCGGGAGATCGATCCGTTTCCAGACCGGTCCTGGTGGCCCCGAAGGCCACGGCCAAGACGCCGTATTCCATGAAGAACGTAGGCATCAAGGCTGGGAGCTGGGCGGAGGTGCTTCTCCGCTTGTCGGCGGCCAACTTAGCGCGGCGACCGGCGTTCGCACTTGATCAACATCAATGCGGACTCACTTTTGTGGGCGGCGGCCTCGAAAATCCGCTGGATGCGACGCCACTGGCAACAGTCCGTGGTAGCTTGTCGGCGCCATCCCCATCGGCTCCCTCTCGATGATGCTGACCAGTTTCCAGAACCTGCTCACCGCCGCCCACCAGCAATCCGAGCCGCAACGGTTGCTGTTCACATTTGTCAGGGTCGAGTTGCCGGAGGCGGCTACCGAAGCCCAACGCGAGCGTTTTACCGCACAGCAAGGGGGCACGCTGTCACCAAGCCTGTGTGTGGACAAGGCGCCGTCGGAGATCGCAAGTTTTGAAACGCTGGTGGAGGAGTCGGCGACCACCGGTCTGGACTGGGACGTCGTCTTCGTTGCCAGTCTGTCTGGACGCGCTGGCGTTGCCCCGAGTACGGACGAGGCCGCACAACCGCTCCGGTTCATGGTCAACGCGATCAACAACGGCCGCGTGGCCGAGTTTGCCGCCTTCGATCGTGCGGGGAACGTGTTGCAGTTCTGCTGATTCAGTGCAGCAGTTGCAGTTCCAGGAAAAATACCAACAGCACGGCATTGATAGCCCATGCAATGGTAAGTGCCTTGGCCAGCACACCATAACGCCGATCCGGAGTATTGGGTGCCGCATGCCAAATGGCGTGCACGATCCAGGCAGTAAATACAAGAATTAGTATCAGCAGGCTCCGAATGACATCGACATGCCATGCGGCAGAGATCATCCACAACGTCACGAGCCACAACAAGTTGCTGGGGATCACGCCGTAGAGCCAAAAGACCCTCCAGAGTGGGGTACGCTCCGCCCAACGCGTCAAGCCCATGGTCATCATCAAACCCGATCCGTTCTTGTCTGGATAGCTGTTTCAAGACTAGCAGCAACTGGACGTGTTCTGCCAACACACCTCGATCCTGCGCGTTGGTGCTTGCCGTGCGTTGAGCGGAAGCTCCTTTAGGAAAACTCTGAACAAGCTCTCGTCGAATAGCCATCCAGACGTCCGACAAGTTGGCGCTCTCTCGATCCGTGTGGCTGATCCTCGCATGCTCTTCGGTTGAGCCGGATGGAGCCACCGGTCCCGCGGCAGATGCTTGAGCTTGACGCAGACGAGGTAGCTGATGGTGATCAGGTGGGCGCCAAAGCCCGCGCCGTATTCAGGCACGAGCGTTGCAGCCAGTGCATCTGGGCCGCCTGTCGGGTGGTAGCTGTCACGCGTTCCGTTTCTTCAAGCACGCGCAGCGCTATCTGGAAAAAACGTCGCGGCGATTTGTCCATCCCCTTTTTGGGACAATCGTCGCTTCGAACGGGTTGCACTGCACCGCGCATGCCCGTCCTCCCGGTCGTCGCCTGGCATGGTCAGAATCCGCGCCGTGCGACGTTCACGTCGATGCTGGCTGAAACCCAATGCTCTCAACTTAAGCCTCAGCACGCCAGCTTGTACGCGAGGTGGAGATGGGGTTTGGGTCGAGGTGGTCTGGGGTAGAGGCGGTTCGGTTGCACGCGGCAGCGTGCTTGGGCGATGGCGG
>JAJYSM010000018.1 GCA_021793575.1 Pseudomonadota bacterium
CGGAAATCCGTTCGTTTCGGCGAAAGTGGCGACGGATGCCCCTGTTTTCGCACCCCGTTGGTGCGATTTGCCTGCTTGGTGCGCAGAGGGGCGCTGCGCCGATCTCAAGCCCGACAGGCTGCTAGATACGGTACGCCACGGTTTTCATTACCAGCGAGCTGAGGTGCATCAGCTGCGGCAGCGGGAACGGCAGCGCGACGCCGCCGCGCTGCTGCGCCGCCTGCGCGTGGCGGATCTCGTCGGCCTGCATCTGCTCCAGCACGGCGCGCGAGCGCTCGTCCTGTGCGGGAAGTTTTTCCAGGTGCTCGGCCAGATGGGCTTCCACCTGGCGCTCGGTTTCCACCACGAAACCCAGGCTCACTGGATCGCCGGCCAGCGCGGCGGCGGCGCCAATCGCATAGCTGCCGGCATACCACAGCGGATTGAGCAGGCTGGGGCGGCTGTCCAGCTGCTGCAGGCGCTGCGCGCACCAAGCCAGGTGGTCGGTCTCCTCGGCGGCGGCGTGCAGCAGGTGGTCACGGTTGTCCGCGCTGCGCGCCAGCGCGGCTTGGCCGAAGTACAGCGCCTGGGCACAGACCTCGCCGGTATGGTTGATGCGCATCAGGCCCGCGGCGTGGCGACGTTCGGCATCGTCCATGTCCCTCTCGGCGATGCCGGCGGCAGGTGAGGGGCGCTGCGCCGCCGGCGAGCCGGCGATCGCTTCCAGTGCCCGCTCGCAACCAGCCAGCAGGCGATCAAGTGGAGTCAGCGTGCGCGTGTTCATGGGCGATCCTGTGGCAAATCGGAATGTTCCAGCTGGCGCGCCAGCAGGGTCAGCGGATGCTGCTGCAGCCAGCCCAGGCCCTGCGCCTCGATGCCGGCCGCCAGATGCAGGCGGCAGCCGATATTGGACGACAGCAGCCGCTGCGGCGCCAAGCTGGCGGCTTGCCGCAGCGTCTCGTCGCGCAGCTGGGCGGCGCGCTCGGGAAATTCCAGCAGATGGCTGCCGGCCGCGCCGCAGCAGTGCGGCGGTCGCGGCAGCGGCATCACCTGCAGCCCGGGCACGCGGCGCAGCAGCTGCAGCAGGGCGCCATCACTGCGCGCCACATTGATCTGGGTGCAGGGCAGGTGTACCGCCACGCGTTCCGCCAGCGGGCGGAAGCGCAGCGCATGGCCGTGGTTCGCGAGCAGCTCCAGCGGATCGAGCACACGCACCCCGGGCAGCGCGCGGCGCAGGGTGCCGAGGCAGCCGGGCGTCACTGACAGCAGCTGGCTCGCGCCGCTGGCGGCCCAGGCCGCGCGCACGCGCTGCGCGGCCCGTTCGGCGGCGTCGGTTTCACCCCCGTGCAGCTCCATCGCGCCACAGCAAAACGCGGGCAGCACGCTGACCTGGAAACCCGCTGCCTGCAGCAGGCTGATCGCCGCCTGTTGCGCCAGCGCATCCTCGACGCTGGCCACGCAGCCAGGAAACAGCGCCAGCCCCGGCTGTCCGCGAGCCGCGTCGATGGTCTTGACGCGAGTGTCAGGCGCGCCAGCCGGCATGATCAGCAGGGCGGCACGCCACGCCGAGCCTGGCGGCAGCCGTCGTGCCAGCCGGTTTTTCCAGCGCGGCATGGCGAGCCAGCCGCCGACCCGGCGCAGCCCGCGCATCAGCCCGGGGCGCCGGATCAGCTGCAGCAGTCGGCGCGGCCGCTGTGGCGCCGGCCCGAGCATGGCGCGGGTCGCGATCAGCAGTTCGGCGTACTGCACGTTGGCCGGGCAGGCTTTTTCGCAGTTCAGGCAGCCAAGGCAGTGATCCAGGTGTTCGCGCAGCCCGGCGCCTGGATCGACCTGCCCGCGCGCCAGCGCGGCGGCCAGGGCGATGCGGCCGCGCGGCGATTCCGCTTCATTCCGGTCCAGCGCATAGGTCGGGCATACCGGCAGGCACAGGCCGCACTGCACGCATTGATCGGCCAACTCGATGAGGCGACCATGCGCGGCGCCAGTGGGGGACTTTTCAAGCGGCATGCCTGTCATGCTATCATTGCCAGCTCACAGCCCGCCGGCCGATGAGCTTGCGCCATGATTGATGGCTCCGCTATCATCTCGCGCCTTTGATCCACCGATGACGCGTACCGCCTGCCGGCGGATTACCAGGTATTCTGAAATGAAAACGTTTAGCGCCAATGCCGACAACGTCAAGCGCGACTGGTTTGTGGTGGATGCCACGGACAAGACGCTCGGTCGCCTGTCGACCGAAATTGCACGTCGCCTGCGCGGCAAGCACAAGCCGGAATACACCCCGCACTGCGACACCGGCGATTATATCGTGGTGATCAACGCGCAGAAGGTGCATGTCACCGGCGCCAAGCTGGACGACAAGAAGTACCACCGCTTCACCGGCTACGTCGGCAACCTGAAGACCACCAGCCTGAAGGATCTGCTGGCGACCTATCCGGAGCGTGTGATCGAGATCGCCGTCAAGGGCATGCTGCCGAAGAACCCGCTGGGCCGAGAGATGTATCGCAAGCTCAAGGTCTACGGCGGCGCCGAGCATCCGCATACCGCACAGCAGCCGCAGGCGCTGGAAATTTAAGGAACCATCATGACGATCCAGCAGAATTACGGCACCGGCCGCCGCAAGACCTCCGCCGCCCGCGTGTTCCTGCGCAAGGGCAAGGGCGAGATCGTGGTCAACGGCAAGTCGCTTGAACAATTTTTCGGTCGCGAGACCTCGTGCATGATCGTGCGTCAGCCGCTTGTGCTGACCGAGAACAGCAGCAAGTTCGATATCATGGTGACGGTCGCCGGCGGCGGCATCACCGGTCAGGCTGGCGCGATCCGCCTGGGCATCGCCCGCGCGCTGATCGAGTACGATGAGAGCCTGAAGTCGCCGCTGCGCAAGGCCGGTTTCGTGACCCGCGATGCCCGCGAGGTCGAGCGCAAGAAGGTCGGTCTGCACAAGGCACGTCGCGCGACCCAGTTCTCCAAGCGCTGATTCTCCTGCGGGGATCATGCGTTTCGGTTCGATGCACCAAAGTCAGAGCGCATCGTTCCAGCGGTTTTTGGGAGATCGTCTAACGGTAGGACGACAGCCTCTGACGCTGTCTATCTAGGTTCGAATCCTAGTCTCCCAGCCAAAACAAAAAGACCCGCCCTCGTGGCGGGTCTTTTTGTTTTGGTCTGCGGATACAGGAGACGAACCACGTGTTCGACAAAATCGTCTGGAACGATTTTGGACAGCCGAAGGCTGGCCCCGCGAAGCGGGGTTCGGCCCATGGATGGGTCGAACAATCCCGGTCTCCCAGCCGCCCTGCACCCGCGTGTCCGCGCGGTATGGCGCTCGGCACTTTCCGTGCCTCGTCCTTCCGGCCATCGGCAGCGCAATCACATCTCCCGATCGCCGATCAGCACCACGTCGGCCGGACGGCGGGCGAACAGGCCGACGGTGACGATGCCGGGAAGCTGGTTGAGATCGCGCTCCAGTGCCACCGGGTCGGTGATCTGCCAGCCGTGCACGTCGATGATCCAGTTGCCGTTGTCGGTGACCACGCCGTCGCGCCACACCGGCTGTCCGCCGCGCTTGACGATCTCGCGGCCGATCAGGCTGCGCGCCATCGGGATCACCTCGATCGGCACCGGAAACCTGCCGAGCAGGTCGACCCGCTTGCTGGAGTCGATGATGCAGACGAACTTCTCGCTGGCCTGGGCGATGATCTTCTCGCGCGTCAGCGCGGCACCGCCGCCCTTGATCAGGCGCTTTTGCGGGTCGCACTCGTCGGCGCCGTCGATGTAGATCGTCAGCGGCCCGGCGGCGTTGAGGTCGAGCAGGGGAATGCCGAGCTTGCGCAGCTGCGCCGTGGACTGCTCCGAGCTGGACACGACGCCCTGGATGCGGTCGCGCAGGTCGGCCAGCGCGTCGATGAAGAACGCTACGGTGGAGCCGGTGCCGACGCCGATGATGGCGCCGTTCTCGACGTAGCGGATCGCGGCCTCACCGGCCTGGCGTTTTTCGGTTGCGCTGCTCATGGGTGGATTCCGTGCGAGAAAATGGCTCGGCTCCCGCTCCCCGGCGGCTGCATCGCCGGGCACAGGGCCGCTGGCGTAGTGAAGGCTTATTCGAGCTGGAGGATGTAGCTCCATTCGGCAGCGTCCACCGGCATCACCGACAGCCGGTTGCCCTTGCGCAGCAGCGGCATACCGGTCAGTGCATTGTGGCGCTTGAGTTCGTCGAGGCTGATGGTGCGCTTGAATTTCTTCACGAACTTCACCTCGACCAGCATCCAGCGCGGCTGCTCGCGCGTGCTGCCGGGGTCGAAGTACGGGCTGTGCGGGTCGAACTGGCTGGGATCCGGATAGGCGTCCGTGGCCACTTCGGCGATGCCGACGATGCCCGGCAACGCGCAGTTGGAGTGGTAGAAGAAAATGCGGTCGCCCGGGCGCATGCCGTCGCGCATGAAGTTGCGCGCCTGGTAGTTGCGCACGCCGTCCCAGGCTTCCTGCTTCCTGCGCTTGAGTTCGTCGATCGAGAACGCGTCCGGTTCGGACTTCATCAACCAGTAATGGCGAGCGTCGGAATTCATGCGTGGTCCTGGGCGTTCGCGTGGCAGTCGATCAGCTCGCGCTCGGTGGCGATGAAGTCGAGCGCCACGTCCCACGCTTCGGCCCGGATCTGCGGCAGCTCCTGGAACGCATAGGCGATACCGACCAGCAGCGGCTCGGTCGGGCGCGCCTGCTCGCGCAGGAACGCGAAGCTGCGGTCGTAGTAGCCGCCGCCATGGCCAAGCCGATGGCCGCGGCGGTCGAAAGCGAGCAGCGGCAGCAGCACCAGATCGAGCTGGAACGGCTCCAGCAGTTCGGCCGGGGCGACCGGCTCGGGGATGCCGTAGCGGTTCGGCTGCACCGCGTCACCGGCTTGCCAGCGGGCGAAGCGCAGCTGCTGGTCGGCACCGATCACCGGCAGCAGGAACTGCTGGCCGCGCGCCGCCAGCGGCGGCATTACCAGGTTCAGCGGCAGCTCGCCCTGGCTGGCCCAGTAGCCGGCGACGCGGCTGTCGGTGAGGTATTCGGGTAGCAGCTCCAGGCTGCGACGCAGGCCCTGGGCCGCGCTGATGCGTTCGGCCGGGGTGAGGGCGCTGCGGCGTGCGGCCAGGCTCTGGCGCAGCTCGCGGCGTTCGGCGGTGGCGTCCATGTGTCGCGCGTCTCCCATCGAAAGCGCGCCCCGGGGCGACGCTGCCAGCGACCCATGCCGCGCGCTGCCGGGTGGCAGCGCGCGGGCGAATGAAGTGGCGTCACCGCGATGCCGCTGCCCACCGAACGACCTTGATCCAAGATGGATCAGGTGGGAGGGCTACATGGCCTCAAGGCTTTCCGCATGAAGCGGACATGCACAACAGCCGATGTGAAGCCGACCCGGGGCCGTATTTAGGAACAAGGCAAATGTAAGAGTGTGCTGGCGCACATCGCAGTAAACGCCGGGAGTGATTTTAGGCGCTTGCCCGGCAATGTGCCACTGGCGGCAGGCGAGCGCATTCATGGCGCCGGCCGATTGCGGCGCGCGATTATCAGCGCTTGACGGGATCGCCGTCGAGGGCGACATCCAGCCGGCTGCGCAGGGCGGCAAGGCCATCGCTGAGGCGCTGCTCCTGGCCGTCGTGCCGCTTGCGCAGGATGAGCAGCTCGTGCGCGACGCTGATCGCGGTGAGTACGGCGAGGCGCTCGAAGCTGGGCGCCTTGGCATTGGCGCGCAGTTCGCGCATCTTGCGGTCGA
The DNA here is from genome assembly GCA_021793575.1 of Pseudomonadota bacterium. Classification (GTDB taxonomy): domain Bacteria; phylum Pseudomonadota; class Gammaproteobacteria; order Xanthomonadales; family Rhodanobacteraceae; genus Rhodanobacter. The sequence continues at coordinate 5,729 of JAJYSM010000018.1, forward strand.
GAAAGCCGGCAGCCTCGAGCAGGCCGTCGCGCTCTTCGGGCGCGCAGGCGATCAGGAATTCGCGGTCGATCAGTCGCAGCGCAACCGGTTCGCTGGCAGGGGTGCTCATCAGCCGTTGCTCTCCAGCGATTTCAGCCGCTGGATCATCGCTTCGACCCGGCTGCGCGCCTGCTCGTTGCGTGCCAGCAGGCCGGCCCGCTCGCCGGAAAGCTGCTCCTGGCTGTGGCGCAGGCTGCGGTTTTCCTCGGTCAGCCGACGCACGCTGTCGAGCAGCCGATCGAGCTGTCGGTTCAGCGCGACGAGCTCTTGCTGGACGGGGTCGGACGGCACGTGTTCGGGCATGCTCATGCGCGAAACTATAGCAGCACGCCCGACGAAATCAGCGACGTTGTCCACACCGTCAGAGAGCCTGCGCGGCGGGTGCATTAAACTGCCGGCATCCCCTGAAGGAGTGTCACCATGACCGCTGGCGAGCTTGTGGGCCATGACGAGATCGACGCGCTGGTGCGGCGTTTGCGCCTGGGCACCGAGGCTGCCGAGCTGCACGGTTCGCTGTGCGGCTATCTGGCCGGCGGTGGTTCGCTGCGGCAGGCCTCGGTGCTGTCGGCGCTGCAACTCGACGGCGAGGCAAGCAGCCCGTCGGCGGACGATCTGGCGCTGCTGCAGCGGCTGAGCCGGCAATGCGAAACGGAACTGGCTGACCCCGAGCTGGGCTTCGAACCGCTGCTGCCTGCGGACGACCGCCCGCTGGCCGAGCGGGCCGAGGCGATGGTCGACTGGTGTCGAGGCTTCCTCGGCGGCTTCGGCCTTGCCGGCACCGCAGCGCATGCGCAGCTGTCGGAGGAGGCGCAGGAGATCCTGCGTGACCTGGGCACCATCGCCGCCTCCTCGTTCGATTTCGGCAACGAGGACGAAGACGAGGATGCGCTGATCGAGGTGCAGGAGTTCGTGCGGGTCGGCGTGCTGCTGCTGCATGCCGAATGCAGCGCACCCGACTCGTCAGCCAGCGGCACCGTGCATTGATCCCCGACGCATCCCTGCCGGGGCCTGTTGCCGCGCCCGCGCCGGCGAGCGTGATCGCCGCGGAGGAGTTCGCCCGCCGGCGCCGCCAGCTGATGCAGATGGCCGGCGCGGACGCGGTGCTGCTGGTGGCCGCGGCGCCCGAGCGCATGCGCAATGCCGACGCGGCGTGGCCGTACCGGCAGGATTCGGACTTCCAGTACCTGGCCGGTTTCCCCGAGCCGGATGCGGTGCTGGCGCTGCTGCCCGGGCGCAGGCATGGCGAGGTGGTGCTGTTCTGCCGCGAGCGCGATCCGCTGCACGAGCGCTGGCACGGCGAGTCGATCGGCAGCGAGCGCGCGGTGTCCGCCTACGGCATGGACGACGCATTTCCGATCGAGGACATCGATGACATCCTGCCTGGCATGATCGAGGGCCGGGCCCGCGTCTACTGCCACTTCGGACATGAGCCGGAGTTCGACGCGCGCCTGCTCGGCTGGATGCGCCGGCTGCGCCAGCTGCGCGGCGGCGGCGTGGTGCCGAAGGAGTTCGTGGCGCTCGGCCACCTGCTGCACGACCTGCGGCTGTACAAATCGCGTGCCGAACTGAGGCTGATGCGGATCTCCGCCGCGATCGCGGTCGAGGCGCATCTGGCGGCGCTTCGGTTTGCCGTGCCCGGCCGCCACGAATACGAGGTCGAGGCCGAATTGCTGCGCGTGATGCGCGGCCGCGGGGCGGTGCCGGCGTTTGCGCCCACCGTCGCCGGTGGTGCCAACGCTTGCGTGATGCATTACCAGAAGAATCGCGCGCCACTGCGCGCGGGCGAACTGCTGCTGATCGATGCCGGCGCCGAAGTGGAGTGCTATGCGTCGGATATCAGCCGTACGTTTCCGGTTGGCGGTCGCTACAGCCGCGAGCAGCGTGCGCTCTACGAGGTAGTGCTGGCCGCACAGCAGGCGGCGATCGACGAAGTGCAGCCGGGGCGGCCGTTCAACGCCCCCCATGCCGCGGCCGTGCGCGTGCTCGCCGAAGGCCTGTGCGCGCTCGGCCTGCTCAAGGGCGACGCCGAGGCGGCGATCGCGCAGGAGAGTTACAAGCGCTTCTTTCCCGCCAAGACCGGCCACTGGCTGGGGCTGGATGTGCATGACGTGGGCGACTACCGCGTCGGCGGCGAATCGCGCCTGCTGGAGCCGGACATGGTGCTGACGGTGGAGCCGGGCCTGTACGTGGCGCCGGACGATCGCTCGGTGGCCGAACGCTGGCGTGGCATCGGCATCCGCATCGAGGACGACGTGGCAGTGACCCGCGACGGCCACGAGGTGCTGACCGCAGGCATGCCGAAGGAGGCGGAGGCGATCGAGGCGCTGCTGGCGGCGCGTTGAAGCCGCTCAGCTGAGTTCGTCGGGCAGCTCGGCGTCGTCACGCAGGCGGTTGGTCGCGTCGGTGGCGTGAAGCTCGTACCACATTGCATTGAGGATGGCGAAGGCGCACGCCAGGCCGAGTCCGAGTATCCAGGCGAAATACCACATGCGGTCTGATCTCCAGTGATTGAATCGGAGGCTGCGGCAGTCAATAGCCGCCGTGCGCCTTGCGCAGTTGTTCCAGCGTGACCCGTCCGCGCATCACGCGGTACACCCAGCCGGTGTACAGCAGGATGATCGGCAACAGCACCACGGTCACGCCCAGCATCAGCAGCAGGGTGCCGCGGCTGGAGGACGCATCCCACACCGTCAGGCTGGAGCGCGGGTCGAGGCTGGACGGCAACAGGAACGGAAACAGCGCGAAGCCGGCTGATGCGATGGTGCCGCCCACCATCAGGCTGCTGGCGATGAAGCCGGCGACGCTGCGTCGCCCGACCAGCGCCTGCACGCCGACCGCGGCGGCCAGCGCCAGCAGCGGTGCGCTCCAGAACCACGGATATTGCATGTAGCTGGCAAACCAGCTGCCGCCCTGCGCGACCTGCTTGTACAGCGGGTTGGAGACGCCCTCGCTGGCCACCGCGCCGGCGATCGCGAAACCGGGAATGCCGTAGGCCAGCCAGATGCCGGCCAACACGTACAACGCGGCGTAGAGCAGCGTGAGCCAGCGTGCCATGCGCACCGCACGCGCCGCGATCAGGTGGTCGGCTTTCAGCGCCGCCCAGCAGGCGCCGTGCGCCAGCAGCATGCTCAGCGACACCAGCCCGGCGAGCAGCGCGAACGGATGCAGCAGATCGAGCAAACCGCCCTGCCAGCTCATCCGCAGATCGTCGTCGAAGCGGAACGGCAGGCCGAGGAACAGGTTGCCGAAGGCGATCCCGGAAATCAGCATCACCACCACGCCGGAGGCCGTCAGCACCCAGTCCCACAGGCTGGCCCAGCGCGGATCGTGGATCTTGCCGCGGAAATTGAAGCCGACCGGGCGCAGGATGAAGGCCAGCAGCACCAGGAAAATCGCCAGATACATGCCGGAAAACGACACCGCGTAAAGCATCGGCCACGCCGCGAAGGTGGCGCCGCCGCCGAGGATGAACCAGGTCTGGTTGCCCTCCCAGGTCGGCTCGATGCCCTCGATCAGCACCAGCCGCTCCTCGTTGTCGCGGCCGAGCACCTTGAGCAGGCCGGCGACGCCGAAATCGAAGCCGTCCATGATCGCGAAACCGATCAGCAGCGTACCCAGCAGGGCCCACCAGATCACCCGCAGCGTGGCGTAGTCAAACATGCTGTTCTCCGGACTCCCCGTTCCGCGCCGGCGAGAGGGGAAAGGCATGGTTCGGCCAGATGCCCAGTCCGTCCGGCCCCTTGCGGGTGAACTTCAACATCAGCACCACGTCGACGATGGCCAGCGCGGTATAGAACAGCACAAAGCCGCCAAGCGAGGTCAGCACCTGGCCGGCGCTGACCGACGACACGCCCAGCGCGGTCGGCAGCACGCCGGCGATCGCCCAGGGCTGGCGGCCGTATTCGGCCACGATCCAGCCCAGCTCGATCGCCACCCACGGCAGCGGCAGGCTCCACAGCGCCAGCCGCAGATACCAGCGCTGGCTGTCCAGCTGGCGCCGGCTGGCCTTCCAGAACGACAGCGCAAACAGCGCGATGAAATAGAAGCCGCAGACCATCATGATGCGGAACGACCAGAACAGCACCGGCACGTTCGGAATCGTGCTGTCGGCGGCCTGCTGGATCTGCGCCGGCGTGGCCTGGCGCGGGTCGTCCACAGAGCGCTTCAGCAGCAGCGCGTAGCCCAGATCCTTGTCGTTGGCAGCGAGCACCGCCTGGGCCTGTGCGTTGCCCTGGTCCTGGCGCAGCGTCAGCATCGCGTCGTAGGCCAGCAGACCCTTGCCGATGCGGCTCTTGGCGTCGTCCACCAGCTCGCTGATGCCGGGCATCGTCTGATCGAGCGAGTGGGTGCCGAGCAGGCCCATCAGCCAGGGGATCTTCAACGCGTCATCGGTGCGGCGCTGCCGCATGTTGGGCAGGCCGAACAGGGTAAACGGCGCCGGCGCCGGCTCGGTGTGCCAGATCGCCTCGATCGCGGCCATCTTCATCTGCTGATCCTTCGCCACGGTGTAGCCCGAGGCGTCGCCCAGCACCACCACCGACAGCGCCGCGGCCAGCCCGAAACTGGCCGCCACCGTCATCGAGCGCTTGGCGAAATCCACGTTGCGTCCGCGCAGCAGGTACCAGGCGCTGATCGACAGCACGAACATCGAACCCAGCACATAGCCGGCGCTTACCGTGTGCACGAACTTGTCCTGCGCCACCGGGTTGAACAGCACCGCGGAGAACGAGGTCACTTCCATCCGCATCGTCTGCGGGTTGAACGCCGCGCCCACCGGATTCTGCATCCACGCGTTGGCAATCAGTATCCACAGCGCCGACAGGCTGGTGGCCAGCGCGAGAAACCAGGTCACCAGCAGATGCCTGATCCGCGAGATGCGCTCCCAACCCATGAAGAACACGCCGATCAGGGTCGCTTCGAGGAAGAACGCCATCATGCCCTCGATCGCCAGCGGCGCACCGAAGATGTCGCCGACGTACTGCGAGTAATACGCCCAGTTCATGCCGAACTGGAACTCCATCGTCACCCCGGTGGCCACGCCCATCGCGAAATTGATGCCGAACAGCACGCCCCAGAACTGCACCATGCGCTTCCATACCTCGCGCCCGGTCATCACGTACACGCTCTCCATGATCGCCAGGATCCACACCAGTCCCAGCGTCAGCGGCACGAACAGGAAGTGGTACATCGCGGTCAGCGCGAACTGCAGGCGCGACAGCGTGACGACATCGGCGTCGATGATCATGGGTGGCGTTCCGGCGGCGGTGGGGGTGGCGTGGGTGCCAGCAAGCGTGCGATCGCCTCCGGGCTGTTATCGGGCCTGGGCTGCGGCGCAAACAGCAGCCACCAGATCAGCATCAGCAGCACGACCTTGAGCACGATGATACCGAACAACTCCAGCGCCAGCTGCCGCAGCGGCGTGCCCGCGCGGCGGCTGGATGAGCTGGATGCGGCGGGAAGTGACATGCAACGGACGGGTGTGTTCACTGTGGATCACAGCATACGCCGCTGCGGCATTGCCCTGGTGTGCATGGATGTCGCAGCAGCTCAGCCTCTCAGTCCAGTTGTGCGAACGCGTCGCGGGTGAGGTTTTCCGGCGCGCCGCCGGTGCACAGCACGTCGTCCTCGATGCGGATGCCGCCGTACTGGCGCAGCGCGTCCACCCGCGCCCAGTCGATGTCAGTGGCGACCGGCCTGGCGCGCAGCTCGGCCAGCAGCATGTCGATGAAGTACAGGCCGGGCTCGATCGTCACCACCATGCCCGGTTGCAGCACGCGAGTCATGCGCAGATACGGATGGCCGTCTGGACGTCCAATGGTTCCGCCGCGTTCGCTTTGCTGGAAGCCGGCCACGTCATGCACCTGCAGGCCGAGCGGATGGCCGAGGCCGTGCGGAAAGAACGCGCGGGTCACGCCCGCTTCGACCGCGCTCTCCGCACTCATGCGGATCAGGCCATGCTCGCGCAGTACGCCAGCCAGCACGTGATGAGCGTGGAGGTGCAGTTCGGGGTAGCTCTGGCCGGTGCGTACGCGGGCGACGAAGCCCTGTTGGGCGGCGTCGACGCTGTCGATCAGCGCCTGGAACCCGCCGGCGTGCGCGCCGGCATGGGTGCGCGTGATGTCGCTGGCGTAACCGGCGGCGCTGGCGCCGGCATCGATCAGCAGCGAGTGGCTGTGTGTTGGCGGGCTGCGGTCGAAGTGTGTGTAGTGCAGCACCGCGCCGTGCTCGTTCAGGCCGACGATGCTGGCGTAGGGCAGTTCGGCGTCGATCGCGTCCGCCGCCTGCAGATAGGCCTGATGGATGCCGAGCTCGCTGGCGCCGGTGCGGAACGCCGCCTCCGCGGCGCGATGCGCCCGCGCGCCGGTGCGGCTGGCCTGGCGCAGCAGTGCCAGCTCGTACGGCGTCTTGATGCTGCGATGCCAGTGCAGGTAGTCGAGCACGGCCGCCGGGTTCAGGGCGGCGTCGGCGGGCGCACCGTCGACGGCGATCGCCGCGCAACGGCCCGGCGGCAGTTCGGCCAGCGCGGCGGCGGCGCTGCGCACGGTGACGATCTCGAAGTGCTCCACCCAGTAGCCGTCGGGCGCCTGCGGCATCACGTGCCAGTAGTCGCGCGGCTGCAGGAAGATCAGCTTCGGCCTGGCACCCGGCGTGTACGCGATCCAGCTGCCCGGCGCATCGGCCAGCGGCAGCCAGTGCAGGAAGTGCGGGCTGGCCACGAACGGATAATCCTGGTCATCCAGAAATTTTCGCGGCGGCATGCCGACGGCGATCAGCAGGTGGTCGAAGCCGGCGTGCGCCAGGGCGGCGTCCGCCCGTTCGCGCAGGGCGGCCAGGTGCGCGGGATAGAGCGAGGCAAGCGAGCTGGCGTGCATGGGGTACCTGCGGCAGGACGGGCGGATCGGCGGGATCATTCAGCGGGGAATGATCGCGCGTCGCTGCCGACCTGGCCAGTCGGTGGTGCGTCAGGCCTGGCTGAGCCAGCCGTCCAGCCGCGCCGCATCGGCATCGCTGATCGCCACGATGCGGTAGCCGGCCCAGATCTGGCCCGGGCTGGCGGCCGGCTCGTGCCATTGCTCCTGGATGCCCGCCTCGATCGGCTGCGACTGGATCAACGCACGGCCCGCGCTCGGCAGCATCAGGCTGACCTGGTACAGCGCCTCGCTGCGTGGCGCCTGCGCACTGATCAGCAGCAGGCCGGTGCTGGACAGGTTGCCCAGATGGCCGATCGGCTCGCCGCTGATCACGTCGGTGACCAGCGCGGTGAAGGAGGCGCGCTTGCGCTCGGCACGGCGCTGGTTACTGTCCTGCGGGCTCATCGGTGCTCAGACTCCGGCGAAGGCGGGCGACGCGGGTTGGCGCCCTGGCGCAGGCTGCCGGTCAGGCCGCGCCAGGCGCGATCGAGCAGGCTCTCGCGCTGTTGCGGCACCTCGCACACGCGGCCGCTGGCAATCTCCGCGGCCAGCTGCGAGAGGTTCATCTCCTCGCCGCGCTGGCCGCGTCGGCTGACCAGCAGACAGCGGCCGGACATCGGCGAGTACCAGGCCAGTTTGCGCTGGGTGATCTGCCCGGTGCCCGGGTCGACGAATTCGAACCAGCTGCCAAACGGCAGCTTGCTCAGGTAATTGTGGATGCGCGCCTCGCGCGGTCCCAGCACTGGCGCCTGGGCACTGGGCTGGCCGATGCCGGCGGAGCGGGCCGACGCGTCCTGCTCCTCACCGAGCCGGTGATGCTGCTTCAGGCGCATGGCCAGATCGGTGGCGCTGGGCAGCTCGGCGGGAACCGCTGCGACAGGAGCCGGCGCTCGGGCGGCTGCCGACCCGCCACTTCTGGCGGGTGCCGGTGGCGCAGTGGCACTCGCCACCTTGGCAGCGGGGTTCGTCGCGGTCGCGGATGGTGCCTGCGGTGCAATGCTGTCGGCGCCGGTGCCGAGCAACCGCTGGGCTACCTGGCGGGCCTCCTCCGCGTGCATGCCGATCTGCTGCAGGCCACCTTCAACCTCCCTCTGCAACTGCAGACGGTCGCCCACCGGCAGCCGTCCGAGCAGTTGGTCGGTGATCGTCAGTTGCGCCTGAAACGCTTCGCTGTCCTCGCCGTGGCGCAGCAGGGTAAGCGCCAGCACGTCGGACCACGCCCGGTCCAGCAGTGCGCGCAGCAGGCCGCGCGGCGCCGACTGCGCGAAACGCTCGGCCATCAGGGCACTCGCGCGCTGGCGCGCCTGATCCAGCCGCTCGCGGCCCTGGGCAGCCTCCACATGGCGGCGTTCGGCAGCCTGCGCCTTGCGGCTGAGCAGACCCAGATGGTGCTCGATGTCGGCCAGCAGGGTGGTGTAGAGGCCGGCGCTTGGCGGCTCCTGCGCGGCCCGCGCCACCAGTTGTTCGAGCTTCGCCGCCAGCGGGCGGTTGCTCTCGTCGTCGCTGCCGTCGAGCCAGTCGTTGGCGGTGGCGGTGACGGCGTCCAGCAGCTTGCGCGCCGGGTGCTCGCGCTGCTCGAAGAAGTTGCGATCGGCCACCGCCATGCGCAGCACCGGCACCTGCAGATTGCTGAGCAGGGCGCGCGCATTGCCGCCCTGCTGCAGCTGCTGGCCGAGCTGCTCGAACAGCATCGCCACCAGCTCCACCGTGTCGCCCTGCTCGCCGGTGAGCTGGGTTTGCGGCGCGCCGGCGGGATTGTTGATGTTGAGCTGGGTCAGCAGCTCTTCGCGCAGGCGCTGGGCACTGCGCAATTCGCGGCTGGCGTGATCGGTGACCTGGGCCAGATGCTGCTGCAGCGCGCCGAGCGCGGTCTGCAGTTCGTCGGTGCTGGCCACCCGGCTCGCAGCCGAGTCAGCAGCGCTGCCGGAACCGGCGCGGCGCTGTGCCAGCAGGTTGCGCAGCGACTCCAGTACCTCGATCGAGTCACTCGCCGGTGCCGATGCCGATGCCGACGCCGACGCCGACGCGGCGCCGGCGGGCGACGGCGCGGGCTCGGCCGCGCTCTCGCTGCGGACCGCGCGCGCGCGCTTGGCGAACTGGCGCGGCACCGGGATGCTGCGCAGCTGCGGCAGGATGCCGTCGGCCTGCAGCAGCGCATTGACGGCGTCATAGATCGGTGTCAGCGACTGCAGCAGCCATTGATCAAAGCTGTGCAGCAGCAGCAGGTGATGCGGCAGCGGTAGCGGCAATTCGGCGCTGGCCTCGCGAAACGCCTTGGCCAGCGCGTGCGGGCCCAGCGGCAGCGCCTCACCCTCCAGCGGCGGCGCGCCAACCAGCACCGCGAGCCGGTAGCCCAGCTCGTACAGCACGCTGCTGTGACGCACGTCGCTGCGTGCGCCCAGCTGCGACACCGCCATCGTCAGCTCCTGCTCGGCCGGGTCGAGCAACTGCAGTGACTGCCAGGGCTTGGGCTCGCCGTCGGCGGGCGGTTTGGTCGTGCTGCCGATCTGCTCGAAGGCGATGCCCAGGTTCGCCATGAAGCGCTCCTCGAGCGACGCCTGAGCCTCCCGCACCAGCTGGCGGCTGCTGTAGAAATCCTGCTGCTCCTGATGTCGGTGTGCGCCCTCGGCCAGTTTGAACAGCTGCTGGTCGAACTCGCCAAGGCAGCGCCGCAGCGGTGCGCGCAGCTGCTCCACGCACAACGCGTGGCTGGCTTCGATCAGCCGCTGCGCGCGTGCCGGCCAGCGCACGTCACTGAGGCGGCTGTGCTGACGTGACGCGAATGGACGGCGTCGATCCTGTTCGACATCCATGCAAGAGCCTGCTGATTCCCCGGAGCTCCGAGTTTATGCTGGTTGCTGCGGGTGCGCCATGGCCGGCGCGACAGGACAGGCCGTCCGCTGGATATACTGCGCGGCACGAATCGGATCCACCCGAACGTGCCGGCCACCGTGCGAGGGGCTGCCTGAGAATGGATACGTGTATTGAGAGCTGCCATGGGCCGCAGGTGGCATCGGGACGCGCGCGCGGCGGGCGCGCGACGCAGCAGGACGAATTGGTTTGCTTGCATGATCCAGGCGAGGATGCGCGCCTGCTGGTGCTGGCCGACGGCATGGGCGGCGACGGCGCCGGTGAACTGGCCTCCGCCGGCGTGATCCAGGTGGCCCGCCAGCTGTGGCAGCAGGGCGGCTGGCGCGAGCAGCCCGGTGCGCTGTTTCTGGAAGCGCTGTGCCAGGACGCGCATACCGAATTGCGTCGCCGCGGCGAGCGGCTGGCCAGCGGCGAGCCGCACTCGACCGTGGTGGCATTGCTGATCCGTGGCCGCCGCGTCTGCTGGGCACACGTGGGCGACAGCCGCCTGTACCGCTTCCAGGGCGAGCGCCTGCTCGGCTGCACCGAAGATCACAGCGTGGCCCAGCTGAAGCTGCGCCGGGGCGAACTGGTGCACGAGCAGCTCGCCGACGACCCGGATCAGCACAAATTGCTGCGCGGGCTGGGTGGCCCGCAGCCGCCGCAGGTCGATCACGGCTGCGCCACACTGCGTGCGGGGCAGACCTTCGCGCTGTGCAGCGACGGCGTGTGGGAGCGCCTGTCGGCGCGCGAGCTGGGCTGCTACGCGCGCCGCCGCGATCAGTCCGCGGCCATGCACGAGGCGCTGACGCTGGCGCTGCAGCGCGGCGGCGAGCAAGGTGACAACGTGGCGTTGATTCTCGCCCGGGCCGGCGGGGCTCGCCGCTGGTGGCGCGGCGGCCGGCTCTGGTCGGCCGTGTTCGACCGCGCCGCGGGACGATAGTGGGACAAGATGGCCTGCCGGTCAGGCCCAAGGCAAAAACTCTGGGATACCGAATGACATCCATACCCTCACCGGGCTGCCTGCAGCGGCATCGTCTGCGGCAAGCCGCGCTGCGTGCGCCGCTGCTGGCCATGCTGGCCGCGACCGGCTGCGCGCAGATGAGCAGGCTCAAGACGCAGGTCGGCGATCAGCTGGCCGGCCACCCGACCACCGTGGTCACGCCGGCGGCCGCGACCGGACAGGCGCGGAGCACTGGCGCCAGCTCGCTCGCGGCGATCGTCAACGACGACCTGCAGGTCGGCCACTACGCCGAGGGCGAGCAGGCGCTGCGCGAGTATCTGCAGCAGCATCCCGGCGACCGCGCGGCGCAGGCGCTGCTGCGCCAGCTGACGGTCGATCCCGCGCAGCAGCTGGGCCGCGCGTCGCGCCCGTACGTGGTGCAGCCGGGCGATTCCTACAGCACGCTGGCGCTGCGCTACCTGGGCGACCCCAGCCAGTTTCTGGTCCTGGCACGCTACAACGGCTCGACCAATCCCTCGCTGCTGCGCGTGGGCCAGACGCTGCGCCTGCCGGCCTCCGCGGCCATCGCGACTCTGCCGCAGGAGGGCGCGCCGGCGCGCGTCGGCGCAGATGCGCCCGCCGGCAGCGCGCTGGCGATCGCGCCGACCACGGCGCCGGCGGACGCCTCGCCGGCGGCGCAGGTGCGCCGGCTGCAGAAAGAGAGCGCGGCCCTGCTCGCGCAGGGGCAGAAGACGCAGGCGCTGGCGCGGATGGATCAGGCGCTGACGATCGACCCGCAGCTGCAGCCGGCCGGCGCCGGGCCGGCATCGCTGCGCAAGCAGCTGATTGCCGCGTACCACCAGCGCGCGATCGTGCTGTACCGCGACCAGCAGCTGGACCCGGCGATTGCACTGTGGGACCGCGTGCTGGCGATCGATCCGCACTACGAGCCCGCCGTCGCCTACCGTGCCCGCGCACTGGAACTCAAACAGCGCCTCAAGCAATTCTGAACCCGTGCCGTGCCGGCTTGCGCGGCTTGGTTCAATCGGGCTTTTGCGGGCTGCCGCCGGGCGCGTCAGGGGCGGGCAGGATGCGCGTGGGCAGCCCGATATCTGTAGCCGCGGTCGCGGCGCGGGCGGACTTCGGCGGCTTGCCCTGGCGCGCCTGCAGTGCGCTGTTCATCAGGTTGAAGGCGGCAAACAGCCGACCCAGTTCGTCCCGGCGCACCAGCCGGATGCGGTGATGCGTATCGCCGCGCGCCACCCGCAGCATCGCGTCGGCGAGCACGTCCAGCAGGCTCAGCAGACGGCGGAACAGCCAGTAGGCCGAACCGACCACCGCCACCAGCGTCAGCACCAGCACGGTGGCGATCACCCACAGCGTGGTTTTCTGGGCGGCGCGCAGCGGCGCGTTGCTGACGCCCAGGCGAAGCTCGCCCACCGCGGCGGTCTGGTAACGGATCGGCACGTCGAACAGCAGCATCTCGCCCGGACTGGCATCGCCGGGCAGGCGGCCACGATAGCTCTCGACCTGATCCGGCCCCGGCACCGGCGTGGAGCCGGCCAGCTGCGGCAGACGCTGGCCGACCTCGGCGCGACGGGTACTGCCGACGATGGTGCCGTAGCGATCGGCGATCGCGAGGTAGTGGATCTGCCGGTTGCGCGACACGTCCTCGACCAGCGCGCGGGTGGCGGCGTGATCGCCCACCAGCAGGTTCTCGGCGGACTCGCCGGCGATCATGCGCGCCAGCGAGCTGCCGAAATCCAGCGCCAGTCCATTCACGGCGGCGCTCTGCTTGGCGTAGATGGCGGCCAGTCCCAGCAGCAGGGTGAGGCTGAGGATGGCGCCCAGGATGCTGGCCCAGCGCAGCCGCAGCGAAATGATCCGGGTGGCCAGCGGCTTTTCGTGCAGGCGTTCGTGCTCGCGTCGGGCCAGGCGCAGGTCGTCGATCACCTCGCTGCCGCGCTGATAGCGCGCCGCGGGCGCCGGCGCCAGCAGCGTCTGCACGATGTCCAGCAGGATCGACGGGGTGGCCGGATCGCGCGGCTGGATCGATGGCCTGGACAGTCGCTGGCGCTGCAGCAGCAGGCGCTTCACATCGGCGGTTTCCGGCCACGGCAGCTTGCCGCCGAGCAGCCAGTACAGCATCACGCCGAGCGAGAACAGGTCGCTGCGCCCGTCGGCCGGCTCGCCACGCAGCCGCTCCAGCGCCATGTAGGCCGGGGTACCGCCGATCTCCGTCGGCATGCCGGGTGTGGCGGACGCGCCGCCGCGTTCGGCGATGCCGAAGTCGCTGACCTTGGCGTGCTGCCAGCCGTCGGTCAGCATGATGTTCTCAGGCTTGATGTCGTAGTGGACGACGCCCTGCGCATGCGCGTAGTCGAGCGCCGCAGCGATCTGTTCGGCCAGCTCGATGATCACCGGCAGCGGCGGAAACCCCTCACGCGCGATGCGGCTGGCCAGCGTCTCGCCGGAGAGCCGCTCCATCGCGATGTAGGAATGGCCGTCGGCGGTCTCGCCGACGTCGAAGATGGTGACGATGTGCGGATGGGTGAGGTGGCCGGCCGCGCGCGCCTCGACCAGAAACCGGCGGCGGTACCCTGGATCGGCGGCGACCTCGCGGCGCAGGCACTTGATCGCCACCTGGCGCTCGATCTGCGGGTCGAAGCCGGCGAAGACGACGGCCATCGCGCCTTCGCCGAGCATGTCCTCGATGCGATAGCGGCCAATCTGCGGCGGTATGGCGGGTTCGCTCACGGCATGTTCTTCAGAGCAGCCACCAGGCCAGCGCACTCAGCGCGAGCACCGCCCACAGCCCCACCGCGACCCAGCGCAGATGTCCCGTGCCGGCGGCACCGGGCTCGCGGGTCAGGAACACGAACTCGGCCTGGCCGAGCCGGATGCGGTCGCCGTGCTTGAGGGTGGCCTCGTGGGTGCGCTTGTCGTTCACGAACGTGCCGTTGGTGGACAGCGTGTTCATGATGACGCAGTGCCCCTGCTGGTTGATGATCCACGCGTGCGACGAGGAGACGCTGAGGTCGTCGATGATGATGTCGTTGTCGCCGCGCCGGCCGAGCGTCTGCCGGCCCGCACGCAGGAAGTGACGACGGCCATCCAGCCCCGCACTGGCGCCTTCCAGCACCGGCCGGTCGACACTGGCACGGCCATGGGACAGGGGGCCGGCCTGGTCGGCGTACTGGCGCAGCTCCTCGACGGAAAACAGCCGGGTGCCCTGCGAGCCGGAGGCTGGCCTGCCGGCAGGGCGCGTCGGGGTTTTGTCGCGACCGTTCATCAAGATCCTCGGACGGGAAGTCAGTGGCGCACTATACCCAACCGCCCGGTCATGCGAGCGCGAAGACCGGCCGGCCGGGGCGCCACTTCAGCATGCGGCATACGCGGCACTCGTCACGGCGCGCCCTGCACCAGGCCTGGGGGGCGGAGCAAAAACCGCGGTCACGCGAGAAAGCCGGCGATCACGTCGTTGAGGAAGCGCTGGCCCAGCGCGGTGGTGTGCAGCCGTTGCGGATCGTCGCGCAGCCAACCGCGCCGGCGCGCGTCGGCCAGCTTGGCGGCGATGGATTCGACGCCCAGCCCGGTGCGCCCGGCGAACTCGGCCAGCGGCACGCCATCGACCAGCCGCAGCGCATTCAGCATGTACTCGAACGGCAGCTCGGCCGCGCCGACCACGCTGTCGCCGCCGATCCGCGCCGCGCCGCCGACGGCTTCCAGGTAGGCACGCGGATGGCGGGTTTTCCAGCGCCGATGCACGCGGCCGGTGCCGGCGTCGCTGAGCTTGCCGTGCGCGCCGGCACCGATGCCGAGGTAGTCGCCAAACTGCCAGTAGTTGAGATTGTGCGCGCAGCGCCGAGCGGGCTGCGCATAGGCGGAGATTTCGTACTGGGCGTAGCCGGCACTGGCGAGCCGGGCCTCGCAGGCCTCCTGCATCGCCCAGGCGTGGTCGTCGTCCGGCAGCGGCGGCGGGTTGGCGGCGAACGCGGTGTTCGGCTCCAGCGTCAGCTGGTAGTGCGAAACGTGCGTGGGCGCCAGCGCCAGCGCGCGTTCCACGTCGGCCAGCGCGCCGTCCAGCGTCTGTTGCGGCAGCGCGTACATCAGGTCCAGGTTGATGTTGGCGTAGCCGGCGTCCTGCGCCGACTTCACCGCCGCCTCGGCCTCAATCGACGAATGGATGCGGCCGAGTCGACGCAGCTTGTCGTCGTCGAAGCTCTGCACGCCGAACGAGATGCGGTTGACGCCCGCCGCCAGATAGCCGTCGAAACGGCCGTGCTCGACGGTGCCGGGGTTGGTCTCCAGGGTGATCTCGCAGCCGTCGACAAAGGGCAATCGTTCGCGCACGCCGTCAAGCAGGCGGGCGATCAGCTCCGGCGCGAACAGGCTCGGCGTGCCGCCGCCGAAAAACACGCTGACGATCGGCCGGCCTTGCAGCGCGGCCGCGAAGTCGCGGTGGTCGGCATCCAGGTCGGCCAGCAGGTGCTCGATGTACGCGGCATACGGCGGCGGCTCGCTGCGCAGCCCGTGCGAGTTGAAGTCGCAGTACGGGCACTTCTTCACGCACCACGGCATGTGGATGTAGAGCGACAGCGGCGGTGCGATCAGGGGCATCGGATCAGGCATGCTGCGAAGCAAGCTTCGCATGCAGCTGCGCCAGCGCCTGGGCGCGGTGGCTGAGCCGGTTTTTCAGCGCCGGGTCGAGCTCGGCGGCGCTGAGCGGGTGGCCGTGCGGCAGGAACAACGGGTCGTAGCCGAAGCCGCGATCGCCGCGGGGTGCGGTCAGCACGTGGCCGTGCCAGCGGCCTTCGGCGATCAGCGGCGCCGGGTCCGCCGCATCACGCAGCAGCACCAGCACGCAGATGAAAAAGGCGCGGCGCTGCTCTGCCGGCACGCCGTCGAGTTCGCGCAGCAGGCGGGCGTTGTTGGCGGCGCTGTCGCCGTGCGTGCCGGCATAGCGCGCCGAGTACAGGCCGGGCGCGCCGTGCAGGTGCGCCACGCACAGGCCGGAGTCGTCGGCCAGCGCCGGCAGGCCGGTGACGCGGGCGGCGTGGCGCGCCTTGAGCAGGGCGTTCTCGACGAAGCTGAGGCCGGTTTCCTCGATGTCCTGCACGCCCAGTTCGCCCTGTGCCACCACGTCCAGAGCGCTGTCAGCCAGCAGGTGATGCAACTCGGTCAGCTTGCCGCGGTTGCCGCTGGCCAGCACGATGCGTTGGGTCATCTGACGATTTTCGATGATCCGTTCTTCCTGAGCGTAGGCCCGAAGGGCCGAAGTCGAAGGGCGCCATTCGACTCCGCTTCGCAACGCTCAGGGTGAGCGGCTGAGGTTTCGGCGCTTGTCTGCCGGGTTGCGCAGTAAATCATCGAGGTCAACCTATGCCGCGAGAGCCGCGCGCTGCGCGGTCACCAGCTCGCCGATGCCTTTCTCGGCCAGTGCCAGCAGCGCGTTCATCTCGTCGCGGCGAAACGCGTGGCCCTCGGCGGTGCCCTGCACCTCGATGAAGCCGCCGCCGTCGTTCATCACCACGTTCATGTCGGTGTCGCAGTTGGAATCCTCGGCGTAGTCGAGGTCGAGCACCGGCACGCCCTGCCAGATGCCGACCGAGATGGCGGCGACCGCGCCGACGATCGGGTTGCGTTTGAGGTTCTCGCGCTGCATCAGCAGGTTCACCGCATCGACCAGCGCCACATAGGCGCCGGTGATGGCGGCGGTGCGGGTGCCGCCGTCGGCCTGCAGCACATCGCAGTCCAGCGTGATCACGCGCTCACCCAGCGCCTGCCGGTTGACGCAGGCGCGCAGGCTGCGGCCGATCAGCCGCTGGATTTCCATCGTGCGGCCGCCCTGGCCGCCGCGCGCGGCTTCGCGCTGCGAGCGGGTGTGGGTGGCGCGCGGCAGCATGCCGTATTCGGCGGTGACCCAGCCTTCGCCCTTGCCGCGCAGCCACGCCGGCGCGCGGTCCTCGATGCTCGCGGTGCACAGCACGCGGGTGTCGCCGAAGCTCACCAGCACCGAGCCCTCGGCGTGGCGGGTGTAGTGGCGTTCGATGGTGACCGTGCGCAGCTGGTCGCAGGCGCGGCCACTGGGGCGGGGGAGGGCATTCATGGGGAGATTCCTGGCGTCGCTTGGCCGGATTGGGCAAGGCGGGACGGGAGAGTTTACCATTGCGCTCTTTCCCTCTTGTCCGGACGGCGCCCGATGATCCGCAGCATGACGGCCTACGCCAGTGCCGAAACCACCGGCCCCACCGGCACGCTGAGCTGCGAGCTGCGCACGGTCAATCATCGCTACCTGGAACTGAGCCCGCGGCTGCCGGAGGATCTGCGCAACTTCGAGTCGCTGCTGCGCGAGCGCATCGCGGTGAAGCTGTCGCGCGGCAAGCTCGACATCACCGTGCGCCGCACCAGCGATACGCGCAGCGAGGCGCTGCAGGTCAATCGCACCCTGCTGCTGCGGCTGTCGGAGCTGAATCTGGACATGGCCGCGCTGTTCCCCGGCATGCAGATCGAGTTCACCGAGCTGCTGCGCTTTCCCGGCGTGCTGCAGCAGTCGGCCGGCGATCCCGAATCGCAGCAGGCGGGGCTGTTCGACGTGCTCGACCGCGCGCTCGACGCGCTCACCGCCACCCGCGAGCGCGAGGGCGAGAAGCTGGCGCAGATCCTGCGCGACAAGCTTGACGGCATCGAGCGGGTGGTGGCCGAGGTGCGCGGCTGGATGCCGCAGATCCGCACCGCCCTGCGCGCCCGGCTGGAGGCGCGGCTGGCCGATCTGAAGCAGCCGCTGGAGCCGGGCCGGCTGGAGCAGGAGCTGGTGCTGCAGATCACCCGCACCGATGTCGACGAAGAGCTCGACCGGCTCAGCACGCACATCGGCGAAACCCGCCGCGTGCTGGGGCTGGAGGAGCCGGTCGGGCGCCGGCTGGATTTCCTGATGCAGGAGTTCAACCGCGAGGCGAACACGCTGGGCTCCAAGTCGGTCGATGCGCGCAGCACGAATGCCGCGGTCGAGCTGAAGGTGCTGATCGAGCAGATGCGCGAACAGGTGCAGAACATCGAATGACGTTGAGCGCCGCGCGAGCTCCGACCCCTCACCCCAACCCTCCCCCCGGCGGGGAGATGGGGCAAAGGTGCAACACATGGCCATGAAAATGGAAGCCGGCACCCTGTTCGTGGTCGCCGCGCCGTCGGGTGCCGGCAAGTCGAGCCTGGTCAATGCGCTGCTGCAGCGCGAGCCGGCCATCTCGCTGTCGGTGTCGCACACCACGCGGCCGCCGCGGCCGGGCGAGCAGTACGGCCGGCACTACTACTTCGTCGCGCGCGCCGAATTCGAGCGCGAGATCGCCGAAGGCATCTTCCTGGAACACGCCGAGGTGCATGGCAACCTCTACGGCACCTCGCGCACCACGGTGCAGGCGCTGCTGGCGCAGGGGCGCGACGTGCTGCTGGAGATCGACTGGCAGGGCGCCGAGCAGATCCGCCGGGCCAAGCCCGATTGCGTCAGTGTGTTCATCCTGCCGCCGTCGCGGGCGGAACTCGAGCGCCGGCTGCGCGGCCGCGGCTCCGACAGCGCCGAAGTGATCGAGCGCCGGCTGCGCAATTCGCGCGGCGAAATCGCCCACGCGCACGCGTTCGACTACATCCTGATCAACGACGCCTTCGAGCAGGCGCTGGACGACCTGCAGGCGATCGTGCGGGCGGTGCGCCAGCGCAGCGCGCTGCAGTGGCGACGGCATGAGGCGCTGATCGCCGAGCTGCTGGCGCCCGACGCTTGAGCGCACGCCGCGGCGGCCCGCTGCGGGTCTGAGTGGCGGCTGAGCGGGTGCATCCGCCCGCATGGCCTTCGCGCACCGGTTCGGCTACCTTGAACACTTTCGTCAGACAGTCACCGCCCATGACCGACTCCGCTCGCGCCACGCCCGCTGACAGCATCCTGGTGCGGGTGCGCGGCCTGACCACGGTGCTCGGCGGCAAGACCATCTTCGACCAGCTGGCGCTGGACATCCCGCGCGGCCGGATCACCGCGATCATGGGCCCCAGTGGCACCGGCAAGACCACCTTGCTGAAGCACATCACCGGCCAGATGCGCCCCGACGCGGGCGAGATCCTGGTCAACGGCCAGAACGTGCCCGACATGTCGCGCGAGGCGCTGTACAAGATGCGCGAAGGCATCGGCTACCTGTTCCAGAATTCGGCGCTGCTGACCGATTTCGATGTCTTCGAGAACGTGGCGTTTCCGCTGCGCCAGCACACCGCGCTGCCGGAGGTGCTGATCCGCAGCCTGGTGCTGATGAAGCTGCAGGCGGTCGGCCTGCGCGGCGCGGCGCGGCTGATGCCGCACGAGCTGTCCGGCGGCATGGCGCGGCGGGTGGCGCTGGCGCGCGCGATCGTGTTCGATCCGCAGCTGATCCTGTACGACGAACCGTTCGTGGGGCTCGATCCGGTGGCGCTGAACCAGGTGCTGAAACTGATCCGCACGCTCAACCAGACTCTTGGCATCACCAGCGTGCTGGTGGCGCATGAGCTGGCGGCCGTGCAGCAGATTGCCGAACATGTATTCCTGATCGCCAACGGCAAGGTGGTGGCGCAGGGCGATCCGAAAAGCATCGCCGCCGACGGCTCGCCGTGGACGCGACAGTTTTTCGGTGGCGAGGCGGACGGCCCGGTGCCGTTCCAGTACCCGGCGGGCGACTACGCCAGCGAACTGGGCTTTGCCGGAGCGGCGAAATGAACCAGCGCGCACCCCAGGGCCACAACGTGGTCACCCAGTCACTGGCGCAGATCGGCGGCTGTGGCCTGTTCCTGCTGACCCTGCTGGCGGCGATTCCGCGCAGCCTGCGCTATTTTCGCGAGACGCTGCGCCAGCTGTGGTTCGTCGGCGCCATGAGCCTGACCATCATCATGGTCTGCGGACTGTTCATCGGCATGGTGCTGATGCTGCAGTTGTATCACGTGCTGTCAATCTTCGGCGGCACCTCGGCCAGCGGCCTGGTGGTGGCGCTGGCGGTGTATCGCGAGTTGGGGCCGGTAGTTACCGCGCTGCTGTTCGCCGGCCGCGCGGGCACCTCGATCACCGCCGAGATCGGCCTGATGCGCGCCACCGACCAGATCGACGCGATGGAGATGATGGCAGTCGATCCGATCGCCTACGTCGCCACGCCGCGTTTCCTGGCCGGGCTGATCGCGATGCCGCTGCTGGCTTGCGTGTTCTGCGCGATGGCGATTTTCGGTGGCCATCTGGTGGGCGTCACCTGGCTGGGAATCGACAACGGCACGTTCTGGTCGAACATGACCGCGGTGGTCGACGTGCATACCGACATCGTCAACGGCGTACTGCTGAAGAGCCTCGCGTTCGGCGCAGTGGTGACGCTGATCGCGGTGTACCAGGGCTTCACCACACCGCCGACCAGCGAGGGCGTGGCCTATGCCACCACCCGCACCGTGGTGGCTTCGTCGATCGCCATTCTGGCGCTGGACTTCGTGCTCACCGCGTTCCTGATGTGATGATGGCACCAGGCTGACAGCTACCATGAATGTATCAATCATTTTCGCCATGAGGATCGTGCCGTGAGCCAACCGAGAAGTTCGTATGCCATTGGCACCGGCCTGTTCATCGTGCTCGGCTTTGCCGCGCTCGCCTACCTGGCCACCCAGACCAGTTCGGTGGCCAATGTGCATCAGGGCGCCAGCTACACCATCGACACCCACTTCTCCAACATCGGCCAGCTGAAGGAGCGCGCGCCGGTGAAGATCGCCGGCGTGCGCGTGGGTCAGGTGCGCTCGATCACGCTGGAGCCGGGCCAGGAAGTGGCAGATGTGAAGCTGGCGATCGACAAGAGCTACGACCGGATTCCACTCGATTCGGTGGCCGCCATCTACACCAGCGGCCTGCTCGGCGACCAGTACATCGGCATCCAGTACGGCAGCTCAAAGAAGCTCGTGGCTCCCGGCGGCACGCTGACGCTGACCAAGCCGGCGCAGCAGTTGGAGGAGATGCTGGGCAAGTTCTTCGGCGCCGGCGGCGTGGCCGACAATCTCGGCGGCACCTATGTGGTGACGGCGGACTTCACCAATGTTGGCGCGCTCACGGTGGGCGCGCCGGTGAAGATGGCCGGCGTGCCGATCGGCACCGTGCAGTCGGTGGTCGCCGATCCGGTCAAGCTGGACGCCAAGGTCACCATGGCGATCGACAAGCGCTACAACCAGATTCCGGACGATTCCGCCGCAGCCATATTCACCAGCGGTTTGATTGGCACCCAGTATGTTGCGATCCAGCCTGGCGGTTCGCCGACCGCGCTGAAGAACGGCGACGAGATGATCCTGACCCAGTCCGCGATGCAGCTGGAGGATCTGATCGGCAAGTTCCTGGTCAACGGTTCGCCCGGCGACAAAAAAGACGCCGGCAACGGCAAGCCATCCGCACCCCCCGCCGGCAAGCAGTAGGCCGGTTTCGCTGAAGGAGTTACCCATGTTGCGCAGACTGGCACTTGCCACCGCGATCACATTCGGAACGCTGATTTCCGTTTCACCGGCATTCGCCCAGGCCGCCGCTCCGGCGGGCTCGGCCGCGGTCGTCCATCAGACTCCCGTGCAGATCGTGCAGGGTATCGCCGATCAGCTGGCTACGGCGATCGACGGCCATCGCCAGGAGCTGAAGCAGCATCAGGAAAAGCTGATCAACATCATTGACGAGGTGTTCCTGCCGCATTTCGACATCGATTATGCCTCGATCCTGGTGCTGGGACAGCACGCCCGCGAGGCGACGCCGGAACAGCGTGAGCGTTTCGCCAAGGCGTTCTACAACTCGATCACGCATCGCTACGCCGAGGGTCTGCTCAACTATTCCCGCGGCCGAGTCAAGGTGCTGCCATTCAACGGCGATCTGAACAACAAGCGCACCATCGTGCGTACCCAGGTGGTGCTGGATGACGGCAAGCTGGTGTCGATCGACTACGCGTTCCGCAAGAGCCAGAGCGGTGACTGGAAGGCCTACGATGTGATCATCGAGGGTATCTCCTACGTCACCAATTACCGCAACCAGGTGGATGCGGAGATCCGCAAGGTCGGCATCAACCAGCTGATCACCAATTTGGAGACGCAGGGCGAGAAGGCCCTCTCGACGATGGAAAAGGACGGCAAGAGCGCGAAATGACCGCCGTCGCCGTGTCCGCCTTTCAGCTGACTGCCGCCGCGCCCGGCACGCTTGCCGTGAGCGGCGTGCTGAACTTCGACACGGCGACAGCCGCCTGGCAGGCCATGCGAACGGCGCTTGATGATGGCGCTGCCGTCCGGCTGGATCTCGCCGGCGTGCAGCAAAGCGACAGCGCCGGGCTGTCCTGCGTGATCGCCGTGCTGGCCGAGTCAGCCCGCCGCGGCCGTGCCCTGCAGGCCGTTCACATACCCGGCGGCATGCTGGCGTTGGCGCGCGTCTGCGAGATCGATCAGCTGCTGAGCGGCTGAGTGTCGGTCCACGGTTGCTGCAAAAGAAAAGGGGCCGCAAGGCCCCTTTGTCATGTGCGCAATGGCTGTTGTCATCGCTGCTTGGGATCGTTTGACTGGCCCGGGTGCTTCTGTTCCCACTGATGCTGCTGATTGAGCAGTTCCTCGGGGTCGAAATTCTTGTTGTCCAGGCCCTGCATCTGTTCGATCACGCTATCCGGCGGATTGCCGTCATAGAGTTTGTACAGGCGCCGCTGCCGGTACGCATCGCGCAGGAATACATACGGGTCGTAGGCGGACTGCAGATAACTCTCCGCGTCGATCAACTGCGCGCGCAGAGTCACCAGATAAAATACCTGGGGCAGGTACTGCAGGCCGCTGTAGCTGTGGTTGCTGGCGTACGTGCTGAGGGGGTCGAAGAAATAGCTGTCGACCGGCACGGTCCACACGTCACGAACGGTGCTGGGGCCGAGGAATGGCAGCACCAGGTAATCGCCGTCGGGAACGCCCCAGCGCGCCAACGTGATGCCGAAATCCGTGGTCTCCAGCGGCAGGCCCATTTGGCTGGCCGGGTCGAAGAAGCCGGCGAAGCCGAGGGTCAGGTTGACCATGAACCGACCGCTGCTCTGCAGCGCCTGCTTCGGCCGCGCCTGCAGCAGGTCGTTGGCAACCGTGATCGGCATGCGGATGTTTGTGAAGAAATTGCCGACCGAGCGGCGCACGGGCGGGTTGGTGATCTTGCGGTAGCCAACCGCCACCGGACGCACCACGGCCTTGTCCAGCCGGTCGTTGAACTGGTAGACCTTGCGATTGTATTTCTCCAGCGGATCGTCGGTGCGCGGCTTGGCGATCGCGCAGCCGGCCAGCATCGCTATGGCCAGCAGCAGGCAGCGGCCCGGGGAGAGGTTGCGCAGCAAGGAAGGCATCGGTGCGAGGGGATCCGCGAGAGGTGGGGTACTATAAGTGTACCGTTTGGTTTTATATCTTGCACGGCTTTCGGCTTGCTTTCGCATGCCATCCGCCGACTCGCAGGCAGCCGGCCATCATACGCGCCGCCCGATTGCCAGCAAAGCACCTGCTGGCTACACTGACAGACCATATAAGTTGTTTATTCACCGAGGAATTCGCATGGCACGCATCACCGTGGAGGACTGCCTGGAGGTAGTCGACAACCGTTTCGAGCTGGTGCTGATGGCGACCAAGCGGGCGCGTCAGCTGGAGAAAGGCGCCGAGCCGGCGGTCAACCCCGAGCACGACAAGCCCACCGTTCTGGCCCTGCGCGAGATCGCCGACCGCCGCATCGATCAGGCCATGATCGACCAGATCGACAAGTCCGAGCGCGAGCGGGCCGAACGCGAGGCGCTGGAATGGGCCGCCGCCGAAGTGGACGACGATCTTTCCAAGGGTGGTGACGACTGATGGAAGGCGGCTGCAGATCGCATGACCGTGCCGGTCACGCCGGCGCGGTCATGCGTGAGAAAGCGGCTGCCGTTCGCGGGGCTCGCGGCGAGGTGGGCGCCTGAGCCGGCGTCAGCACCGATGACCGCGGCCGCGCATCCTGCTTCCACCGACCCCGCTGCGCTGCCGCCGTATGTGCTGGCACTGAAAGAACGCATTGGCTACCTGCCCGAAGCGCAGGTCGAGCGCGTGCTGCGCGCCTTCGAGCTCGGCGCGCGGGCGCATGCGGGGCAGGAGCGCAAGAGCGGCGAGCCCTACATCACCCATCCGGTGGCGGTGGCCGGCATTCTGGCCGAGCTCGGGCTGGATGCCGAGACGATCATTGCGGCGATCCTGCATGACACGCTGGAGGACACCGAGCTGAGCCGTGAGGTGCTCGCCGCCGAGTTCGGCGAGGTGGTGGCCGAGCTGGTGGACGGCGTCACCAAGCTGGACAAGATGCGTTTCGGCAGCCGCCAGGAGGCCGACGCGGAAAGCTTCCGCAAGATGCTGCTGGCGATGGCGCGCGACCTGCGCGTGATCCTGATCAAGCTGTCCGACCGCCTGCACAACATGCGTACGCTGGGCGCCAAGGATGCCCCCTCGCGCCGCCGCATCGCGCGCGAGACGCTGGAGATCTACGCCCCGATCGCGCAGCGGTTGGGCATGAACAAGTTCAAGGCCGAGCTGCAGGACCTGGGTTTCCGCACCCTCTACCCCGACCGCTACCGGGTGATCAGTGAGCGTATCCGCGCCGCGATCGGCAACCGCCGCGAAGCAATGGGCAAGATCGAGGCGGCGCTGACCGGGCGACTGGCCGCCGAGCGCCTGCAGACCCGCGTGGTGGGTAGGATCAAGTCGTCCTGGAGCATCTATTCCAAGATGCGCGGCGAGCACAAGAGCTTCGCCCAGCTGATGGATGTCTACGGTTTTCGCGTGGTGGTGGACAGCGCGATGAGCTGCTACATGGCGCTGGGCGTGGTGCACGCGTTGTACAAGCCGGTCGACCGGCGCTTCAAGGATTTCATCGCGATCCCCAAGGCGAACGGCTACCAGTCGCTGCACACCGTGCTGCTGGGGCCGTTCGGCGCGCCGATCGAAGTGCAGATCCGCACCGCCGAGATGGATTCGGTCGCCGAAAGCGGCGTCGCCGCGCACTGGGCCTACAAGACCGATAGTGGTCCGGCCAACAGCGCGCAGGCGCGCGCGCGCGAATGGTTGTCGTCGCTGGCCGACAGCCAGGTGAGCACCACCTCGGCGGCGGAGTTCATCGAAAACGTCAAGATCGACCTGTTCCCGGATGAGGTCTATCTGTTCACGCCGCGTGGCGACATTCTCTCGCTGCCGCGCAATGCCACCGCGCTGGACTTTGCCTACGCGGTGCACACCGATGTCGGCGATCACGCGGTGGCCGCCCGGGTCGACAAGAAGCTGCTGCCGCTGCGCACGCGGCTGGAGTCGGGTCAGCTGGTGGAGATCATCACCGCGCCCTCGGCAGTGCCGAACCCGACGTGGCTGGAAGTGGTGGTGACCGGCAAGGCGCGCATCGCGATCCGCCAGTACCTGAAGCATCTTCAGCATGAGGATGCAGTCGATTTCGGCCACCGCATGCTCGATCGCGCGCTGGATGCGCGTGGCAGCAGCCTCGACGCGATTCCATCGGCGGTGCTGGATCGCTTTCTCGAATCGTCCAAGTTCAAGCGGCTGGAGGAACTGCTTTCCGACATCGCGCTGGGCAACCGCATGCCCGATGTCGTGGCCGGCCAGCTGCTGACCTCGCGCGGCAAGCAGGCCAGCGACAAGTCGCCGCCGCTGTCCCACGCGCATGAGAAAATCCGCATCACCGGCGCCGAGCGCGGCGTGCTCAGCTTCGCCAACTGCTGCCATCCGTTGCCGGGCGACCAGATCATCGGCTACCTGTCGTCGGGAAAGGGCATCATGGTGCACCGCGAGGAGTGCCCGAACGCGATCGAGCTGCGCAAGTCGCCGGAGCGCAGCGTGGCGATCGAATGGGATCGCGACGTGCAGGGCGACTATCGCGCCGAGCTGCGCATCGAGGTGACCAATCGCCCCGGCGTGCTGGCTACGGTGGCCGCCGCCATCGCTGCGGCCGATTCGAACATCGAGAACGTGGAATACGTCGAGCGCGACGCCGCCGCCGCCACGCTGCTGTTTGCGATGGAAGTGAAAAATCGCAAGCATCTGGCCGACGTGATCCGCCGCGTGCGCCGCACCGGCGTGGTCAGCGGCGCGTATCGGTATCCGCTGTAGCTGGGAACGGGGAACGGGGAAGTGCCGCGGTGGCGCACACGCGCGCATTTTTCGCAGCCGATGTGCTTGCCATGCAGCAAATGTCGCCGCACGATGTCTTGTTCCCCGTTCCCCACCGAAGGAAACCCCATGTCCCGCAGCATCATCAGCACCGCGCTGGCCCCGGCCGCCATCGGTCCGTATTCGCAGGCCGTGCGGGTCGGCAACATCGTGTACTTCTCCGGGCAGATTCCGCTGGATCCGGCCACCGCAGCGCTGGTCGAGGGCGATATCACGGTGCAGACGCGGCGGGTATTCGACAACCTCGCGGCGGTGGCCCATGCGGCCGGCGGCACGCTGGCGCAGCTGGTGCGCGTAGGCATCTACGTGACCGATCTGGCGAATTTTGGCGCGGTGAACGCGGTGATGGCCGAGTATTTCCAGCCGCCGTATCCGGCGCGCTCCACCATCGAGGTGTCCGGCCTGCCGAAGGCGGCGCAGGTCGAGGTGGATGCCGTGATGGTGCTGGACTGATCCCCACCGACGGCGTGCGCCGACGGCGTCGGACCACGCCCGGCTTCCGGCCGCTGGCCGCGCTCGGTTAGGCTGCCGAGGCATGACCGTTCGCGCCACCCGCCCCGTACTCCCTGCCGGCACCGACCCGGGCACGCTGCCGGTCAGCGCGCTGGCGGGCGTCGGTCCGGCGCTGCTCGCTGCGCTGGCCCGGCTCGGCCTGGAGCGGGTGCAGGACCTGTGGTTTCACCTGCCGCTGCGTTACGAGGACAAGACCCGCCTCACGCCCATCGCCGATCTGCGGGTGGGCGAGCGGGCCCAGGTCGAGGGCGTGGTCGAGGCGGTCGAGCGCGGATTCCGCTATCGCCCGCAGCTGAAGGTGGCGATCGCCGACGCCAGCGGGCAGACGCTGGCGCTGCGTTTTTTCCATTTCAACCGGGCGCAGGCCGAGCTGCTGCAGCCCGGTGCGCGGGTGCTGTGCTACGGCGAGATACGCCACGGCGCGCAGGGGCTGGAAATGGTGCACCCGCAGTACCAGCGGCTGGCCCGCGGCGACGCGGTGGTCGTCGACGAATTGCTCAGTCCGGTGTATCCGACCACCGAAGGCCTCGGCCAGAAGCGCCTGGCCGCGGTGATCGGCAAGGCGCTGGCGCTGCTGCCGCCGGTCGCCGAGCTGGAGCTGATTCCGCCTGGCCTGTGCGCCGAGCACGGTCTGGCCGCGCTGCGCGATGCGTTGCTGTATGTGCATCGGCCGCCGCCGGACGCGCACCTGGGCCAGCTCACGCTCGGCCGTCATCCGGCGCAGCAGCGGCTGGCATTCGAGGAGCTGCTGACTCAGCACCTCAGCCTCAAGCGCATGCGCGCGGCCGTGCGCCGTCGCCGCGCGCCGGCGCTGGATGGCGATGGTGCCCTGTGCCGGCGACTGCTGGCGGGCCTGCCGTTCCAGCTCACCGCCGCGCAGCAGCGCGTCAGCCGCGAAGTCGCCGGCGATCTGGCCCGCTCACAGCCGATGCTGCGGCTGGTGCAGGGCGATGTGGGCAGCGGCAAGACGGTGGTCGCCGCGCTGGCCGCGTTGGCCGCGGTGGAGGCGGGCTATCAGGTGGCGCTGATGGCGCCGACCGAGCTGCTGGCCGAGCAGCATCTGCACAACTTTCGCCACTGGCTGCAGCCGCTCGGCATCGAGGTCGAGTGGCTGGCCGGCAAGGTCACCGGCAAGGCGCGCCAGCGCGCGCGGGAGCGGGTGGCCGCCGGCGCCGCGGTGGTGATCGGCACGCATGCGCTGATGCAGGAAGGCGTGGCGTTTGCGCGGCTCGGGCTGGTGATCGTCGACGAGCAGCATCGCTTCGGCGTGCAGCAGCGGCTCGCCCTGCACGACAAGGGCGCCGACGCGGCCGCGCAGCAGGTGCCGCACCAGCTGGTGCTGACCGCCACGCCGATTCCGCGCACGCTGGCGATGAGTGCGTATGCCGATCTGGACATCTCCTCGATCGACGAGCTGCCGCCCGGCCGCACGCCGGTGCAGACCATCGCTATCTCCAATGCGCGCCGGAGCGAGGTGATCGAGCGCATCCATGCCGCCTGCGGCGAGGGTCGGCAGACGTACTGGGTGTGCACGCTGATCGAGGAATCCGAACAGCTGCGCGCGCAAGCGGCCGAAGTGGCGCACGCCGAATTGTCCGCCGCGCTGGACGGTTTCCGCGTGGGCCTGATCCACGGCCGCATGAAGCCCGTGGAAAAGCAGGCGGTGATGGTGGCGTTCAAGGCCGGCGAGCTGGCGGTGCTGGTAGCCACCACCGTGATCGAGGTCGGCGTGGACGTGCCCAACGCCAGCCTGATGGTGATCGAGAACAGCGAGCGGCTGGGGCTGGCCCAACTGCACCAGTTGCGCGGCCGGGTCGGGCGCGGGGCGATCGCCTCCAACTGCGTGCTGCTGTACCAGCCGCCGCTGGGCCAGCTGGCGCGCGAGCGGCTGCAGGTGATGCGCGAGACCAGCGACGGCTTCCGCATCGCC
Organism: Pseudomonadota bacterium; assembly: GCA_021793575.1. Classification (GTDB taxonomy): domain Bacteria; phylum Pseudomonadota; class Gammaproteobacteria; order Xanthomonadales; family Rhodanobacteraceae; genus Rhodanobacter. Next base: position 34,122 of record JAJYSM010000018.1, read on the forward strand.
GAGAAGGATCTGCAACTGCGCGGCCCGGGCGAGATGCTGGGCACGCGGCAGACCGGTCAGCTCAGCTTCCGCATCGCCGACCTGGCGCGTGACGCGCACCTGCTGCCGGCGGTGCAGCAGGTCGGCGAACGCATGCTGGCCATGCATCCGCAGCAGGCCGAGCGCTTGATCGGACGCTGGATCGGCGGCGCCGCCCGCTACGTGCATGCGTGAGGAACGGGGAACGGGGAACGGGGAACGGGGAACGTGTAGCACGGGGCCTCGCTGTGGCCTGTTCCCCGTGGCGCGAGTCCAGTCGAACTGCCCGATGTCATATGCTGTTGTTCCCCGTTCCCCGTTCCCCGTTCCCCGTTCCCCGTTCCCCGTTCCCCGTTCCCCGGAAACCATGAGCCGACCGCAGCTGCTGATTGACACCGACCCGGGCGTGGACGACGCGCTGGCGATCCTGATGGCGCATGCGCACGCCGATGTGGCCGGGCTGAGCATCGCCGCGGGCAATGTCGGGCTCGCGCACACGCTGCGCAACGCGCGCACGCTGGTCGACCTGCTCGGAGTCGACACGCCGGTGTTCGCCGGCTGCGCCACGCCGCTGGTGCGTGCGCCGGAGGAGGACGCCGCCTTCGTGCACGGGCGCGATGGTTTCGGCGATGTCGGCTTGCCCGAGCCGACATCGGCCGCGACGACGGAGCCGGCGGCGCTGGCGCTGCTGCGGCTGACCCGCGAGCGTCCGGGCGAGCTGACGCTGGTGGCGCTGGCGCCGCTGACCAATCTGGCGCTCGCGCTGCGGCTCGATCCCACGCTGCCCGCGCGGGTGGCCAGACTGGTGGTGATGGGCGGCGCGGTGACCGGCCATGGCAATACGGGCAGGGTGTCCACCGAGTTCAACCTCGGCTTCGATCCGGAGGCCGCGCATGTGGTGTTCGAGGCGTTTCCGTCATTCGAGCTGGTCGATTGGGAGGCCAGCGTGCGGCATGCGTTCGATGATGCCGAATTCGACCGCTGGCTGGCGGCCGGCGATCAGCGCGCCGATTTCTTCGGCCAGGTCATGGTGGCCGCGCGGCGCTATAACGCCAGCCGCGATCGCCGCGGGGTGATCGCCGCCGATGCGCTGGCGATGGCAGTGGCGCTGGATCCAGGCATCGTCACGCGCAGCGAGACGCGCGCGGTGGCGGTGGAGCTGGACGGCCGGCTGAGCCGCGGCGTCAGCGTGGTCGACTGGGCCGGGCGCCTGGGTCGGCATGCCCAGGCGAAGATCGTGCTGGAAGTGGATCAGGCGCGCTTTGCCGCGATGGCGCGCCGCGCGCTGGGTGCGCCGATCTGAGCGTGGAGGGCGTTGCCGCGCGGTCGCCGCAATCCTGGCCGCAATCCTGGCCATCAGCTTGCGGCTGCGGCCGATTGGCCGCTACAATGCCGCTCTTTTCACCTATCGCTTTAGGGCCCGTCATGAAGCCTGACATCCATCCGAACAACAAACCGGTGGTATTCCAGGACCTGTCGTCCGACTTTTCGTTTCTGACCAAGTCGACCATGTCCAGCAAGGAAACCATCAAGTGGGAAGACGGCAACGAGTACCCGCTGATCAAGGTGGATATCTCCAGCCATTCGCATCCGTTCTACACCGGCAAGCAGAAGACGCTGGACGTGGGCGGTCGCGTCGACAAGTTCCGTCGTCGCTACGCGGGCTCTGTCAAAGAGTAAGCGACAGCGCGATCACCCACTCCGGGTGACAGCGCAGATCCGATTCCAGATGCGGAGCGAGTGCAGATTCGCTCCGTTTTTGTGTGGGCGCGAGATGCGACCATGCGCCGTCGAATGTCTGCGAACGCATGTGCGATAATGAGCGGGGTCGGGCATCACGATGTCCGTTGCAAGGCATGTTTTTCCCCAGGCTATGCCCTGTATTTTTCTCGCCGGCTGCCGCCACTCCCGCGGCTGTCCGTGGCGTGACCCACATGCAAGGAGGTTTTTGTGTCCGATTCCAAGATCGTCAAGCTGGTGGATGAGTCGAGCCAGCGCAGCAGCGAACTGCCGCTGATCACAGGCACGCTGGGGCCTTCGTGCATCGACATCGGCACGCTGTACAAGGACACCGGCCATTTCACCTTCGACCCGGGTTACGGCAGTACTGCCAGTACGCGCAGTGCGATCACTTACATCGACGGTGACGCGGGTGTGCTGCTGTATCGCGGTTATCCGATCGAGCAGCTGGCCACCGGTTCGAGCTTCCTTGAAGTGGCCTACCTGCTGCTCAACGGCGAGCTGCCGAACCAGGCGCAGTTCGAAGGCTTTGAGAACCAGATCACGCATCACACGATGATGCATGAGTCGCTGAAGAACTTCTTCCATGGCTTTCACCACGACGCGCATCCGATGGCCATGCTGGCCGCCTCGGTGGCTTCGCTGTCGGCGTTCTATCACGATGACCTGAATGTGGACGACCCGGCGGATCGCAAGCTGGCGGCGATTCGTTTGATCGCCAAGATGCCGACCATTGCTGCCGCCTGCTATCGCTATTCGATCGGCTGGCCGATGCGCTATCCGCGCAACAACCTGGAATACGTCAACCGCTTCCTGCACATGATGTTCGAGGTGCCGAGCGAGCCGCTGGTGCTGAGCCCGGTGGCGGCGAAGGCGCTGGATCTGCTGTTCATCCTGCACGCCGATCACGAGCAGAATGCCTCCACCTCCACCGTGCGGCTGGTCGGTTCGACCGGCGCCAATCCGTATGCGTCGATTGCCGCCGGCATCACCGCGTTGTGGGGGCCGGCGCATGGCGGCGCCAACGAGGCGGTGCTCAAGCAACTGGAGGAAATCGGTACGCCCGACAAGGTGGAGTCGGCCGTGCTGCGCGCCAAGGACAAGAACGACAGCTTCCGCCTGATGGGTTTCGGTCACCGCGTGTACAAGAACTTCGACCCGCGCGCCAAGATCATCCGCGAGATGTGCCACCAGGTGCTGGCCGAGCTTGGCGTCAACGACCCGCTGCTCGAAGTGGCAATGAAGCTGGAGGAGGCGGCGTTGAAGGACGATTATTTCGTCGAGCGCAAGCTCTACCCGAACGTCGATTTCTATTCCGGCATCATCTACAAGGCGCTCGAAATCCCCGCCGAGATGTTCACCGTGATGTTCGCCATCGCGCGCACCACCGGCTGGATCGCGCACTGGATCGAGCAGCACGAAACCCCGGGGTCGCGGATCGGTCGCCCGCGGCAGATCTACACCGGCGCTCCGCAACGCGACTACGTGCCTGCCGCCAGGCGCTGATTCGCCGCGTCGCGGCGATTCGCCCGGCACGATCCAACCGGCTGACCCTGCAAGAACGCCCCGGCAATGTACGGGGCGCTGTTTTCGCGGTGCAAGCTCAGCGCAGTGCGGTGTGCAGACGCTGCTCCAACGCGTCCTCGCCATCCATCATCAGCAGGGTTTCCACTTGCGCCAGTGCGGCACGGCGCATCGGGCGGTCATCGATCCGATCAAGCGGCGCCTGCCGCAGGGCATCGCGCGGCAATACGGTGAGGTCGAACGGCAGCTCGTCGGCGGCGAACAGCACCACCGGGTACTCCGGCGTCTGCTCGCGGTGATCCCGCAGCCGTCGCGTCTGCAGCTCGATCGGCACGCCGTGATCGCCGAGGAGCCGCGCCACGGCGTCCGGATCGTCGCTGAATACGTGCAAGCACACCGCCGAATGCGCATCGGCGGTGCCTTCCAGCACCGCGCCAACCAGCCGCGGCTCGAACGCGGCCAGAAAGCGCATCGCCTCCACCGCGGCCTCGCGCCGCTGGCGCAGCAGCTGTGGTTGGCTGTCGGCGAGAAACAGGCGCTGGTGTTCGCGCAGCGCCTGTTCGATTTCAAGATTGCGCGGCAGCGCCTGCGCATCGAGGATGCCCAGCCGCTCGGCAGCTTTCAGCTTGGCGTGGTGAAAGTCGCGGATGCCGTGCTCGCTCATCAGGCGCGCCGCTTCCTGCGCGATCAGCAGGCGGTTGCGCTGGGCGCGGTCATGCGCGTGGATGCGGTGATGTTCGCCTCGGGACATGGCGTACTCCTGCTGAATCGGTTGCCGGCAAAGGCGCTGGCACGATCCATTTTGCACAGGCTCCGCCGCGTTGTCTCCTTCCCGCCGGACACGCGCGCAGGGCGCGTCGTCCGCGGCTTGCGTCAGAAGATCGCTCGCTTCAGAAGATATCGTAGGCGTGCTGCTGCTCCTGCTCCTTCTGCTGTGCGGCCTGGGCGCGCAGGCGGTCGACGTCCTCGACCTTGAAGATTTCGTTCATGCTGTTCGGATCGTCCGGCGTGGTCGGCAGGCCGGTGGAGCGATCGATCAGCACGGTGCTGATGCCCGGTGGCATCGACAGGCTGTTGAGTGGCAACCCCTTCAGTACGCTGCCCATGTAATCCATCCAGATCGGCAGCGCGGCCTTGGCGCCGAACTCGCCGTGGCCGAGTGAGGCGTAGTCGTCGAAACCCACCCACACGGCCGTCGACAGGTCGCCGTTGAAGCCGACGAACCAGGCATCGCGGTGATCATTGGTGGAGCCGGTCTTGCCGGCCAGGTCGGGGCGTTTGAGTGCGGCGGCGGCGGCGCCGGTGCCGCGCAGGATCACGTCCTTCATCAGCGAGGTGATCAGGTAGTCGTTGCGCACGTCGATCACGCGTGGTGCCAGCACCGGTGGATGGTTGACGGCATCGTGCACGTCGGCCGGCAGGATCGCCTCGCCCACGCCGTCGACGCTGCTGGCCGTCGCCGGCGCAGTGCTGGCGCTGGCCACGTCGTTGGCCGGGGTCTTGATCATGTTCGCTGGTGGTGGCCCGGGCGGGCTGGTGTCAAGCAGGCGCTCCTGGCAGTCGCGGCAGGCGCGCGCGGGGTTGGCCAGATACACCGGCTTGCCGTTGCGATCGTCGATCTCGCTGATGAAATACGGCGTGACCAGGTAGCCGCCGTTGGCGAATACGGCGTAGCCGCGAGCCATGCTCATCGGCGATACCGAGGCGGTGCCCAGGGCCATCGACAGGTTGGCCGGAATCGAGTCGAGCGGGAAGCCGAAGCGGGTCACATAGTCGCGCGCGTAGCGCACGCCGATAGCATCCAGCAGGCGCACCGAGACCAGGTTCACCGAGCGCACCAGCGCCTCGCGCAGCCGTGTCGGGCCACCGAACTTGCCGTCGTCGTTGGAGGGGGTCCAGATGCCGCCGGGGCGTGACGGATCGGGCAGCGCCAGCGGCGCGTCGTTGATGATCGATGCTGGCGTGAAGCCCCGATCGAAGGCGGCCGAGTAAAAATACGGCTTGAAGCTGGAGCCGGGCTGGCGCGCCGCCATCACCGCGCGATTGAACTTGCTGCGCATGAAGTTGAAACCGCCGACCAGCGCCTGGATCGAGCCATCCTCCGGGTTGATCGAGGCCAATGCGGCCTGCGCCGCCGGAATCTGGTCGAGCTGCCAGGCGCCGCTGGCACCGCGCGACACCCGCACGATATCGCCGCGCCTGAGCACACCGCTGACGCTGGTGGGCGCCGGCCCCACGCGATCGTCGGTGATGTAGGGGCGGGCCCAGCTCACTGCGGCCAGGTCCAGCGTCACGCTCTGATGGCTGGACAGGTAGACGGTGGCCTGGGTGCTGCTGCTGGCGGTGACGAGCCCCGGCAGCATGTCCGAGATGCTGGTGTAGCTGGACAGCAGGCGGTCATAGTCCGCATCGCCGGCGCTGGCCGGAAGATCCTGATGTGCTTCCGGACCACGCCAGCCGTGGCGATGGTCATAGGCGATCAGTCCGTTCTGCAGCGCCGCCACCGCGGCCTGCTGACGCGCGCTCTGCAGCGTGGTCTTGACCACGTAACCGGCGGTCAATGCGTCGTTGCCGTAGCGGTCCAGCACCTGTCGACGCACCATTTCGGCGAGGTAGGGCGCGTCCACCTGGATCGGCTGCTCGTGCGGGTAGGCATCGTTGGGTTCGGCGATCGACTGCTGGTAGACCGCCTTGGTGATGTAGCGGTGCCTGAGCATTTCCCCGAGTACCCAGTTGCGTCGCACCAGCATGCGGGCGGGATTGTTGATCGGATTGACCACCGACGGCATCTGGAAGGTCGAGGCGATCGTGGCGCACTGGGCCACGGTCAGCTGGTCCAGGGTCTTGCCGTAGTAGTACTCGCTGGCCGCGGCGACGCCGTAGGCGCGATGACCCAGGAACATCTTGTTGAGATACAGCTCGAGGATCTGGTCCTTGCTCAGCTCGTGCTCCATGCGCAGCGCGATGAAGATCTCCGTGAGCTTGCGCGAATAGAGTTTCTGCGGGCTCAGGAAGAAGTTGCGGGCTACCTGCTGGGTGATCGTCGAGCCGCCCGGCCCCTTTTCGCCGCCGGTCACGATCACGTGCCAGACGGCGCGCGCAATGCCGCGCCAGTCCACCCCGGGATTCTCGTAGAAGCTGGCATCTTCGGCCGACAGCACGGCGTGCTTGAGCCGATCCGGCACGTCCGCAATGGCTACCGGAATCCGCCGCGTTTCGCCGAAACTGGCGATCAGCTTGCCGTCGGCGCTCAGCACGCGCAGCGGCACCTGCATGTGATAGTCCTTGAGGACAGCCACCGAGGGGAGTCGCGGCGCGATCAGCCAGTACGCCACGCCGATCGCGATAACTGCCAGCAGCAAACCGGAAAAGGCCAGGATCAGAGCCCAGCGCAACAAACGCTTGAAAATTCGCATGGTGTGGGGATAGCGAGACCTGAGTCAAAACATGGCAGAGTATAGATGTTGCAGTATGCGACGCATGCCGGCACGGGCGGAAGCAAGGGGCGGGCCAGCTCAGGGGCATCCTGCAAATGTGGTGGACATCACGTCAATTACTTGAGAAAGTTGCTGTAGGCCGTTGCCATTGCGTTAATTTTTCGATTTAATGCCATTGCGCATCCCACCAGAATTCTGGTCGGGAGCATCAGCGGCAAGGGGGAAACACCGTGGGGCTTTTTACACCCAAGAAGCCGGCGCTGATTGGTGTCGACATCAGCTCGACTGCCGTCAAGCTGCTGCAGCTGAGTCAGATCGGTGGTCGCTATCGCGTGGAGCACTACGCGGTCGAGCCGCTGCCGCCCAATGCCGTGATCGAAAAAAACATCGTCGAGGTCGAGGCGGTGGGCGACGCGATCCGCCGCGCGCTGGCGCGCTCGGGTTCCAAGCTGAAGCACGCGGCTACCGCGGTGGCTGGCTCGGCGGTGATCACCCGCATCATTCCGATGTCCAGCGAGCTCTCCGAGGACGACCTCGAAGGCCAAATCCAGGTCGAGGCCAACCAGTACATTCCCTATCCGATCGACGAAGTCAGCCTCGATTACGAAGTGGTCGGCCCGGTGCGCGACAACGCGGACATGAACAACGTGCTGCTGGCGGCATCGCGCACCGAGAATGTCGACATGCGGGTGGCGGCGCTCGACCTGGGCGGTCTGATGGCCGGGGTGATCGACGTCGAGGCCTTCGCGATGGAGAACGCCTTCGCGATGGTGGCCGACCAGCTCAATGTCAGCCGTGATGCACTGGTGGCGGTGGTCGACATCGGCGCCACCATGACCACCCTGTCGGTGTTGCGCAACCAGCGCACCATCTATTCGCGCGAGCAGGTGTTTGGCGGCAAACAGCTCACCGACGAGATCATGCGCCGCTTTGGCCTGTCCTACGAAGAGGCCGGACGCGCCAAGCGCAAGGGCGGCCTGCCCGAGTCCTACGAGAGCGAGGCGCTGGAGCCGTTCAAGGAATCGCTGGTCCAGCAGATCAGCCGCCTGCTGCAGTTCTTCTTCGCCGGCAGCGAGTACAGCAAGGTGGATCAGGTGGTGCTGGCCGGCGGTTGCGCCTCGATCGAGGGTCTCGGCCCGATGCTCGAGGATCAGCTCGGCGTGCCCTGCATCGTGGCCAATCCACTGGCCCGCATGTCGCTGTCGCCACGGGTGCAGGCGCAGTCGCTGGCCCAGGACGCGCCCGCGCTGATGATCGCGGTCGGCCTCGCCTTGAGGAGTTTCGACTGATGGCACATGTCAATCTACTGCCGTGGCGCGCCGCACGGCGCAAGCAGCGCGAACGCGAGTTCTACATGCAGCTCGGCGCCTCCTTCGTGGTGGCGCTGGGGGTGCTGCTGCTATGGGTGTTCTGGATGGACCAGCGCATCGACAACCAGAACGACCGCAACGCCTATCTGCAGGGCGAGATCAAGCAGCTCGACGTGCGCATCGCCAAGATCAAGGATCTGGATAAGGTGCGCGCTCACCTGCTCGCGCGCAAGCGCATCATCGAGCAGCTGCAGGCGGATCGCTCGCAGATGGTGCATCTGTTCGACGAACTGGTGAAGACGATCCCATCCAGCGTGCGGCTGAGCGGGCTGAAGCAGAGCGGCCAGTCCATGTCGCTTGATGGCGTCGCCCAGTCCAACGCCAGCGTGGCCGAATACATGCGCAATATCCAGGCGTCGCCGTGGATGGGGCGGGTTGACCTGCGCAAGACCGAGAACAGCCACGACTCCAGCCGCATGCCGTACACCTTCGGCCTGGACGTGACGCTGAGCCGCCCGAAAGCCGACGATGCCAGCGCCGCAGACGATGCGTCGCCGGCGACGGCCGGCACGCAGGCCGCGCCACCGGCCGCCGCGGTGCCCGCACCGCTGGGTGCGACGGCCAGCGCCGCGGGACACCTGGCGGCCACGGCTCCTGCCAGCGCTGCCGCCACGGTCAAGCCGCCGGTCAAGCCGCCGGTCAAGCCGCCGGTCAAGCCGTCCAGTACGACGGCCACGGGAGGAACCAAGTGATGAAGTTCCTCAACGACATCCGCAACCTCGATCGCAACAACGTCGGCGGCTGGCCGCAGTCGGTGAAGCTGTTTTTCACCGTGCTGCTGTTTGCACTGGTGATGCTGATCGGCTGGTACACCTACGTCAGCGGCCAGCAGGACACGCTGACTACGCTGGCCGGCAAGGAAGATAGCCTCAAGCAGGAGTTCGCCAGCAAGCAGGCCAAGTCGGTCAACCTGGAGGCGCTGCAGCAGCAGCTCGACGAGATGCAGGACATGCTGCGCCAGCTGCTGCGCCAGCTGCCCAGCAAGACCGAGATGCCCGAGCTGCTGGTGGACATTTCGCAGACCGCGCTCTCGGCGGGTATCGAAACCGAGCTGTTCCAGCCGGGTCCGGAAACCGCGAAGGATTTCTATGCCGAGAAGCCGATCACCCTGCGCATGACCGGCACCTACCACCAGTTCGGCACCTTCATCAGCGGCGTGGCCTCGCTGCCGCGCGTCGTGATCCTCACCCTGCATGACGTCTCGCTGACACCAAAGACGCCGACCAAGGCAGGGACTCCCTGGGATGGCCAACTCGTGCTGCAAGGTACCGTGAAGACCTATCGCTATCTGGATGACGAAGAGAGTCCCGCCCAAGGCAAGAAGGCCGGCAACACCAAGGCGGGAGGGCAGCAATGAACAAGTCCGCTGCGATCACGACCTCACACGCGATGCGCATACTGCTGATGCTTGGCGCAGCCCTGATACTGGGCGGCTGCACCCGCGGCATGTCCGATCTGCGCAGCTGGGTGGCGCAGGAGAAGGCGCGCAAAGGCGCGCCGATCCAGCCATTGCCGGTGATAAAGACCTTCGAGACCTTCAAATACACCGACCAGGACATGCGTGACCCGTTCAGTGCGAGCACGGCCGAATTGCAGAGCAATACCAGCGGGCCGCGACCGGATGCCGATCGCCCCAAGCAGCCGCTGGAAATGTTTGCGCTGGACAGCCTGAAGATGGTCGGCACGGTCGGCACCGGCGCCAGCATGGAGGTGCTGATCAAGGATCCCGGCGGCGTCATTCACCGCGTGCATGTCGGCGAATACATGGGCCAGAACTACGGGCACGTCACGGCCATCAGCGACGATCACATCGACCTGATCGAGCTGGTATCCAACGGTAATGGTGGCTGGATGGAACGTCCGGCCAGCATCGCGCTTGACGCGAAATAGGAATTACAGGGGCTGATGCAATGACCAACCAAATCCAATCCGTCCGGGGCCGTGTCATGCGCCATGCGAGCCGTTACCTGATCATGGGCCTGCTGCTGGTCGCTGCGACCTGGGCCGGTGCGGCCACCGCGGCCGCCGCCACGCTGAAGAACATCAGCTACGACGCGCTGCCAGGTGGCGCGGTCGAGCTGCACATGGACTTCGGCAGCGGCACGGTGCCGCAACCGAAGATCTTCACCACCGACAATCCGCCGCGCATCGCGGTCGATTTTGCCGACACCGACAACGCGGCGCCGCGCCATCTGGACATCGGCAAAGGGTCCACCTCCGGCGTCTCCGCCGTGGCAGCTGGCGGCCGCACGCGGGTGGTGGTCGAGTTGATGCGCCAGTCCACCTACCGTTCGCGCGTGGAGGGCCACAGTCTCGTGCTCACCGTCAACAACGGCACCAGCGACCAGTCGATCACCACGGCGACCGCCGTCGACCCGACCAAGGCGCTGCCGTCGGCGATGAGCGGCCCGGCGATCTCCAACATCGACTTCCGCCGCGGTCCGAACGGCGAGGGCCGCGTGCTGATCAGCTTCAGCGGCAGCGGTGCCAACGCCCAGATGAGCCATCAGGGCGATCAGGTGCTGGTCACCATCGACCATGCCAACCTGCCGCCCAACCTGGCGCAACGGCTGGATACCACCGATTTCGCCACCCCGGTGCAGTCCATCGTCACCCGCGCAGGCCCTGCCGGTGGCGTGCGCATGGAAATCGCGGTAAAGGGCAATGTCGACACCTCGGCCTACCAGACGCCTGACCAGTACGTCGTCGAAGTGGCGCCGAAGAAGGCGGACACCAGGACTGACGTGCTCGGCAAGATCAACCAGCAGCCCGTCTACAGCGGCAAGCGCGTCACCTTCAATTTCCAGGACATCCCGGTACGTTCGGCGCTGCAGCTGATCGCGGATATTTCCGGGCTCAACCTGGTCGCTTCTGACAGTGTGAACGGCAGCGTCACCCTGCGGCTGGTCAACGTGCCGTGGGATCAGGCGCTGGACGTGATCCTGCGCGCCAAGGGACTGGACAAGCGTCGCGACGGCAACGTGATCTGGGTCGCGCCACAGCAGGAGCTGGCCAAGTACGAGGAAAATATCGCCGAGGCCAAGCTGAAGGCGCAGGACACCGCCGAACTGGTCAGCGACTACATTCCGATCAGCTACGGCAAGGCGGCTGACATCGCCAAGCTGCTCACCAGCGGCAGCATCCAGGGCGGTGGCGGCGCCGGCGGTGGTGCCAATACCAGCCGCGGCTTCCTGTCGCCGCGCGGCAGCGTCTCCTTTGACCAGCGCACCAACACGCTGCTGCTCAACGACACGCCGGAGAAGATCAAGCAGATCCGTGCGCTGATCGCGGTGCTGGACAAACCGGTGCAGCAGGTGCTGATCGAGTCGCGCATCGTGGTCGCCACCGACGACTTCTCCCGCGAGTTGGGTGTGAAGTGGGGCGTGCAGGCCAACCACGTCACGGCTGGCGGCAATGTCATCAGCACCAGTCCGACTGGCGGTAATGCGGGCGCATTGGCCATCAACCAGGGCAACGTGAACAGCCAGTACGCCTATGACCAGGCCAATTACACCGGCACCGGCCCGCTGCCCCGCCCCGGCGTAATCACGTACCAGACCGGTGCCAGCGGCTTCAATGTGAACCTGCCGGCTTCCAGCCCGGCCGGCGCGCTCGGTCTGGCGATCCTGGGCCGCAACTACCTGGTCGATCTGGAGCTGTCCGCGGCGCAGACCGAAGGCCGCAGCGAGGTCATCTCCAGTCCGCGCGTGATCACCGCCAACCAGCAGCAGGCGGTGATCCGCCAGGGTCAGGAGATCGGCTACGTCACCTTCCAGAACTCCACCGGCGGCGCGGCCGGCAGCGGCACCGCCACGGTGCAGTTCAAGGATGCCGTGCTGGAACTGAAAGTCACCCCCACGATCACCTCCGACAACCGCGTCTACCTGATGATCAATGTCAAGAAGGATGCGCTGGCCGGCTACGTGACGGTGCCGGGCAATGGCCAGGTGCCGACTATCGACACGCGCGAGATCAACACCTCGGTGCTGGTGGACAACGGCCAGACCGTGGTGCTCGGCGGCATCTACGAAATCAACAAGACCAACACCGTTACCAAGGTGCCCGGACTCGGCGACATCCCCGGTATCGGCGTGCTGTTCCGGCATACCACGCGGGGCGACACCAAGGCCGAGCTGCTGATCTTCGTGACGCCGCGCATCCTGAGCGATACCTTGCAGTAAGCCAGTCGGCAAAACGGCTCATCAGGAACCAGCACAGAGGCGGCTTCGGCCGCCTCTCTGTTTTGACGCGGGCTGCGCCAAGGCAAAGAGGCGTCGGTCGGGCAATTAAACTTCCGGCGCGGGTTATGGTCTGTAGGTCGCCGTCGGCCACTGTGCGCGCATGCGCCAGCCCGGCCACAGCTCCTGCGTCAAGCCAACCACGGAAATGAAGATGGACATGCCCGAAGCCTCCTCCTTGAGCCGCCTGCAGCAGGCCTTTGCGCAGCTGCGCGAGGATCTGCAGCGCTGCATCATCGGCCAGCCGCATCTGATCGAGTGCCTGCTGATCGCCCTGCTGGCCGACGGCCACCTGCTGGTCGAGGGCGCCCCCGGCCTGGCCAAGACCACCGCGGTCAAGGCACTGGCGGCGCGCATCGAGGCGGATTTCCACCGGGTGCAGTTCACGCCGGATCTGCTGCCGGCCGACCTCACCGGCACCGACGTGTTCCGGCCGCAGTCGGGCAGCTTCGAGTTCGAGCGTGGCCCGCTGTTCCACAACATCGTGCTGGCGGACGAGATCAACCGCGCCCCGGCCAAGGTGCAGTCGGCACTGCTGGAGGCGATGGCCGAGCAGCAGATCACCGTCGGCCGCAGCACCTGGCATCTGCCCGAGCTGTTCATGGTGATGGCGACGCAGAACCCGATCGAGCAGGAGGGCACGTTCACGCTGCCCGAAGCGCAGCTCGACCGCTTCCTGATGCACGTGACGATCGGCTATCCGGACGCCGCCTCCGAACTGGCGATCCTCAAGCTGGCGCGCGCGCAGGCCGGTCGCGGCGCCCAGGCCGCCGTCGCGCCGCCGGCACTGCTGAGCCAGGCCGACGTGTTTGCCGCGCGCGCGGCGGCGATGGCGGTGCACATGGCGCCGGCGCTGGAGGAATACCTGACCCAGCTGGTGCTGGCCAGCCGCGACGCCGGCCGCTACGGCGCCGAGCTGAAGCGCTGGATCGCCTGGGGCGGCAGCCCACGCGCCACCATCGCGCTGGATCGCTGCGCGCGGGCGCGGGCCTGGCTGCTCGGCCGCGATTACGTGCTGCCGGAAGACGTGCACGGCATCGCCCACGAGGTGCTGCGCCACCGCGTGCTGCTCAGCTACGAGGCCGAGGCCGAGGGCGTCCGGCCGGATCAGGTGGTCGATCGCCTGCTGGATCTCGTGCCGCTGCCGTGAACGCTGTCGTGCATCACCGTGTGGATGGCGACGGCCGCAGCCGAGTCTCGCTGGCCGAGCTGATCGCGCTGCGGGCGCGGGTGGGCCGCGTGCGCGTGGCGCCGCTGCCCAGCCGCGCGCTGCGCAGCGGTCAGCAGTCCAGCCGTCTATACGGCCGCGGCATGGACTACGCCGAATCGCGCGTCTACCAGGCCGGCGACGACGTGCGCCGGCTCGACTGGCGGCTCACCGCGCGCAGCGGCAAGCTGCACACCAAGCTGTTTCAGGAGGATCGCGAAGGCTGCCTGCTGATCGTGCTGGACACGCATGCCAGCATGCGCTTCGGCACGCGCGTGCGCTTCAAGTCGGTACAGGCGGCGCGCGCGGCGGCATGCGCCGCCTGGTACGCGGTGCGCGCCGGCGAGCGGGTCGGGCTGATGGCGTTCGGCCATGCCGATCCGCTGCTGCGGCCGCAGGCCGGGCCGCGCGGCGCGCTGGCGATTTGCGGCGCGCTGGCCGAGTGGGACGCGCAGCCGCCGTCGCCGCGGATGGAGCCGCTGGCCGCTGCGCTGACCCGCGCGGGACGCCTGCTGCACGGCGCCAGCCGCGTGCTGCTGATCAGCGACGGCTTCAGCGCGGACGCGGCGGCGCGGCAGCGGCTGCTCGACCTGACCCGCCATGCCGGCGTCGGCGTGCTGGTGGTGGCCGATGCGCTGGAGCAGGCGCTGGTGGCGCCGGGGCGCTATCCGCTGGAGCACGCCGGTGAACGCAGCGAGGTGCTGCTGGAATCCGAGCGCCAGCGGCAGGACTTCCAGCGTGCGCTCGGTGCGGGTCCGGCGCGGCTCGGCGCGCTGGCGCAAGCATTGGGGCTGCGCTGGAGCAGCATCGACACCCGCGCCGATCCGCTGGCCGCGGTGACCGGCCTGCTGGGAGCCGCGAGGGTGGCGCGATGATCGCCGCCCCCGTCGCCTCTCCGGCAGCAGCGGCCGCCACCGCCGCCGCCACCCCGGTGCCGGGGCCGCAGCTGCGCGATATCCATCTGCCGCCCGCTCCCTCGTGGTGGCCGCCGGCGCCAGGCTGGTGGCTGCTCGCCGCGCTGCTGCTTTTGCTGCTGCTGGCCGCGCTGTGGGTCTGGCGGCGCCAGCGCGCGACGCAGCGCAAGCGCCAGCGGGTGCTGGCCGAAGTCGACCGGATCGCCGCGCGGTATGCGCAGGACGGCGATGCGGCGGCGCTGGCCGGCGCGCTGCACCAGCTGCTGCGGCGGGTGGCCCGGCGCCAGCATGCGCCGGCCACGCAGCAGCGCGGCGCGGCGTGGCAGCAGACGCTGGCGCGGGTGCCGGTGGATGCGCCCACGCTGCAGCGCCTGCTGGCGCTGGAGCAGGCGATCTATCAGCCGCAGTCGACGTTCGATCCGGCCCTGACGTTAACCGCCGTGCGCCAGTGGCTGCGCCTGGCGCTGAAGCCTGCCGCATGGAAACCGCTGCCGCCGGAGTCTGCGCATGCCTGAGTTCGCCTGGCCGTGGGTGATCGTGCTGCTGCCGCTGCCGTGGCTGCTGCGGCGCTGGCTGCGTCCGGCGGCGCCGGCGCAGGCGCTGCATCTGCCGCAGCCGGGGCTGCAGCTGGGCACGCTGAGCCGGCAGGCGCGCCATGGCATCACGCCGTGGCTGCTGGCGCTGGCCTGGCTGTGCCTGCTGGCGGCGGCGGCGCGGCCGCAGTGGGTGGGGCCGCCGCAGGCGCAGCTGCATAGCGGGCGCGCGATGATGCTCGCGGTGGATCTGTCCGGCAGCATGCACACGCAAGACATGCAGCTGGGCGGCCAGCCGGTCAGCCGCTTCGACGCGATCGAGGCGATTGCCGGCGATTTCATCAACCGCCGCCGCGGCGACGAGATGGGGCTGATCCTGTTCGGCAGCCAGGCCTTTCTGGTGACGCCGATCACCTACGACCTGTCCGCCGTGCGGGCGCAACTGCAGGGCGCGGCGGTGGGCCTGGCCGGCACCGAGACGGCGATCGGCGATGCCATCGCGGTGGCGGTGAAGCGGCTGTCCGCGCTGCCGCAGCAGGCGCGCGTGCTGGTGCTGCTCACCGACGGCGTCAACAACGCCGGCAGCATCACGCCGCGCGAGGCGGCGCGCGCGGCCAAGGCCGCCGGCGTGCGCATCTACACCATCGGCATCGGTGCCACGCAGATGAGCGTGCCGGGATTCTTCGGCAGTCAGCTGGTCAACCCGTCGGCGGATCTTGACGTCAGCATGCTCACCCGCATCGCTGACGAAACCGGCGGGCGCTTTTTCCGCGCCACCGACAGTCGCCAGCTGGCCGAGGCGTATCGCACCATCGACGCGCTGGAACCGATGCCGCAGCACGGGCCGACCGTGCGGCCGCGGCATGAGCTGTTCCGCTGGCCGCTGCTGGCGGCGCTCGCGCTGCTGCTGCTGGTGCTTGCGCGGCGCCGTTTCGGCGCGTTGCCGGCGGCCCGGTCGGAGCAGCCGTCATGAGCGAGGCGCTGCAGCAGTTTCATTTTCTGCAGCCGTGGTGGCTGGTCGCGCTGGCGTTGCTGCCGCTGCTGGCGTGGCTGGGCGTGCGGCGCAGCGCGGCCCAGGTCGAGCTGTCGCGGCTGGTCGACGCCGAGCTGCTGCCGCACCTGCTGCACGGACGGGCCGGTCGGCGCCAGCTGCCGCTGTGGCTGCTGCTGTGCGGCTGGACGCTGGCCACGCTGGCGCTGGCCGGCCCGACCTGGAACCGGCAGGCGCAGCCGCTGTATGCCAGCCGCCCGGCGCAGGTGCTGGCGATCTCGCTGTCGCGGCACATGCTGGCGCGTGACGTGGCGCCGAGCCGGCTCGATCGCGTGCGCTACAAGGCGCACGACCTGCTGGACAGCAACCGCAACGGCCTCAACGCGCTGATCGGCTACGCCGGCGAGGCCTTCGTGGTGGCGCCGCTGACCTCCGACGCGAACAGCCTCAGCGACCTGCTCGACGCGATGGCGCCCGACACCATGCCGGTGGACGGCAACCACGCCGCGCTGGCGATCCAGCGCGGCGTGGCGCTGATCCACGACGCCAACCTCGCCCGCGGCTCGCTGGTGCTGATCACCGATCAGGCCGGTGCCGCCGCCGACGCGGCCGCGCGGGAGGCGCGAGCCGCCGGCGTGCGCGTGTCGGTGCTCGGGGTGGGCACGCCGCAGGGCGGTCCGGTGCCGCTGGGCGACGGCGGCTTTCTGCACGATGCGCAAGGCCATATGGTGCTGGCCGCACGCGACGATGCGGCGCTGGCCGCGCTGGCCGCGGCCGGCGGCGGTCGCTACGTGCCGATGACCGCCGATCATGCGGATATCGACGCGCTGCACGCCGAGCTGCAGGGCGGTCCGGCGACGGCGGTGCGCGGCCAACTGGGCGATGCCTGGCAGGATCGCGGGCCGTGGCTGCTGCTGCCGCTGCTGCTGCTGGTGGCGCTGGCATTCCGGCGCGGCTGGCTGCTGCTGCTGCTGCCGCTGGTCGTGCTGCCGCTGCTGCCCGCCACCGCCGACGCGGCCAGCTGGCGCGATCTGTGGCAGCGGCCCGACCAGCAGGCGGCGCAGGCGCTGCGGCAGGGCGCGGTGAAACAGGCGCAGCAGCTGGCGCGGGATCCCTCCTGGCGCGGCGTGGCGGACTATCGCGCCGGCGACTACGCCGCCGCGGCCCACGCGCTGCAGCGGGTGCCCGGCAGCGACGGCGCCTACAACCTCGGCAACGCGCTGGCCCGGCAGGGCCAGTATCAGCCGGCCATCGCGGCCTACGATCGTGCGTTGAAACTCGATCCGGCCAACGCCGACGCCAAGGCCAACCGCCAGGCCGTCGAGGACTGGCTACGCCGGCAGCAGAAAAAGCCACCGCCGCCAAAGTCGGGTCAGCAAGGCCAGCAAGGCCAGCAAGGCCAGCAGGGCCAGCAGGGCCAGCAGGGCCAGCAGGGCCAGCAGGGCCAGCAGGGCCAGCAGGGCCAGCAGGGCCAGCAGGGCCAGCAGGGCCAGCAAGGCCAGCAAGGCCAGCAAGGCCAGCAAGGCCAGCAAGGCCAGCAAGGCCAGCAAGGTCAGCAAGGTCAGCAAGGTCAGCCGCCATCGGCGCAGCAGCAGCCGGCATCCGCCGCCTCGGTGGCCCATCCGGCCACGCCCGGCGCGCCGCCAAAGCCGCTCACGGCGCAGCAGCAGGCGGCGCAGCAGGCGCGCGTGGCGCAGGCGCAGCAGGCGCTGCAGCAGCAGGTGAATCAGGCGCTGGCCCAGCAGCTCGGGGCACAGACCGGCACGCCGCCGGTGCATCAGCTGGGCGAGCCGGCGTCGGGCGACCCGCAATCGAAGCTGCCGGCCGATCTGCGTCACGCGCTGCAGCGCGTGCCTGACGACCCCGGCGCGCTGCTGCGGCGCAAGTTCGAACTGGAATATCAGGAGCGCCATGGCGGCGCGCCGAACGAGGACGGACAGCCGTGAAATCGAGACGCATCATGCAATCGTTGTGGCTGGCGCTGCTGCTGCTTCCCGCGCTGGCGAGCGCCGCGCGCGTGCAGGCCACGCTGGATCGCGACACCGCCCAGCTCGGCGGCACGGTGACGCTGAACCTGCGCGTCAGCGATGCGAATGGCGCCGCCGTGGCACCGCCGGATCTGGGTCCGCTGAACCGCGATTTCGACATCCTCGGCAGCTCGCAGAACAGCAGCCTCAGCGTGATCAATGGCCATGCCACCTCCACCCTCACGTTCGGCGTGGCGCTGCGGCCGAAGCATGTCGGCACGCTGCAGATTCCCGCGCTGAGCGTGGCCGGCAGCCAGACCGCGCCCCTGCAGCTGCAGGTGACGCCGCCCGATCCGGCGGCGGCCGCGGCGACGCACCAGGATGTCTTCATGGAGGCGCAGGTCGAGCCCGCGCACGGCTACGTCGGCCAGCAGTTCAGCTACGTGCTGCGGCTGTACTACGCGCAGAACATCACCGACGGCTCGCTGCAGGTGCCGCAGACCAGCGGCATCGAGGCCAGCCAGGAGGGCGACGACCTGCACTACGACACCGAGCGCGGCGGCCGCCAGTACCGCGTGCTGGAGCGGCGCTACGCGCTGGTGCCGCAGCGCGCCGGCCAGTTCCAGATACCCGCGGTGGGATTCCAGGGTCAGGCGGTCGATCCGAACGATCCGAACAGCTTTTTCGGCGTCGGCCGCACGGTCTCGGCCAGCGCGCCGGCGCTCAGTGTCAGCGTGCAAGCGGCGCCGGCCAGCTGGGGCAAGCGCGCCTGGCTGCCGGCGCGTCAACTGAGCCTGACGCTGGCTGGCTGGCCGGCCGCAGGCCAGCCGCTGCGGGTGGGTCAACCGCTGAACCTCAGCATGCAGATCGAGGCGACCGGGCTGGCGGGCGATGCGCTGCCGGCGCTCAGCCTGCCGCCGCTGGACGGCGCCACGGTGTATCCGGACAAACCGGTCAGCGGTACCCGCCGCACTGGCCCGTGGCTGGTCGGCCGGCGCCAGCAGAACTTCGCGGTGGTGCCCGAGCGCGCCGGCACGCTGACCGTTCCGGCCACCAGCGTGAGCTGGTGGAACGTGCAGACCGACCGCATGGAAGTGGCGCAGATCCCGGCGCGCAGCGTGACCGTGCTGCCGGCCGTCGGTGCAGCGGCGCTGCCGGGTGCGCCGGTGGCGCCAGCCGCGGCGTCGTCGACCGCGGCGCCGGCCGCGCGTCATGCCACGCCGTGGCGCTGGCTCGCCCTCGGCAGCGTCGCGCTGTGGCTGCTCAGCGTGCTGGCGTGGCTGCTGTGGCGGAGGCGCCGACGCCTGGCGCTGGCGGTAGCGCCGCCGGACGCGACGCCCACTTCGGCCCGCCAGTGCCAGCTGGCGTTCCTGGCGGCGGCCCGCGGCAGCGACAGTGCCGCGCAGCTGCGTGCCTTGCTGGCGTGGGCGCGCGCGGAGCGACCGGCGCTCCGCCACCTCGGCGAGCTGGCCGCGGCGCTCGGCGACGAGCGCCAGCGTGCGGCGATCGCCCGCCTGCAGCAACGGCAGTACGCCGGGGCGCCGGTGGCGGCCGAGGGCGCCGAGCTGGCCGAGGCCTTCCGACGCGGCTTCGTCTGGCGCGCGGCGGAGTCGGGCCCGGACGCGGGCGGCGACCTGCCGCCGCTGTATCCGTTCAAGCTGCAGTGAGCGCCTGCTGCCAGATCGCATGCATCGCGGCGCTGAAGCAGCAGAGCGCGACGTCGATCGCCGGCTCGTCGACCAGCGCCGCGCGCAGCGTGGCCACGGCCACCGCGGCCGCCTGCGCGGCAGGGTAACCGTAGACGCCGCAGCTGATCGCCGGAAA
>JAJYSM010000084.1 GCA_021793575.1 Pseudomonadota bacterium
CGCTGAAGCAGCAGAGCGCGACGTCGATCGCCGGCTCGTCGACCAGCGCCGCGCGCAGCGTGGCCACGGCCACCGCGGCCGCCTGCGCGGCAGGGTAACCGTAGACGCCGCAGCTGATCGCCGGAAAGGCGATCGTGTGCAGACCGTGTTCGCGCAGCAGTGCCAGCGCACTGCGGTAGCAGCGTGCCAGCAGATCGGCCTCGCCGCGGCCGCCGCCCCGCCAGACCGGTCCCACCGTGTGGATCACGTAGCGCGCGGGCAGCGCGAACCCGAGCGTGATGCGCGCCTCGCCGGTGGGGCAGCGCACGCCGGGCGCCACGCACGCCAGCTCGCGGCAGGCGTCGCGCAGCGCCGGCCCGGCCGCGCGGTGGATCGCGCCGTCGACGCCGCCGCCGCCGAGCAGGCCAGGGTTGGCCGCGTTGACGATGGCGTCCACGCGCAGAGTGGTGATGTCGGCGGTGATCACGGTAAGGGGCATGGTGTCGACCATGGCAGCGCCGTATGCTGCCGCAGTGGCTCAGGTATGCGAGGTTTCAACCGATCATGGCAAACACGGAAGACCTGTCCTTCGGCTATCTGCTGAACGATGTGACCCTGCTGTTTCGCAAGCACTTCGACCGGCGCGCGGTGAAATTCGGCCTGACGCGTGCGCAGTGGCGCGCCACCAAGATGTTGTATCACCGCGAGGGTCTGCGGCAAACCGAGCTGGCCGAGTTTCTGGAAATGGAGCCGATCGCGGTCGGCCGCGTGATCGACCGGCTGCAGGCCGCCGGCTTCGTCGAGCGCCGCGCCGACCCGAAGGATCGCCGCGCCTGGCGCCTGTACACCACCGAGCAGTCGCGCGTGATCATCGACGACATGGAGCTGATCGCGCGCGAGCTGCGCAAGGACGCCAGCCGCGGCATCGACTACGCCGAGCTGGAGCAGGCGCTGGCGGTGATCGGACGGATCAAGGACAACCTGCTCGCGCTGGAGCAGGCCGAGGGTGGCGCCGGCTGAACGCTGGCGGCTGTCGATGGACGACGATAGGCGCGCCCCGTAAACAGTATGGATATCTGTCGTTTGACTTCGTTTCGCTGCGCTCAGGACGAACGGTAGAGATCAGGCTCAGGACGAACGGTGGAGAGAATGCATTTACGGGCCGGCTCCCCCGGTCGGGCCATCATCCACACGAGGACCGCCGATATGCAGCGCACGCACCTGGGGACGATCGCCGCCTGCTGCCTGGGCATGGCCGCCGCGGCGCATGCGGCACCGCCGCGCGGCCTCGACGACGCATCGCTGCGCGCCTGGGCCGGCAGGCCGTGGAGCAAGGCCGTGCTGATGAACCGCACGGTCGAGCTGGGCAGGCTGCGCGGGGTGCCGGTGGTGGCCGAGTTTCCCTGCGCGGACGTCTGCCCGCAGTACACCGTGCGGATCATCCGCTACCGCCTGCCCGCCCACACCAGTTGCAGCGCGGTGGGCGGCATCGAACGCACGGTGCTGGTGCCGGTGGCGATCACCGTGCTGTCGAAGACGGTGTGCGTCCCCGCCGCGCTGGTCGCCGGCGGAAAGTTCGAGTCGCGCTGATCGGCGGGTGGTGAGGCGGTGGACGGGGACGATGGTGCATTTGGGTTGGCCGAAACCCATGACGATGACACACCGATAATCTGCCGTTCCCCGTTCCCCGTTCCCCGCTCCTCCCGCTACTGCCTCGCCTTCAGCAAGTCGCGGATCTCGGTCAGCAGCGCCACCTCGACCGGCGGCGCGACCGGCGCGGCGTCCTGCTTGCGCGTGAGCCGGTTGATCGCCTTGATCATCAGGAAAATCGCGAACGCGATGATCACGAACTGGATCAGGGTATTGATGAAAGCACCGTACTGGATCGCCACCTCGGCCATCTTGTGCTTGGGGTCGCTGGCGTCGGCGGGCTTCAGTACCCACTTCAGCTCGCTGAAGTCGATGCCGCCGGTGAGCCAGCCGATCGGCGGCATCACGATCTGGTCGACCAGCGAGGTGACGATCTTGCCGAAGGCGCCGCCGATCACCACACCCACTGCCAGATCGATCACGTTGCCGCGCATCGCGAACGTCTTGAACTCGCCCAGCATGCTCATGCTGCTACTCCCCGGTATGCCGAATGGCCGGCCGACTCTAACCCAGCCGCGCGAGGTGCAAAAGTCGAGCGTGCCTCAGACGATGCGTCCGTGCAGTTCGGCGATGCCGTCCAGCTCGGCGTGGAAATGATCGCCGCGCTGCAGCGCGGCCACGCCGGCCGGCGTGCCGGTGAAGATCAGGTCGCCGGCCTGCAGCTCGAACAGTCGCGACAACGCGGCGATGATCTCCGGCACGCTGTGCACCATCTCCGCCAGCGTGGTCTGCTGGCGCAGCTCGCCGTTGACGCTGAGCCGCAGCTCGGTGCCGGCGTGCGGACGCGCGACGCTGACCGGGCACAGCGCCGACACCGGCGCGGAGTGATCGAAGGCCTTGGCCACGTCCCACGGATGGCTCTTCGCCTTGGCCAGCGCCTGCAGGTCGCGCCGGGTCAGGTCCAGGCCCACGCCGTAGCCCCACACCAGCGCCGCGGCCTGCGCCTCGGTGAGGTCGCGGCCACCGCTGCCCAGCGCCACCACCATTTCCACCTCGTGGTGCAGGTCGACGGTGGCCTGCGGGTAGGGCACGTCGGCGCCGTCGCTGACCACCGCATCGGCCGGTTTGCAGAAAAACAGCGGGGTATCCCTTTCCACCACCGCGCCCATTTCGCGGGCGTGCTCGGCGTAATTGCGGCCGATGCAGAACACCCGACGGATCGGGAAACGCTGGTCGCTGCCGAGGATCGGCAGGCTGGATACGCGGGGCGGGGCGATCAGGTAAGTCATGCCCGCAAGCGTAGCAAACCGCGCCGGCGCGGGCACGGTGGGCGGACGGATCCGGCGCGTCGCGCGGCGCCGCTTGCGCGGATGACAGCTGTCATCGACGATGGCTGATGCTGCACCCTGATCGGGACAGGGTCGATCAGCCAAGCTGGCACACATCGAGCCACCGGCAGTGCCGGGCAGGGAGTTGGGGTGGACAACGCCGAACTGTTGAAAGAACTGCGTATCGAGCGCCATCAGCGCGACGAGCAGGGTCCGGCCGGCCGCCGCTGGCCGTGGATCGCGGGCGGCCTGGTGCTGCTGGTGCTGCTGGGCGGCGCCGGCTGGCGGCTGTTCGGCCAGCGTCCGCTGCCCGTGCGGACTGCCCAGGCGATCGCACCCAGCGCCGACAGCGAGGCCGGCGCGGTGCTGCAGGCCACCGGCTATGTCACCGCGCGGCGGCAGGCCACGGTGTCGGCGCAGATCACCGGCACGCTCACCGCGGTGCTGATCGAGGAGGGCGACCACGTCAAGCAAGGCCAGGTACTGGCGCGGCTGGACGACCGCGGCTACAAGGCCAACCTGGACGCGGCCAAGGCGCAGGCCGACGCGGCGCATGCGCTGCTGGCGCAGTACCGGGCCCAGCTGGCGCAGGGCGTGCACGACGCCGCGCGGCTGCACACGCTGGCCGCGCGCGGGCTGGTGTCCGCGCAGAGTGCCGAGCAGGCGCGCACCCAGGTCGAAACGCTGCGCGCCCAGCTGGCCGCGCAGCAGCAGCAGGTGCGCGCGGCTGACGCGCAGGCCGCGGTGGCGCAGGTGAATTTCAACTACACCGTGGTGCGTGCGCCGTTCACCGGCGTGATCACCACCAAGGATGCGCAGGTTGGCGAGATCATCTCGCCGTTCTCCGCCGGCGGCGGCTTCACCCGCACCGGCGTGGGCACGATTGTCGACATGGACTCACTCGAAGTGGATGTTGACGTGAACGAGGCCTACATCGGCCGGGTCAAGCCGGGGATGCCCGCCGAGGCGGTGCTGGACGCGTATCCGGACTGGAAGATTCCCGCCCACGTGATCGCCATCGTGCCCACCGCCGACCGCGGCAAGGCCACCATCAAGGTGCGCGTGGCGCTGGAGCAGAAGGACGTGCGTATCGTGCCGAACATGGGCGTGCGGGTGTCGTTTCTGGAAGAAAAGGCCGCGACCGCGGCGCATCCGCTGCAGGGCGTGCTGGTGCCGGCCACGGCGATCGTGCAGCGCGCGGGCCGCAGCGTGGTGTTCGTGGTCGCGGACGGCAAGGCGCAGCAGCGCGCGGTGAACCCCGCCGCGCAGGCCTACGGCGAGCTGCGCCTGCTGCCGGCCGCGGTGACGCCGGGCGAGCGCGTGGTGATCGCGCCGCCGGCCAACCTGCGCGATGGCGCGGACGTCCAGCCCGAAAAACCCTAGCCACATCCATGTGGGAGCGACTTCAGTCGCGATGCAGTTGCTCTGATGCCACCCGAGTGAAACAGCATCGCGACTGAAGTCGCTCCCACAGCCACATTCCACAGGAGAACCGTCATGGGCACGCTGATCGAGATCCGCAACCTGGCCAAGACCTACGAGCGCGGCAAGCAGAAGGTCGAGGTGCTGCACCACGTCAACCTGGATATCGCCGAAGGCGATTTCCTGGCGCTGATGGGGCCGTCCGGTTCCGGCAAGACCACCCTGCTCAACCTGATCGGCGGGCTGGATCTGCCCAGCGCCGGCAGCATCGGCGTCGGCGGCCAGCGCATCGACCAGCTCGGCGGCGGCGCGCTGGCGCGCTGGCGGGCGTCGAACGTCGGCTTCGTGTTCCAGTTCTACAACCTGATGCCGATGCTCACGGCGCAGCGCAACGTCGAGCTGCCGCTGCTGCTGACCAAACTGTCGGCGGCGCAGCGCAAGAAGAATGCGGCCATCGCGCTGCAGCTGGTGGGGCTGGCCGACCGCGCCACGCACAAGCCGGGCGAGCTGTCCGGCGGCCAGCAGCAGCGCGTGGCGATCGCCCGCGCGATCGTCTCCGACCCCGCCCTGCTGGTCTGCGACGAGCCCACCGGCGATCTGGATCGCCAGTCGGCCGAGGACGTGCTCGGCCTGCTGCAGCAGCTCAACCGCGAGCACGGCAAGACCATCGTGATGGTCACCCACGACCCCAAGGCCGCCGAATACGCCAGCCACACGCTGCATCTGGACAAGGGCACCCTTGTCGAGCAGGCGCTGGCGTGATGCGCGCCGCCGCTTTCACTCCTTCTCCCCGGCGGGGAGCGCGGTGCGCTTCAGCTCCCTCTCCCCTGCGGGGAGAGGGTTGGGGTGAGGGGCCACTCTGGCGGAATGGCTGCGCCAGAGCGCGCTTTGGTTTTGGTGCTGCGCAAGTCCGACCCCTCATCCGCCCTCTGGGCACCTTCTCCCCGCCGGGGAGAAGGAAATATGCGGTGGAGCATTTCTCATGAAATACCTGCATCTGATCTGGGCGGCGCTGTTCCGGCGCAAGGCCCGCACCTTCCTCACGCTGGTGTCGATCGTCACCGCGTTCCTGCTGTTCGGCATGCTCGACTCGGTGCGCACCGCGTTCGACAGCGGCAGCAAGAGCATCGTCGGGGTGGACCGGCTGGTGACCTCGTCGCGCTATTCGATCATCCAGCCGGTGCCGCTGTCGCTGCAGACGCGGATTGCCGCGATTCCGGGCGTGCGCGACGTGGCGTGGGCCAACTGGTTCGGCGGCATGTACCAGGATCCGAAGAACTTCGTCTTCAGCTACGCGGTGAGCACGAACTATCTGGACGTCTATCCGGAGATCCACCTGCCGCCGGCGCAGCGCAAGGCATTCGACGACACGCGTACCGGCGTGGTGATCGGCGCGACGCTGGCGAAGAAGTACGGCTGGAAGGTCGGCGACAAGATTCCGCTGCAGTCGACCATCTTTCCGCGCAAGAACGGCGACAAGACCTGGCCATTCGACATCGTCGGCATCTTCACGGTGGGCAAGGGCGCGGCCAACGGGCTCGACCAGCTGTTTCTGCTGCACTGGAAATATTTCGACGAGTCCAATGCCTACGCCAGCCATTCGGTGGGCTGGTACATCGACCGCCTGCAGGATCCGGCGCAGGCCGACCGGGTGGCCCGCGCCATCGACGCGCTGTCGGCCAACTCCGACCACGAGACCAGGACGCAGACCGAGCAGGCGTTCGGCGCCTCGTTCGCCAAGCAGCTGGGCGACATCGGGCTGATCGTGAGCGCGATCATGGGCGCGGTGTTCTTCACCCTGATCCTGCTTACCGGCAACACCATGGCGCAGGCGGTGCGCGAGCGCACCTCAGAGCTGGCGGTGCTGAAGACGATCGGCTTCTCCAGCCGCAGCGTGCTGTCGATGGTGTTGGCCGAATCGGTACTGCTGCTGGTGCTCGGCGGGGTCATCGGGCTGGGCCTGGCGGCGCTGCTGGCGCCGGGCGTGAGCAAGGGCAGCGGCGGCATGGTCAACCTGCCGTCGGTGGGCGCCTCCAGCTGGGCGCTGGGCGTGGGCCTGATGCTGCTGATCGGATTGCTGGTGGGGCTGCTGCCCGCGTGGCGCGCGATGCGCCTGAACATTGTCGATGCCCTGGCCGGGCGTTGAGGAGATCACCATGCGCAAGTTCAAATCGTTTCTGGCGGGCTGTGGTCTCGTGCTGCTGCTGGTGGTCGGGCTGGTCATCTGGGCCCGGCTGCCGCTGGCCGCGGTCGGCGCGTTGCTGCTGGCGCTGGCGCTGTGGCTGCTGCTGACGCGGCGTGGCCGGCAGACGCTGTCGGTGACCGGCGTGGGCATCAGCACGCTGGGCCAGCGTATCGGCGCCTCGTCGGTGATCGTGATCGGCATTGCCGGCGTGGTCGGCGTGCTGGTGGCGATGCTGGCGATGGGCGATGGCTTTCAGGCCACGCTGCAGCAGACCGGCAGCAATGACACCGCGATCGTGCTGCGCGGCGGCTCCAGCGCCGAGCTCAACTCGGTGCTCGATCGCGACAGCGTCAACGTGATCACCCAGGCGCCCGGCGTGGCGCGCGGCGCGAATGGCGCGCCGGTGGCTTCGGCCGAGCTTTCGGTGGTGGCCAACCTGCCCAAGAAAAGCGACCCCGGCGTCGACGCCAACGTGCAGATCCGCGGCGTCGGCGACGAGGCCTGGGCGCTGCGCCCGAACATCCACATCATCCAGGGACGCCGTTTCAAGCCGGGCCTGCGCGAACTGGTGGTGGGGCAGGGCGCGCTGCGCCAGTTCGCCGGGCTCGGCGTGGGCAAGCAGCTGCGGCTGGCCGGCCAGCCGTGGACCGTGGTCGGCGTGTTTGCCTCCGGCGACTCGCACGATTCGGAGCTGTGGGGTGACATGCAGACGGTGGCCGCCGCCTACCGCCGCGGCAGCAGCGCGCAGTCGGTGACCGTGCGGCTCACCTCGCCGCAGGCGTTCGACACGTTCAAGGCGGCGCTGTCCGCCGACCCGCGCCTGAAGGTGGACGTCAGCACCACCCGCGAGTACTACAACAAGCAGTCCGAGGGCCTGACCAAGGTGATCCGCGTGGTTGGCATCACGGTGGGCGCGATCATGGCGATCGGCGCCATCTTCGGCGCGCTCAACACCATGTTCGCGGCGGTCGCGGCGCGGGCGCGCGAGATCGCCACGCTGCGCGCGATCGGCTTCCGCGGCGTGCCGGTGGTGGTGTCGGTGCTGCTGGAAACGATGCTGCTGGCGCTGCTCGGCGGCGTGCTGGGTGGCGGCATCACCTGGCTGATCTTCAACGGCTACACCGCCTCTACCCTGGGCGCCAACTTCAGCCAGGTGGTATTCCAGTTCCGGGTGTCGCCGCAGCTGCTGTGGACCGGCCTCAAGTGGGCGATGGCGATCGGCTTCGTCGGCGGGCTGTTTCCCGCCGTGCGCGCGGCGCGGTTGCCGGTGACCACGGCGCTGCGCGAGCTGTGAGGGCGCGGCGGCGGCACCGCGCAGCGCGTCAGAACGGACGTGGATTCATGCGCGCTGCTGCCGCGCCAGGGTGATCGCGGCCACCCCGCACAGGATGATCGCCATGCCGGCCAGCTCGTACGTACCCACGTGTTCGCCGGCCAGCAGCACGCCGAACAGCACCGCCACCGGCGGATTCACGTAGGCGTAGCTGGTGGCCAGCGCCGGCCGCGCGTGCTTGAGCACGTACAGGTAGGCGCTGAAGGCGATGATCGAGCCGAACACCGCCAGATACACCACCGCCAGCGTGGCCCGTGCGGTCGGATGCGCGGGCAGGTGTTCGCCGCTCGCATAGCCCACCGCGAGCAGCGCGATGCTGGCGCAGAGCATCTGCGCGGCGGTGTTCATCGGGCCGGACGGCATGTCCTGGCGCCGGCTCCAGGCCGAGCCGAACGCCCAGCACATCGCCGCCGTAAGCAGCGCAAGCGCGCCGATGCGCGAACCGGACAGGCTGCTGCCGAAGTTCAGCACGATCACTCCGGCAAAGCCGATCAGCAGGCCCACGCTCTCGCGCCGGTTTGGCCACAGGCCATACAGGCCGGAGAACACGGCGGCGAACAGCGGCATGCTGGCCACCGCCACGGCGGCGACGCCCGAGCTGACGCGCTGCTCGGCGAAACACACCAGACCGTTGCCGAAGCCGAGCAGCAGCACGCCGCTGAACGCGGCATTGCGCCATTGCAGCCGCGTCGGCGCCGCCATGCCGCGCCAGCGCAGGAAGCCATACAGCGCGCAGCCGGCACCCAGAAAGCGCACGCCGGCCAGCAAAAACGGCGGGTAGCTGGCCAGCGCGTAGCGGATCGCCAGGTAGGTCGAACCCCAGATCACGTACAGCGCCAGCAGCCCCAGCGGAATCAGCACGCGGGGATCGCGCAGGGAACGCGGTGCAACCGCCGCGGCGCGGGCGGAACTGTCGGGCATGGGCAGGGATCGTGAGGCGGGGTGCGGCATTATCCGCGAAGCCGGCAGCGCGAGCGATGGCTTCTGTCGCGATGCCTCGTGGTCAGCCGGGTGGATGCTTTTGCAGGCGGCCTTCGCGGGCAAGCAGCTCGCGCTTGCGCTCGACGCCCCAGCGCCAGCCGCCGGGCGAGCCGTCTTCGCGCACGATGCGATGGCACGGCACGATCAGCGCCAGCCGGTTGCTGCCGCAGGCGCGGCCGATTGCCCGCGCGGCTTTCGGCTGGCCCAGCACGGCGGCCAGTTCGCCGTAGCTCATGGTGTGGCCGGCGGGAATCCGGCTCAGCGCATCCCATACCCGCCACTGGAACGCGGTGGCGGCGACATCCAGCGGCGGCAGCGCCGGCGCCGCCGCGTCGCTCCAGCCCAGCTCGCTGGCGATGCGCGCGATCACCGCATCCAGCCATTCCGCGCGACCGTGGTCGACGCGCTCGCGCGCGGCCTGCGGAAACTCCGCCGCCAGCCGCGTTTCCAGCTCGGCGTCGTCCTCGCCCAGCGTCACCGCGCAGAGGCCGCGCGCGGTGGTGGCGACCAGCAGCCGGCCCAGCGGCGTGGCCGTGGTGGTGTAGCGGATGCTGGCGCCGGCGCCACCGGCGCGATAGCTGGCCGGGGTCATGCCGAGCAGGCGGTCGCTGTGCTCGTAGACCCGGCTGCCGGAACCGAAGCCGGCGCCGTACACCGCGTCGGCCACCGCGACGCCTTCGCGCAGGGCTGCCTTCAGCTGGCCGAAGCGGCGGGCGCGATGGTACTCGGCGGGGCTCATGCCGTAGCGGCGGCGAAACGCGCGCTGCAGATGGCCAGTGCTGAGCTTGGCGGCCTGCGCCAGTGCGTCCAGGGTGGGCGCCTGCTCGGCGCGATCGAGCTGCAGGCGCACCTGTTCGAGCGCGGTTTCGGTCGACTGGGGCATGGCGGCATCCGTGAGCGAATGTCAGCAGCTTAGGCCGGGTGTCTGCCGGCATCCATCCGGATCATGTGCTCAATGCGCGGCCGGGCGATCCTGCCGGATCACCACGAACTCGCCTTCCAGCACGTCCGGCGCCGGTGCGGGGCGTGCGGCCGGCGCATGCGCCATCGCGCGGCGGAGCTGCCACTGGCGCCAGACCAGCCAGAGGCCGCCACCCACCAGCAGCACGCCGGCGACGGCCAGCCCGAACAGCAGCAGCAGGCCGATCAGCGCCACGCCCAGCAGCAACGACAAGGCGCGAACCAGCGGGTTGCGCGAGCGGCGCAGGAGGGGAAGGGTAACGACCATGGCTGGGAAATCCGTATGTCAAACTCGCCGGGCGAGCCAATAGACTTGCGTTTCCCACCATGGGGCCAGCCGGCTCGCGAGACAAGTGCCGATGGATACACACCCCGCCCAATCGCCGAGCCCCATCGCGCTGTGCCGGCTGGACGCGCTGGTCGAAGGCGCCGCGGTCGCGCTGGACGCAGTGGCGCAGGCCGGCGGCGAGCCGCTCGACCTGATCCTGTTGCGGCACGCGGGCGAGGTGCGCGCCTTCCGCAATGTCTGCCCGCACGCCGGGCGCCGGCTGGACTATGCGCCGGGCAAGTTTCTGCTTCAGCGCGGCCAGCTGATCTGCGCGGTGCACGGCGCCACGTTCGATGCGGCCGACGGACGGTGCGTGGCCGGCCCCTGCCGCGGCGAACATCTGCAGGCGGTGGCGGTGCGGGTGGAGGACGGCCTGATCCAGCTGGCGCCGAACCAGCACCCGGCCGCAATCAGCGGAACATCAGATTGATCGCGACCAGCGTCACCACCAGCATCGCCAGCGTCAGCGGTATGCCGACGCGCAGGAAATCCTTGCCGCGATAGCCGCCGGGGCCGGTGACCATCATCAGCGCGGGATGGCCGGAACTGAGCAGGAAGGTGTTGGACGAGGAGACCGCCACGATCAGCGCATAAGCCGACGGATTGCCGCCGGTGGCCACGGCCACGCTGATCGCGATCGGTACCATCATCACGGTGGCGCCGACGTTGGACATCACCTGCGAGAACAGCAGCGTCAGGATGGCCAGTGACGCTTGCAGAATCCACGGCGCGGCATGCCCAAGATACTGCAATACCTCCTGCGCCAGCCACGCGGCGGTGCCGGTGGAATCCATCGACCAGCCGAGCGGGATCAGGCAGGCGGTGACGAAGATGGTCTTCCAGTTGATCGCCTTGTACGCCTCGTCCATGTTCAGCACGCCGGTCAGCAGCATGCCGATGGCGCCGGTCATCATCGCCACCGAGAGGTCGAGGTTGGTGAACAGCGCCAGGCACTTGGCCAGCACGAAAAAGCCCACCGCCTGCCAGATCTTGCCGGGGCGCTGCTCCTCCTTCGGGATGTCGGTGACGACGACCAGATCCTTGTCCTCCGCGGCCAGCGCCAGGTCGTGCCAGTTGCTGTGCAGCACCAGCGTATCGCCGGCGCGCAGGCTGACCCCGCGCACGTCGTCGCGGAATACCTGGTCGCCGCGATACACCGCCAGCACCGAAATGCCGAAGCGCTTGCGCAGCCGCAGGTCGCCCAGGGTCTGCTTGATGAAGCGCGAGCTGGGCGGAATCACCACCTCGGAAATGCCGGCGCGGCTGGGGTTGAACAGCTCGCCGAGCTGGCGCATGCGGGTCGACAGCCGGCACAGCTGGTTGTTGGCGAACTGCGCCAGCTGTTCGCGCGGGCCGAGCACGCCGAGGATCGAGCCGACCCAGATCACGTGGTCGGCCGGTGGCGCCATGCGTGCGTCGTTGCCGCTCTTGATCGCCAGGATCAGCGGCGCCTCGTGCAGTTGCTCCACCTCGCCGATGCTCATGCCGACCAGCGGGCTCTCGGCGGTGACGGTGAGCTCGGCGGTCTCGCCGCCGATGCCGTAGGTTTCGGCGAAGTAGCTTTCGGTACGGCCGGGCGTCACCTTCAGCCGCTCGTCCTCGTGCTCGGGCATCAGCTTGCGGCCGAACAGGTAGAAATACAGCACGCCGACCAGCGCCAGCGCCAGGCCCACCGGCGTCACGCTGAACAGGCCGAACTTCGGAATCGTGTGCGCGCCCG
>JAJYSM010000085.1 GCA_021793575.1 Pseudomonadota bacterium
CGACAGCCCGGATTGGAACTGGATACGGTTCATGGGCATCGCAGTGACCTCGGTTCGGGAGGTCACAGCTTCCGTCAAAGACGTCGCAAATCCCGCGACTCCGGCTTAACTTCAGCGCTAATCAGGAAAAACTTACCGCAGGCGTGCCAGCGCCTGCGCTGCCGGCGCTGCTTGTTCCTCGCGCCCGAGCGCCGTAGCCATCCCGGTCAGTTGTACGACCAGCTGCGCGGCATCCGGCGCGCACAGCGTGGCGTGCCCCACCTTGCGTCCCGCTCGCGCCTGCTTGCCGTAGTCGTGCCAGTGGGCGTCGACGGCCCGCAGCACCGGCGCGGGATCTGGTAGTTCGCCGATCCAGTTGAACATCGCCGAGAGGCCGCGCGCGCCGGTGTCGCCCAGCGTCAGCCCCAGCACGGCGCGCACATGGTTCTCAAACTGACTGGTGTGCGCGCCCTCGATCGTCCAGTGGCCGGAGTTGTGCACGCGCGGCGCCATCTCGTTGCCCAGCAGTTGGCCGTCCATCACGAACAGCTCCAGCGCGAACACGCCGACGTAATCGAGCCGCTCGGCCAGCGTGCGCGCCAGCGCGGTGGCGCGCGGCTGCAGCGCGTCAATGTCCGGCGCCGGCGCCAGGCTCAGGCTGAGCACGCCGTCGACATGCCAGTTGCGGGTCAGCGGCCAGCTGCGGAACTCGCCGTCGCGCCCGCGCACCGCAAGCACCGACAGCTCGCGCTCGAACGGCACGAACGCCTCCAGGATCAGCCCGTGCGCCGCCGCCTGCGCCCCCAGTGCCGCCCACGCGGCATCCGCATCGGCGGCCTGCCGCAGGCGGAACTGGCCCTTGCCGTCGTAGCCGAGCCGGCGCGTCTTGAGGATCGCTGGCGCGCCGATTGCCTGCAGCGCGCGCACGAGATCGTCGCGGCTGTCCACCGCCATGAACGGCGGCGTCTGCAGGCCGCACTCGCGGAACAGGGTCTTCTCGGCCAGCCGGTCCTGTGCCACCGCGAGCGCCCGTGGATTCGGAAACACCCTGGTGCGCTCGGCCAGCCAGCGGGCGGTTGCGGCCGGCACGTTCTCAAAGTCGAAGGTGACCACGTCGACCTCGGCGGCGAATGCGTCCAGCGCGGTGTAGTCGGTCCAATCGGCCACCCGCAGCGGAGCGACCTGCCCGGCACAGGCATCGGCGGCGCTGTCGACCACGCGCACCTGCACGCCCAGCGGCGCCGCAGCCAGCGCCAGCATGCGCGCCAGCTGACCACCGCCCAGAATACCCAGCACGGGCTGGCGCCCCACGCTCACTGGCGCGGGTCCGGCTGGTCGAGTACCGCGGCGGTCTGCCGCTCGCGCCAGCCTTCCAGCGCCGCGGCCAGCGCCGGATCGTGCAGGGCCAGCACCGCGGCGGCCAGCAGGCCGGCATTCACCGCGCCGGCGCGGCCGATCGCCAGCGTGCCCACCGGGATGCCGGCTGGCATCTGCGCGATCGACAGCAGCGAATCCATCCCGTTCAGCGCCTTGGACTGCACCGGCACGCCGAGCACCGGCAGCCGCGTCTTGGCCGCCAGCATGCCGGGCAGATGCGCGGCACCGCCGGCGCCGGCGATGATGACCTGCAGGCCGCGCGCGATTGCCTGTTCGGCGTACTGGAACAGCAAATCCGGCGTGCGGTGGGCGGACACCACTTGCACCTCGTGCGGCACACCCAGTTCGGTCAGCACACTGACGGCGTACTGCATGGTGTCCCAATCCGAACGCGAACCCATCACCACGCCAACGCGCGGCGACTTGCTGGCTGATGTCATGGCCCGGCCGTCCAAAAGCCGTTATTGTACGGACTTTCCCCAGCACCTGGACATCCGCAGACCCGCCATGGACAAGCGTCTCCTCGACATTCTGTGCTGCCCCGTCAACAAGACCCCGCTGCGACCGCTGAGCCGCGCCGAACTGGATGCACTGAACGGCGCGATCGGCGTCGGCAAGGTCGATACGGTGGCCGGCGTGGCGGTGAGCGAGCGCGTGGCCGAGGCGCTGATCACCATCGACCGCAAGGTGATCTACCGGATCGACGACGGCATCCCGGTGATGCTCCCCGAGGAAGGTATCGGCACGCTGCAGCTGACCGATTTTCCCGCCGCATCGTAAGCGCGGGCTGCGGCCTGCATGACACGCGCAGGACTTTGGCTTATTGTGAACATCCGGCCAGCCCCAGCGGCTGCTGGCATGTACAGCACTGTCCAGGGGCAGGACGATGAACGAATCCAGCGAGTCACCCCGTGTCGTCAATCTGAGTCAGCGGCTCGACCCCAGCAGCGAACGCGTCGGCGAGCTGCTCAATGCGGTACGCGGCATCGCGAGTCGTCGCCTGCAGCAGTGGATCAGCAACACCTTCGAACACGTCGACGATGCGCTGTTCGATCTGGCCGAAAAGGCCGAAAACAATGCGGCCCAGATGCATTACTTCGACGGCATGCGCGAAGTGCGCAAACGCCGCCCGACGGTGGAACGCCATTTTCTGTCCGCGATCAGCCGCAGCCTCGGTGAATTGACCCGCCCGCTGCAGCATGCCCCCGCAGTGGCTGCGCCGTTGCCAGGTTCGCTCGAGCTGTCGCTGGTGGCCGACAATGAGCTGGAGGAATCGCTGGCGATCACCAGCATGATCGGCAAGAACGAATCGCGCCTGGCGCGCGACCTGTTCGCAGTCAACCAGCGGCTGTCGGTGATCTGCGGCGGCCACAGGATCGACGACAGCAGCAACCCGGTGGCGCCGGCGATCCTGTCGCAGGCGTTTCGTCAGGCGCTGCATGAGATCAGCGCTGACATGCGGGTCAAGCTGATCATCTACAAACTGTTCGATCGCTACGTGCTGTCCGCACTGGAGGAGCTCTACCAGGAGGTCAACCTTGAACTGGTACGCGCCGGCGTGCTGCCGCAGCTGCGCCATGAGGTGCTGCGCAGCCCCGGCGGCAAAGCCGCCACCGCCGCCGCTATCGCCACTGCCACCGGCCAGACCGCTGCGGCAGGTGTGGCGACCGTCGACGAGACCGGCGACATTCCCATTGACCTGCTGCAGACGCTGCACGCGCTGTTCAGCGCACGCCGTGGCCAGGCCGGCGGCGCGGGCGGGGGCGGCGCCATGCAGACCACGAGCGGCCCGCTGCCCTCGGCCAATGAGCTGCTCGGCGCGCTCAGCGTGCTGCAGAGCCAGATCGCCAGCGCCGGCCCGTTGCCACAGGCGATGCCGGATGACGCCGCGGCGCTCAGCCGTGAGGTGCTGCAGCTGAAGAGCCAGCTGCTGAGCCAGATCGGCGCGCTGCGCGGCGAGCGTTCCAGCCACGTCGCCACCATCGACGAAGACACCATCGACCTGGTTGGCATGCTGTTCGAGTTCATCCTGGAGGATCGCAACCTGCCGGCGCCGATGCAGGTGCTGCTGGCGCGCCTGCAGATCCCCTATCTCAAGGCGGCCATCCTCGACCGCAAGATGTTCGCACATCGCCAGCATCCGGCGCGCCGACTCCTCGATGGGCTGGCCGAGCAGGCCAAGGGCTGGTCGGAGGAGTCCGACCGCGACCGCCGCCTGTTCGACAAGGTCAAGGGCATCGTGGAGCAGCTGCTGCACGACTTCGACGACGACATCGGCATCTTCGATCGCCTGCTGGTCGATCTGCAGCAGTTCCAGGACGTCAACAAGCGCCGCTCCGAACTGGCCGAACAGCGCGTGGCCGAGTCCACCCGCGGTCGGGAAAAGCTCGAACTGGCGCGCCGGTTGGCCGCGCGCGAGATCATCGACCGCATCGGCGAGCAAAAGCTGCCGCCGCTGGTGCATGGCGTACTGGTGCGCGCGTGGGCCAATCATCTGGTGTTGACCGTGCTGCGTCAGGGCGAAGCCTCGCCCGAGTTCAAGGCGGCGCTGCGCTTCGTCGACAGCTTCATCGCCAGCACCAGGCCAGCCCGCGATGCGGACAGCCGGCAGGCGCTGCGGCAGCTGCTGCCCGGTATCGAACGTTCACTGCGGCTGGGTCTGGCCAACGTGGCGTTCCAGGAAAATGACATCGAGCGCCTGCTCGCCCAGCTGCATGCCTACTACCGCCAGCAGCTCGGCGAAAAGGTCGAACCCAGCGAGCTTCCCCCGGTCGAGGAGGACACCGCGATGCTGGCGATACCCGACAGCATCCAGCCGGTCGTCGATCGCGAGGCACAGGCCGACGAAACCCTCGACGACGATCCGGTGATGGTGTCGCCGGACAGCCCCGAGTGGCATCAGGTGCAGGCGCTGCAACCGGGCACATGGCTGGAGTTCTGCCTCGTCGACGAGCCGATGGCGCGCGCCAAGCTGTCATGGATCAGCCCGATGAGCGGGCGTTATCTGTTCGTCAATCGGCGTGGGCTGAAGGTGGCTGATTACACACCACAGGCACTGGCCGTGCTGATTGCCGACGGGCATGCCCGCGTGCTGGCCGCCAATGCGCTGTTCGACCGTGCGATGAGTGCGATCGTGGGCCGGCTGAAGCAGCCCGACGACAGCCTGGCGACCGACAGCGAATGAGTCCGGACTTCCTGGCGGCGCCGTCCGCCGCCCAGATCGCCGCCGACATCGAACGCGCCCTCGCCGAGGATCTCGGCAGCGGCGACGCCACCGCCGAGCTGCTGCCGGCCGACGCCCGCGCCGAGGCCGCACTGACCTGCCGCGAAGAGGCGGTGATCGCCGGCATTCCATGGTTCGATGCCTGCGTTCGCCGCATGGACCCTTCCGCGCGCATCGACTGGCACACCATCGATGGCCAACGGGTGGCACCCGGCGCGGTGATCTGCCACCTGGCCGGGCATGCCCGGCCGCTGCTGAGCGCCGAGCGCTCGGCGTTGAACTTCCTGCAGCTGCTGTCGGGCACCGCCACGCTGACCGCCGATTACGTGGCGGCGGTGACCGGCACCGGCGTGCGTGTGCTGGACACGCGCAAGACCGTTCCAGGCCTGCGCCTGGCGCAAAAGTACGCGGTGCGCTGCGGCGGTGGCCACAACCATCGCATGGGCTTGCATGACGCGATCCTGGTGAAGGAAAACCACATCATCGCGGCAGGCGGCATCGCCGCCGCGGTGCAGGCGGCGCGACGACTGCACCCGGAGCTGCTGCTGGAGGTCGAGGTGGAAAACCTCGATGAGCTGGCGCAGGCGCTGGCCGCGGGCGTGGATCGCGTGCTGCTGGACAATTTCAGCCTGCCGCTGATGCGCGATGCAGTGCGGCAGGCCGCCGGCCTGGTGTCACTGGAAGCGTCCGGCAATGTCGATCTGCACACGATCGGCGACTACGCGCGCACCGGCGTCGATTTCATCTCGGTTGGCGCATTGACCAAGCACGTGAGGGCCGTCGACCTGTCGTTGCGGCTGCGGCTGGGCTGATCGGCGCACCGCTTGCCTGCGGCCAATCGCGCCCACACACTGCAGGCATGAGCGATCTTTCCAACTTGCTGCTGTTGCTGCTGCTGGGCAGCGTGGTCGGCCTGTGGCTGAAACTCAGTGTGGCGCGCGAGCGCGCGGTGCAGGAGGCGCGACGGCAGTGCCAGCAGCACGGACTGCAGTTGCTGGACGAAACGGTCGGCCTGCGCGGTGTGGGCCTGCGCCGCGTACACGGACAGCGCCGCATCGAACGCTGCTACGGCTTCGAGGTCAGTATCGACGGCGACGACCGCGAGCCCGGCCGTCTGTGGATGGTCGGCAGCGCGCTCAGCCGTCTCAGCCTGCCCACCATCGCCCAGGCGGCGGGCGAGCTGCCCGTGCGTGCGGCTCTGACGGCGCCGCACGACAACGTGATTTCGCTGGATTCGCGCCGACGCAGCAGCGACCGGCTGCATTGAGCAGGCCGC
This sequence comes from Pseudomonadota bacterium, assembly GCA_021793575.1. GTDB lineage: Bacteria > Pseudomonadota > Gammaproteobacteria > Xanthomonadales > Rhodanobacteraceae > Rhodanobacter. Next base: position 5,856 of record JAJYSM010000085.1, read on the forward strand.
CCTGTCTGACTGCGATCCGCAGCGCTGCGGCTACTTGACCACGCGCAGATGCGGCGCGCTGCGCTTGGGCTTGTCCGCGCCGGCATCGGCGGCGTCGGAGGACGGCGGCGCATCGTCGGGCGGCGATGGCGCGGAGGGCGGTGGCGTATCACCGCCTTCATCGGCCGGAAACATCATGCCCTGGCCGTTCTCCTGCGCATACAGCGCCAGCACCGCCTGCACCGGAATGTGGATGGCGTGGCTGACTCCGGAGAAGCGCGCCTGGAAACTGATCCACTCGTTGCCCAGATCCAGATTGCCGACCGCACGCATCGCCAGATTCAGCACCACCTGGCCGTTCTTGATCACCTGCGGCGGCACGCGCACGCCTGCGAAGCCGGCGTCGACCAGCACATACGGGGTCAGGTGGTTGTCGCTGATCCAGTCGTAGATCGCCCGCAGCAGGTACGGGCGATTGGAACTCATCGCGATCGGTTCATTCGTGCTCATGGAGCGGCCGCATGGCCTTTTCCTGTTCGGTCATGCTGCGAGTGAAACCCTGGCTGTGGAACAGCCGCTCACCGTAGTCGATGATCGGCTTGCCTTCGCGGCCCAGCTCCACGCCCAGCCACGGCAACCGCCAGATCACCGGCGCCACCAGGCAATCGACCAAGCTCATCTCCGGGTTGAGAAAGAACTTCGACGCCTTGAACAGCGGCAGCGTGGCCAGCAGCTGCTCGCGCAGGCGTTTGCGCGCCGCCTCGGCCGGACGGCCACCGGCGCGGATGGCATCGACCTCGGTCAGCCAGTCGCGCTCGATGCGCACCGCGGCGACTCGCAGGCGCGCCCGCGAGAGCGGATCGATCGGCATCAGCGGCGGGTGCGGATAACGTTCGTCGAGGTACTCGCAGACCACCGAGGTATCGAACAGGGTGAGGTCGCGGTCAACCAGCGTCGGCGTGCTGGCGTACGGGTTGAGGTCGATCAGATCCTCCGGCGGTTTGGCCGGATCCACCAGGACGCGCTCATAGCTGACGCCCTTGGCGGCCAGCACCAGACGCGCGCGATGGCACTGGATGTCATCGGCGGTGGTATACAGCGTCAATACGGTACGCGAGCGAGCGTTTTGGATCATGCTCGATTCCCCATCGGTGAGACGACTGCGGCGGCTCGTGGCCGCCGCAGTCGGATGATGCCATGCGGCTCAGTGGACGTCTTTCCAGTATTCCTTCTTGAGCAGGTACGCCAGCATGGTGAATACCACCAGAAACAGCAGCACCCAGATGCCGTACTTGTGCCGCTGCAGCGCCGCCGGCTCGGAGACGTAGTCGAGGAAGTTGGTGAGGTCGCGGGTGGCCTGCTGGAACTGTGCCGGCGTCATCGAACCGGGATGCGTGAGCGTGAGCTTCTCCACTTCGTCCTGGCTACCCGGCTTCATCACCGCCGTCTGCATGCCCTGCAGCTCGGACAGCGGAAACGGCATGGCTGCGTTCGGCAGCACGGTGTTGTTCCAGCCGATCGGGCTGTGTGGATCCAGGTAGAACGAGTTGAGATAGGTATAGACCCAATCAGCTCCCCTGGCACTGACCTCCAGCGACAAGTCCGGCGGCGCCTTGCCGAACCAGTGGGTGGCCAACGCCGGGGGCATGTGCGAGATCACCGGATCGTCGAAGCGCGCGCCGGTGAAGTTGAGATTCTGCATCACGTCCTGCTCGGACAGGCCGATATCCGCGGCCATGCGCGAGTAACGCATGTACTTCAGCGAATGGCAGCCGACGCAGTAGTTGAAGAACAGCTTGGCGCCGCGCTGCAGCGAAGCCTGGTCGTTGACGTTGGCGCCGGACGACAGCAGCGCGGGGCCGCTTTCGGCGTGCGCTGGCGCGGCGCCGATCAGCAGGCCCAGAGCCAGTGCCAGCGAAGGTAGGAACTGCTTCATCAGGGCGCCCCGTGTAGTCAAGATCTGCCGCTTAGTCATGCATGGTCACCCGATCCGGAACCGGCTTGGTCTTCTCCCAGCCGAAATACGTATAGGCCCAGAGAAAAGCGAAGAAGCCGAAGTACAGGGCCGTCATCACGCGGCCGAACAGGTTTTCCCAGGTGGTCAGGTCCACGTTGCCGAACCACTCCGGTATCACCTCGGCGGTGACGCCTGCGCCGACCGCACCGAGCCCGATGAAGGCCAGCACGAACACCGCCAGCGCCACCTTGAAGCCGGTGCCGCGATAGCGGATCGACTTGACCTTGCCGCGGTCGAGCCAGGGAAACAGGAACAGCACCGCGATCGCCCCGAACATCGCCAGCACACCCCACACGGCCGAGCCCAGAAATGACGGGATCATGCGCACGATCGCGTAGAACGGGGTGAAGTACCAGACCGGCTTGATCTCCGCCGGAGTGACCAGGTTGTTGGCCATGATCGAGTTGTCATGCTCCAGGAACCAGCCGCCAAGCGTCGGCGCAAAGAAGATGATGAAGGCCGCGATCAGCAGGAAAAAGCCCACGCCCACGATATCCTTCACCGTGTAGTACGGATGGAACGGAATGCCGTCGGCAGGCGCCAGCGCACTCCAGCGGTTGCCTTTCGGCCCCTTCTTGATCTCGACACCATCCGGGTTGTTGGAACCCACCTCATGCAGCGCGGCCAGATGCAGCACCACCAGCAGCAGCAGCACCAGCGGCAGCGCGATCACGTGCAGCGCAAAGAAGCGGTTCAGCGTGGCATCGCCGGGCAGGAAGTCGCCCATGATCCATTCCACCAGGCCGTTGCCGATCACCGGAATGGTACCGAACAGCGAGATGATCACCTTGGCGCCCCAGAACGACATGTTGCCCCACGGCAGCACGTAGCCCATGAACGCCTCGGCCATCAGCGCCAGGTAAATCAGCATGCCGAGCAGCCACACCAGCTCGCGCGGCTTCTTGTATGAGCCGTACATGATGCCGCGGAACATGTGCAGAAACACCACCACGAAAAACAGCGAGGCGCCGGTGGAATGCATGTAGCGGATCAGCCAGCCCCACTCCACGTCGCGCATGATGTACTGCACCGAGTCGAACGCGCCGGCCGCACTCGGGTTGTAGTTCATCGTCAGGAAGATGCCCGTGACGATCTGGTTGATCAGCACCAGGAAGGCCAGCGAACCGAAGTAATACCAGAGGTTGAAGTTCTTCGGCGCGTAGTACTCGGTCATGTGCTTGCGGTAGGCCGGCATCATGTTCGGCGCACGCTCGGTGACCCAGTCGCCCAGGCGAGTCAATACGTTGGACATCAGACAGCCCCCTTCGGATCCACGCCAATCTGGATGGTCATGTCGTCAATGAAGTGATACGGCGGGATCTCCATGTTCTTCGGCGCGGGGACATCCTGGTACACGCGGCCAGCCATGTCGTAGCGCGAGTGGTGGCACGGGCAATAGTAGCCACCCTGCCAGTTCGGATCGAACGGCTCCGGCTTCATCTCACCTACGTAGTTGGGCACGCAGCCCAAATGCGTGCAGATGCCCACCATCACCAGCCACTCGGGCTTGATCGAGCGCGTCTCGTTCTGCGCGTACCTGGGTTGCTGATTGGCCGAGCTGCCATTGGACTTGGGATCGACCAGACGGGCATCCTGCCCGGGAAGCGCCGCCAGTTGGGCCGGCGTGCGGTTGACGATGAACACCGGAAGGCTGCGCCAGCCCACAATCAGCTGCTGGCCAAGCTCAATCTTCTTCAGCGACTGAACAACCGAAGCGCCAGCGGCTTTGGCGCGGGCACTGGGCTCCCACGACTTGATAAAAGGCACAGCTGCCGACACGATTCCCACAGCACCCACCACCGCGGTGGCTGCTGTCAGGAAACGGCGGCGGCCATGGTCGACGACTTCGTTCGCCATCAGGCTCTCCGATGTTTCAATCATGTAGCGGAGTGTTGAACCCCGCAAAATCGCGACAGTTTAGCGTCAGAGCTTGACCCGCACCAGTACGGATGCTGCGATGCGCGATACATCGCAGCGACTGGGGGCATTCCTCCCGCCTATGCCGAAATGGTCGTGCCATCACAGTCACGCCAGAAGCATACAGGTGTCAGCGGCCGGCCATGACACCTCGTATCAGGGCCTGGGCGGGGGCTGGCGCATGACGTGCCTGGGCGATCAAAGGCGCGCAGCCATGGACCATTCGCAGCTGTTGCTGTCGACCAAACGATGCAGCAGACCGTAGCCCACGCGCCAGTTCTGCCCGTCACACCGCAGGGTCACGGTCTTGTCGTTGGGGCGAATGACCTGGCGGGCACGCTGGCGACCTGCGCGACCCTGGGAGCCCACGGTGTCTCCCACGGCCACTTCGTGCCGCCCCAGACCACGGGCCGGCTGCTCGCGGATGGCGACATCCACGCCTACCAGGTTGATGGCGGCATAGTCAATCAGCCAACGCCGCGCGCCTGACTGGTCCAGCACCAGTACCCGTTTGCGGCGTAGCTCCACACAGTGGCGGCACGCAACGCATTGTCGGCGTCGCTGAAGTAACGTGCGACCCATGGCGGCAAGCAGCCGGTAGATATCAAAGCCGGAAGCCTCCTGGAGCGCCTGTACCACGTCGGCAAAGTCCAGCGGGCGGCAGGGCTACAACATTGCGGTTGAGAGTGGTCGGCAGCCGGGTCAGCACATCGGTCAGCCACGCCTGCGGCTCATGCCCGTTGGCCTTGGCCGTCGCCAGCAGGCTCATGAGCGGACCTTTACGCCATCGATGCCAGGTAGGCAACAACGCCGCGGCGTTACCGCTTACTTTTGAGGTGCCTTTCCACAAAAAAACCACTCGACTGCGGAAGGCGAGGAGCACAAGCACACAGCGCACTGGAACTGCGTCATAGGGTCGCATTCATGTCCACACAATCTTGAAATATTCACTGAATTTACCGGTTTTTTTGAGTTTTCCCTGGCATTTTTCGTTGCATAAATCTTCGTGCGCGCCGCACAGAAAACCATTCGGCATCCACCACTCAGGCAAGCGTGTTAGCATCATCCGCGCTGCGTTTGGCAGTGGTGACTCGTGATCTTTCGATGACTTACATTCTTGTAAAAACCTTCCATTTGCTGTTCGTCATTGGTTGGGTCGCAGCGGTTTTCTATCTTCCCCGGATTCTGGTCAACCTGGCAGAGACGGCCGGCGAACCCGCAGTGAAGCCACGGCTGCAATTGATGGGGCTAAGGCTGTACAAGTTCGGTCACTACATGTTCGGTCTGACCCTCTTCTTCGGACTGCTCCTGTGGCAGGGTTGGAGGGTGTTCCCCACGGGGTTGCCGAACATCGTCGGTTCGACGCACTGGATGGATGCCAAGCTCGCTCTCGTCGCAATAATGTTTATATATTTCATTGGATGCGGTCGTTTGCTCAAACGCAGCGCTGCAGGGGTTCCGCTGCCATCGTCGATTGCCTTGCGCTGGTTTAACGAACTACCCGTGCTACTGATGCTGGTCGTGATCTATCTGGTACTAGCCAAGCCATTCTGAATGCCCTGATTTCGTGAGACGCTTCGGCGGGATGATGCTTGACTGGTGGGAACCTCCAGAAACCTCGTCATTCCGGCGAAAGCCGGAATCCAGCGACTTCAACTCACCTGATTCGCCCTGATCCTCAGCCATGAAAATTGCTCGCCATGCGCAGAACCGGCTCGGGATGAGGCTTGCAGAGCATCATCGCCCGCGCCAGTCGCGGCAGCATCGCACGCAGATCAAATCG
>JAJYSM010000019.1 GCA_021793575.1 Pseudomonadota bacterium
TCGACGGTGTGCGCGAAGCGGCCGTTGGTCGCGGTGTATTCGTGGCCGGCACACACCAGCGTGTCGGGCGGCAGCGCCGACAGGCGCTCCAGCGAGGCGAGCATCTGCGCCGGCGTGCCTTCGAACAGCCGCCCACAGCCGAGGCTGAAAAGTGTGTCGCCGCACAGCAGAAGGCCTTCTCCCGCGTAGGCGATGTGGCTGAGCGTATGCCCGGGTATCGCGAGCACCTGCAGACGCAGCCTGGGCGATGCCAGCTCGACCCAGGTGCCGTCTGTCACCGCCACTGTGCTCGCTTCGATGCGCGCATCGTCCGGTGCGTACACTGGCACCGCATGCCGGCCGCGCAACGCGTGCGCGCCGCCGACATGGTCCTGATGGTGATGCGTCAGCAGGATCGCACGCAGCTGCAGCTGGCGTGCGGCCAGCGCGCGCTCGACCACCGCAGCATCGCCAGGGTCCACCACCACCGCGTTGCCACGATCGTCGTAGAGCAGCCAGATGTAGTTGTCGGCCAGCGCCGGTAACGGGATGAGATGCACGATGGAATCCGCTGCGTGTTGGGCGCCTCCGTCTGGCCGGCTGCGCTCCCCTTGATCGACCACAGGCGCAGCCATCCTGGGCATGCGTGAGGAGCCGACTATAGAGAGCCCGCGCCGCGCACCCGTTAGATGGGTGTTAAGTGGCGCGGCGATCGTTCAGCCACGCGCGGCAGGCCGCATTGCGATGCAAGCTGCTGCCGATGCAATCGAGCCATTACACTCGCGCATTGGATTCCACCGGGCCGGATGCATGCTGCCACGCGATCGCGACATCTATGCCAGCGCGCCGCTGCGCCAGCTGCTGGATGAGCAGGCGCGCGCGGTGGCAACTGACCTGCAGCGCTGCTCCGGCACCCACGCGCTGCTGGTCAGCGCGTCGGCGTTCGACGTGCCGCCGGCGCTGCCGATGCTCGGCTGCTGGGTCAGGCTGCGGGTGCAGGATGGACACTATGCCGGCGACCTGCGTGCGGCCACGGATGAGCTGTTGCCCTTCATCGACGACGCGTTCGAGCTGGTGCTGCTACGGCACGCGCTGGAAGTGGTCGCACTGGCCGGTAATTTGCTGGCCGAGGCGGTTCGCGTGCTGGCACCAGGCGGCATCCTGGTGGTGACCGGCATCCATCCGGTCAGCGGCTGGGCGCCGTGGTTCCGCTGGCGTGGGCGCGGCACGCACCGCGTGTTGCAGATGCCGCTGCGATTGCAGCATTGGCTGCTGCAGGCGGGCCTGGAGATCGATCGCGTGCAACGCGTCGGCCGTACATGGCCCGGCGCCAGCGCAACCCGCCCGGGCGGCAGCCTGGGGGGCGGCTACGTGCTGCTGGCGCGCAAGCGTCGGCGCGCCATCACGCCGCTGCGGATCAAGCCGGTGGCGCTGCGGGTGCCTGTGAGAAGCCAGCTGTCGCCGGGCAGCCGGCGCCATGCCACCCCATGACTTATCACATGAGACCTGAGCAACTATGAGCGTGGTGGAAGCCTTTACCGATGGAGCCTGTCTGGGCAATCCCGGCCCCGGCGGCTGGGCCGCCCTGCTGCGCGCGCAGGGCAGCGAGCGGATGGTGGCCGGGTCCGACCCGGCGACGACCAACAACCGGATGGAGCTGATGGCCGCTATCGGCGCACTGGAGGCGCTGAAGCGTCCTTGTGAGGTGGTGCTGGTGACGGACTCGCGCTACGTCATGCAGGGCATCGAGGAATGGGTGCCCAAGTGGCGCGCCAACGGCTGGCGCACCGCCGACAAGAAGCCGGTGAAAAACCAGGATCTGTGGCAGCGGCTTGCGGCCGCAGTCAGCCCGCATCGGGTGCGCTGGCAGTGGGTGCGCGGTCATAACGGACACGCCGAGAACGAACGCGTGGATCAGGCCGCGCGCGCGCAGGCCGAACACATCAGGGACTGTGCATGAGACAGATCATTCTGGACACCGAGACCACCGGGCTGGAGGTGCGTCAGGGCCACCGCCTGGTCGAGATAGCCTGCGTCGAGATGGTCGAGCGCCGGTTCACCGGCCGGCACTACCAGACCTATCTCAATCCGGATCGCGCGATCGACGAAGGCGCGCGCCAGGTCACCGGCATCGAGGACGAGTTTCTGCTCGACAAGCCCCGCTTTGCCGAGGTGGTGGATGAGTTTCTGGCGTTCATCGACGGCGCCGAGCTGATCATCCACAACGCCAGTTTCGATATCGGGTTCCTGGACGCGGAGCTCGCTCGTCTGGGTCCGGCCGTCGGCCGCATCGGCGATCGCTGCAGCGTGCTGGATACCCTGGTGCTGGCGCGCGAGCGCTATCCGGGCCAGCGCAACAGCCTCGACGCGCTGTGCAAGCGGCTGGGCGTGGACAACTCCCGGCGTGATTTGCACGGTGGTTTGATCGACGCGCAGCTGCTGGCCGACGTCTATCTGGCGATGACCTCGGGGCAGGGCGCGTTCAACCTGGATTTCGAGGCTGCCGCGGCGCCGCGCGAAGGCACGCTGCGCGCGCCGGCGGTGCTGCGCACGCGTCCACGCGTGCTGCGTGCCCAGGCCGACGAATTGCTGCTGCACGAGCAGCGCCTGGACGCGCTCGATCAGAGCGCCGGCGGCAAGAGCGTGTGGCGCCAGCTCGACCAGCACGCCGATTCGCTCAGACGCGGCGCACCAGCACCGCAGTGATGTTGTCGTCGCCACCGGCGTCCAGCGCGCTGAGCACCAGCTGATCGACGCATTCCTGCGCGGCCAGGTCGGTGCGTGCCACCGTCCGCGCGATCGCCGCATCCTCCACGCACTCGGTCAGGCCGTCGCTGCACAACAGAAAGCCGATGCCAGGTTCCAGCCGCCCGCGTGCCATGCCGATATGCAGCTGCCCGGCTGCGGTCACGCCGAGTGCCTGGGTCAGCACGTTGCGTTGCGGATGATTCGATACCTTGGCCGGATCAAGCTGGCCGGCCTCGACCAGCGCCTGCACCAGTGAATGATCGTGGCTGATCTGGCGCAGCCCCTGCTGCCACATGTAGATGCGGCTGTCGCCGACCCAGGCGACCTCGTAGCTGTCGGCAGCCAGCCGCAGGGCGGCGATGGTAGTGCCCATCGGCAACGGATCGAAGCGGTCGCGGTCGCATGCCAGCAGACGCTCGCCGGCGCCATGCACGGCCTCGATCAGGCGCTGGCCTTGCGTCACCAGCTCGACCACCGCATCACGCACCAGCGCGGAGGCCACCTCGCCATGCTGATGTCCACCCATGCCGTCAGCTACCAGAAACAGGCCCAGCGAGGCATCGGCATAGTAGGTATCCTCGTTGCGCGTGCGGCGCAGGCCGACATGCGTGCCGTGTCCGAATTCGATCATGGGATGTCTGGTGAACGGAGTCGTCGCAGCATGCCGGATGTGGCTGTGGTTGTCACGACCAGCCGGCCCGCGTATGATCTCTCGCTCGCACGAGCCACCGTGCACGCCTTGGAGAGGTGGCAGAGTGGTCGAATGTACCTGACTCGAAATCAGGCGTAGTGGTAACACTACCGTGGGTTCGAATCCCACCCTCTCCGCCAGTAGACAAAACGCCCCGTGTGGGGCGTTTTGTTTTTTTCGATCTCCGGCCTCAGCGGACCTTCTTCTTCGCCAGCCGCAGCCAGGTATCGACCACGGTATCGGGGTTTAGCGATAGCGATTCGATGCCCTGTTCCATCAGCCACTCGGCAAGGTCCGGATGGTCGCTCGGGCCCTGGCCGCAGATACCGATGTACTTGCCCTTGGCGCGAGCCGTCTGGATGGCCATGGCCAGCAGCTTCTTCACCGCCGGGTCGCGCTCGTCAAATAGGCTGGCGACGATGCTGGAATCGCGATCGAGGCCGAGGGTCAACTGGGTCAGGTCGTTGGAGCCGATCGAGAAGCCGTCGAAGATGTCGAGGAATTCGTCCGCGAGCAGGGCGTTGGACGGCACCTCGCACATCATGATCACCTTCAGTTCGTGCTCGCCCTGCCTGAGGCCGTTCTTTGCCAGCACCTCGATCACCTTGCGCCCTTCGCCCAGCGTGCGCACGAACGGGATCATCACCCACACGTTGTCCAAGCCCATCACCTCGCGCACGCGCTTGACCGCTTTGCACTCCAGCGCGAAGGCGTCGCTGAAGCTGGGGTCGACATAGCGGCTGGCGCCGCGGAAGCCGATCATCGGGTTCTCTTCGTGCGGTTCGTAGCGGGCGCCGCCGATCAGGCCGGCGTATTCGTTCGACTTGAAATCCGACAGGCGCACGATCACCGGCTTCGGGTACACCGATGCGGCGATGGTGGCGATGCCCTCGGCCAGGCGATCGACGTAGAAGCTCACCGGGTCGGCGTAGCCGGCCATGCGCTCGTCGATCTTCGCCTTGGTCTCGGCGTCCTGCCTGGTGTATTCCAGGAGCGCCCTGGGATGCACGCCGATGTGGCTGGCGATGATCATTTCCAGGCGGGCTAGGCCGATGCCGGCATTCGGCAGCATGCCGAAGTCGAACGCGCGCTCGGGGTTGGCCACGTTCATCATGATTTTCAGCGGCGCTTCGGGCATCGCACCGAGATCGGCGGTGATCCGCTCGAACTTCAGGATGCCCTCGTAGATCGTGCCGGTGTCGCCCTCGGCGCAGGACACGGTGACCTCGACGCCATCGGGAATCAGCTCCAGCGCATTGCCGGTGCCGACCACCGCCGGCACGCCCAGCTCGCGCGCGATGATGGCCGCGTGGCAGGTGCGGCCACCGCGGTTGGTGACGATCGCCGCGGCGCGCTTCATCACCGGCTCCCAGTCGGGATCGGTCATGTCGGCGATCAGCACGTCGCCGGGCTGCACCTTGTTCATGTCGGCCAGCGAGCGGATCACGCGCGCCCTGCCGGCGCCGATCTTCTGGCCGATCGAACGGCCTTCGGCAAGCACCTTGCCCTTCTCCTGCAGATGGAAGCGCTCCAGCTGGGTCGCGTGGGCGCGCGACTTCACCGTTTCCGGGCGCGCCTGCACGATATACAGCTTGCCGGTATGGCCGTCCTTCGCCCATTCGATGTCCATCGGGCGGCCGTAGTGCTGCTCGATGATCAGCGACTGGCGCGCCAGCTCCTGCACATCGTCATCGCTGATGCAGAAGCGGTGGCGCAGATCGGTCGGCGTGTTCTCGGTTTTCACGCGCTCGCCGGGGGCGCTGGAATACACCATGCGCAGCTGCTTGGCGCCCAGATTGCGGCGCAGCACAGCGGGCTTGCCGGCGCGCAGGGTCGGCTTGAAAACGTAGAACTCATCCGGATTGACTGCGCCCTGCACGACCATCTCGCCGAGGCCATAGCTGCCGGTGACGAAGACCACGTCACGGAAGCCCGACTCGGTGTCCAGCGTGAACAGCACACCGGCGGCGCCCACGTCCGAGCGCACCATCAGCTGCACGCCGGCGGAGAGAAACACGTCCTCGTGCTTGTAGCCCTGGTGCACGCGATAGGCGATCGCGCGGTCGTTGTAGAGCGAGGCAAACACTTCCTTGACCTTGTGCAGCACGTCGTCGATGCCGACCACGTTGAGGAAGGTTTCCTGTTGGCCGGCGAACGAGGCGTCCGGCAGATCCTCGGCGGTGGCGGAGGAGCGCACGGCGACCGCGATTGCCTGCGATCCTCGCTGGTTGCTGGAATCAGCAACCGGCCTGGCATGGCCGGCCCCTTCACCAAGCGCCTCCCGGCACAGCTTGTCGTAAGCCTGTCGAATCGCCTGCTCGAGTTCGGCGGGCAGGGCGGTGTCGACGATCCAGCCGCGGATCTGCTTGCCGGCGGCCACCAGTGCATCGACGTCGTCGACGTCGAGCGTGGCGAGGCGCTGCTGGATGCGTTCGGCCAGCCCGCTCTTTTCCAGATATTGCTGAAACGCATCGGCGGTGGTGGCGAACCCGCCGGGTACCGAGACGCCCAGTTTGGCGAGGTTGCCGATCATTTCACCGAGCGAGGCATTCTTGCCGCCAACCTTGCCCAGGTCAGTCATGCGCAGTTGGTCGAGCCAAAGCACCAGGTCGTTCAAGGGAGTTTCCTCGCGAGCGCTAAAAGGGAGTCAGGGAATGGGTGCTGCACGCAGGCCCGAAGCGGGTTGCATAGAACTGGTATTGTCCGCTGCCGATGGTGCGCAGCACAAGAAGACCATTGCGATGCCTTGCCGTTCCAACTGCATACCAGTCGGCGCATGGTCAAGCGGCGACAGTGCCATGCGCTTGGGTTATGGTGCGGCAGACGCATTCCAGCGAGCGGGCCGATGTATGCAGCGAACGGTTTATTTCATCTCCGACTCCACTGGTATTACTGCGGAGACGATCGGCAACAGCATTCTGGCCCAGTTCGAAGGCGTGCAGTTCGACAAGCACCGCTTGCCGTTCACCGACGACGCGCAGAAGGCGGAGGCGGCGGCATTGCGCATCAAGACCCGCTACGCGCAGAGCGGCCAGCGACCGATCGTGGTCAACACCATGGCCGAGCGCGCGCTGTGCGACATCGTCGCCGCCAGCGGTGCGCTGATGCTGGACGTGTTCGCGCCGTTCATCGGGCCGCTGGAGGAAGAGCTCGGCGCCAAGCGTTCGGGCGCGGTCAACCGTTCGCACGGCATGGTCGACTTCGCCAAGTACGAAGCGCGCATCAATGCGACCAACTACGCCCTCACGCATGATGACGGCATGGACGTCGATTACGCGCAGGCCGACCTGATCCTGGTCGGCGTGTCGCGCTCGGGCAAGACGCCGACCTGCCTCTACATGGCCTTGCATTACGGCGTCAGCGCCGCCAATTACCCGCTCACTGACGAGGACCTTGAGCGACTCGAACTGCCGCCGCGCCTGCGCGGTTATCGTGAGCGTCTGTTCGGGCTCACCATCGACCCGCAGCGCCTGGCGCAGATTCGCGAGCAGCGCCGTGCCGGCAGCCGTTACGCCACCTTGAAGCAATGCCGCTGGGAGCTGGAGCAGGCCGATCGGCTGATGCGCCAGGCCGGCATCCCCAGTCTCAACACCACGCATGTGTCGATCGAGGAGATCGCCAGCAAGATTTTCGATCGCTTCGGGATCGAACGGACTATGTTCTGAATGATTGTCTGGAGTGTTGTGCCGCGATGAGTGCCGTACTCGATAGCCGATCCAATCTGCTGCCCGGGCGCTTCGGCTTCCTGATGGGCCTGTACGCGGAAAACTATCATCGGCTGGCGCGGCTGTTCGCCCCGCAGACGCTGCAGCCCGGGCGCTACGTCTCCGCCGTGGACGACGGCCTGGACGTGCATCTGCACCTGCAGGAATGCCATCCCTACACGCTGGAGCTGGAGCTCACCTACGACTTCGTCGACGCACACACCGGTCGGCGTGCACCGTCGGCGCAGCTGCGGATGTACACCGATGCTCACGTGGCCGAAGCCCTGCACTGCCATCCCGGTCGTCATCTGTGGCAGGTGTTGGGGCCGTTTCCGCCGGCGCACTCGGTGTTGCAGCATCGGCTGCGCATGAACGGCTTTCTCACCCGCTGGCTGGAATACCTCGGCGAGCAGGGGCATTCCCGCGGCACGCTGCAGCCGCAGCGAGGCGACTGAGTTTTCTTTACGTCGACTTGCCCCAAATGGCAGGCAACAAAAAACCCGCACAGGGCGGGCTTCGTGCTTGGTGGCGGAGCGGACGGGACTCGAACCCGCGACCTCCGGCGTGACAGGCCAGCATTCTAACCAACTGAACTACCGCTCCCCAATTTTTCCAGCTTTGCGGGCCAACTTGGCGTCCCCACGGGGATTCGAACCCCGGTCGCCACCGTGAAAGGGTGATGTCCTAGGCCTCTAGACGATGGGGACAAATGTAAGTTGGTGGAGCCAGGCGGGATCGAACCGCCGACCTCCTGCATGCCATGCAGGCGCTCTCCCAGCTGAGCTATGGCCCCGCCGCTGGAAGCCCGGAAGAATAGGTCTGAGTACGGTATCCGTCAAGCTTTTTTTCAGCGATGCGGATGGCTGAAGCGCCGGCCTGCCTGTGTTTTCGCGGGTGGGGAATGGCAGCCGCAGCGCTTCGTTTAAGCTGGCCTCGACGCAAGTCGCAAGGGGCGGGCATGCACGACATCGGCTTCATCCGCGACCTGGCCCTGGTGATGCTGGTGGCCGGTGCCACCACGATCGTGTTTCAGCGCCTGCGCCAGTCGGTGCTGTCGGGTTACATCCTGGCGGGCGTGCTGATCGGTCCGCATGCCCCTGGCATGCTGGTGGCCGACCCGCGTGCGATTGACGACATTTCCAACCTCGGTGTGGTGCTGCTGATGTTCACGCTGGGACTGGAGTTCAGCCTGCGCAAGCTGCGCGAGGTGGGTGTCGGCGCGTTGCTGGTGGCGGCGGCCGAAGTCGGCCTGATGCTGTGGATCGGGATGGGCATCGGCGGATGGCTGGGCTGGAAAGGGATGGATGCGCTGTTTCTGGGGGCGATCATCGCGCTGTCCTCGACCATGGTGGCCACCCGTACGCTGGCGGAGAACGGGCAGTGGGAGCAGCCGTTCGCGCGGCTGGTGGTGGGCCTGCTGGTGGCCGAGGACATGCTGGCCATCGTGATGCTCACCCTGCTCACGGCGGTGGCGATCGGTGGCTCGGTGCAGGCGCAGACGGCGCTCACGCTGATCGGCCACCTGGGTCTGTTTGTGGTGGTCGGGATGATTCTGGGTCTGCTGCTGGTGCCGCGGCTGGTCGATTACGTCGCCGCGTTCGGTCGCGACGAGACCCTGCTGGTCAGCGTGCTGGGCATCTGTTTCGGTGCCAGCCTGCTGGCGGCGTGGATGGATTTCAGCGTGGCGCTGGGGGCGTTTCTCGCCGGCGCGGTGGTGGCCGAGTCGCGCAGCGTGACCCGCGTGCTGAAGCTGGTGGAGCCGTTGCGCGACATGTTCGCGGCGCTGTTTTTCGTGGCGATAGGACTGAAGATCGATCCGGCGATGCTGCTGCACTACGCGCTGCCGGCACTGCTGATCGCGGCCGTGGTGATCGTCGGCAAGACGCTCACCTGCAGTGTCGGCCTTTTCATCGTCGGTCACGATGCGCGCACCGCGCTGCGCTCGGGTCTGGGCATGGCGCAGATCGGCGAGTTCTCGTTCGTGATCGCCACTCTCGGCTTGTCGCTCGGCGCCATCAGCGAGGCCATCTACCCGATCGCGGTGGCGGTGTCGGTGCTGTGCATGGCGGCTTCGCCGTATCTGTCGCGCTCGGCCGATGGCTTGGCCAACGGGCTGCGCCGGGTGGCACCCACATCCCTGCGGCTGCTGGCGACGAGCTATAGCGGCTGGCTGGAAAACCTCAAGCCGGTCAACGAAAACGCCACGCTCGCCGCACTGCTGCGCCGACTGCTGTGGCACATCGCGATCAACGTGCTGCTGGTGATCACCCTGTTCGTGATCGGTGCGTATGTGAACGCCCACGGCTGGGGCTGGTTTTCCACCCTGGGCATCGGTCGCGACCTGCGGCATACGCTGATCTGGGCCGGCGCGATGTTCCTGTCGCTGCCGATGCTGATCGCGGTCTACCGCAAGTCCGAGGCGCTCGGCATGCTGCTGGCGGAGCTGGGCATCAGCGAGCGCCTGGCCGGCTCCTACACCCGGGGCATCCGCAACGTGCTGGCGCGGGCGATTCCGCTGGCAACGATGCTGGCGCTGGCGCTGCTGGTCAGCGCGCTGGGTTCGGCCATCCTGCCGCCGCTGGGGATTGCCCTGTCGCTGGCCCTGCTGGGCGTGGCGCTGGCGGTGGTGCTGTGGCGTGCGCTGGTGCAGATGCATGTGCGCCTGCAAGCGGCGTTGAAGGAGACACTGGAGAGCAAGCCGGATCGGCCGGATGCCGATGCCGACTGAATCAGCTTTGCCGCTGATCGATTCTGCAAGAATCAGTGCTGGCTGTGAACCTTTATGCTGAATGACGGTCGGAGCCCTGTATCGTTGCCAAGACCGGACAAGCACCGCACAATGTGGGGGCTGCCTCCATTGGGGAGGCCCCGGACGGCAACGCCGGCATATCCAAACACGAGGGAGTTTCGAATGAAGTATTTTCTGCGCCCCACGCTCACGGCAGTCGCGCTGGCCGTTGCGCTGGGCATGACTGCGGGCGCGTACGCTCAGCCTGCCAAGACCGCTGCCGCCGGCACGGCTGACAAGGCCAAGGCCAGCTACGTCATCGGCTATCAGCTGGGTGAGCAGGTGCCGCCGATCATGCGCGATGAGCTCGATGCGGCTGCCGTGGGCCGCGCCGTGCAGGCTGCCATGTCCGGCCAGAAGCCCACCATGACCGACGCCGAAGCCAAGCAGGTGCACGATGCGTTCATGGCCAAGATCCAGGCCAAATACAAGGCTGAGATGATCAAGCTGGGCGCCAAGAACAAGGCCGAGGGCGAAGCCTTCCTGGCCAAGAACAAGAGCGCACCGGGCGTGAAGACCACCGCGTCGGGTCTGCAATATCAGGTGATCACCCAGGGCACCGGTGCTCGTCCGGGCCCGAACGACACCGTGCAGATCGACTACACCGGCACGTTCGTGAACGGCCAGGTGTTCGATGCCTCGGCCAAGCACAATCCGCCGGGTCCGGCTTCGATCCCGCTCGCCGGGGTGATCCCGGGTTTCCGTGAAGGCCTGCAGCTGATGCAGGTCGGTGGTCACTACAAGCTGTTCATTCCCGCAACGCTGGCTTATGGCGCCGAGCCGCAGCCGCCGATGCCGCCGAATGCCACGCTGATCTTCGACGTTACCCTGCTGAAGACGGGTCCGACGCCGGCCGGTGCGGCACCGGGCGCCGGTTCGCCCCAGGGCTGAACCAGCTACACCGCCCCGCACGGCGGTGATACACACGAAGGGCGCGAAGCGATTCGCGCCCTTCGCCTTTTGCGCGATGCCAGCGGTGGCGCAGCTGCGCGCGGTTACACTAGGCGGCCATCGCGTGAAGGAATCGGTGCAGCGATCATGAAAGTCACCCTGTTCGGCACCGGCTATGTCGGCCTGGTCACCGGGGCCTGCCTGGCGGAGATGGGCAACCACGTGGTCTGCGTGGATGTTGATGCGGCCAAGGTCGCACGCCTCAAGCGCGGCGAGATCCCCATCTACGAGCCGGCGCTGGAGCCGATCGTGCGTCGCAATCACGCCAGCGGCCAGCTGGATTTCACCACCGAGGCGGCGCCGGCGATCGCGCATGCCGAGGTGATCTTCATCGCGGTCGGCACCCCGCCGGACGAGGATGGCAGCGCCGATCTGCAGTATGTGCTGGCCGTAGCCCGCAGCATTGGCCGACATCTGAACCGCTATGCGGTGGTGGTGAACAAATCGACCGTGCCGGTCGGAACCGCCGACCGGGTGCGCGCGGCCATCGCCGCGGCGCTGGCCGAGCGCGCCGCCCGCGTCGAGTTCGACGTGGTGTCCAATCCGGAGTTCCTGAAGGAAGGTGCAGCGGTGGAAGACTGCCTGCGCCCCGACCGCATCATCGTGGGCAGTTCCAGCGAACGCGCGGTGGCAGTGCTGCGCAAACTCTATGCACCGTTCAACCGCAATCACGAACGCATGGTGGTGATGGACGAGCGTTCCGCCGAGCTCACCAAGTACGCCGCCAATGCGATGTTGGCGACCAAGATCAGCTTCATGAACGAGATCGCGAACATTGCCGAGCGGGTCGGCGCTGACGTGGAACTGGTGCGCCAGGGCATTGGCGCGGATCCGCGCATCGGCTACCACTTCATCTATCCGGGCGCCGGCTATGGCGGCTCGTGTTTTCCCAAGGACGTGCGGGCGCTGGAGCGCACCGCGCGTGGCCATGGCTATCCCGCGCAGCTGCTGGCGGCGGTCGAGGCGGTGAACCGGCAGCAGAAGGGCAAGCTGTTCGAGCTGATAGCGCGCCATTTCGAGGGCCAGCTCGCTGGCCGCACGATTGCGCTGTGGGGGCTGGCGTTCAAGCCGAATACCGACGACATGCGCGAGGCCTCCAGCCGCGAGCTGATGGAAGCGCTGTGGCGCGCCGGTGCGCGGGTGCATGCGTACGATCCGCAAGCGCGCGAAGAGGCGCAGCGGCTGTACGGCGAGCGCGACGACCTGGTGCTGTGTGCTCAGCCGTACGAAGCGCTGCAGGGCGCCGACGCCCTGGCGATCGTGACCGAGTGGAAGGCATTTCGCAGCCCCGACTTCCAGCGTATCCGCAGCCTGCTGGCCGAGCCGGCGATCTTCGACGGCCGCAACCTTTACGACCCGCGCGCGGTGGAAGAGGCGGGCGTGGCCTACTATGGCATCGGCCGCGGTCGCAGTCTGCAGGGTCGCCAATGAGCGGCGCGGACGACGCGCTCGAACGGCGCCTGGCTGAACTGGAAGTCAAGCTGACCTTTCTCGACGACACCGTCATGGCGCTGGCGCAGGCTGACGCCGGGCAGGCCGTGCGGATGGCAGCGCTGGAGCGCGCGCTGCGCGAACTGCGCGGTGAACTCTCCACGATGCGCAGCGGGTCGGGCGACGATCCGCACAGCGAACCGCCGCCGCCGCACTACTGACACCCTCCACCACCGATCACGGATCCTCAGCATGGCCGACTCCCTGCGCGATCAGCTGCTCAAGAGCGGCATCGTCAAGCAAGTCCAGCAAACCCGGGCGCGCGACCAGCCGCGCCCGCCGCCGCCGGGCAAGCCAGCAAAGGCCGCTCAAGCACGGCCGCCGGCGCCCGCCGCGCGAGCGCCGCGCTCGAACCAGGCCGAGATCGACCTGGCCAAGGCCTACGCGCTGCGCGCGCAGACCGAGGCCGGCGAACGCAAGCGGGCCGAGCAGGCGGCGGCCGAACAGGCCCGGCTGCGGCGCGAGCGCAAGCTGAAGATCCAGCAACTGCTGGAAGGTCGCACGCTCAACAAGCCTGACGCCGAGCATCCGCGCCATTTTGATTACGGCGGCAAGATCCGCCGCGTGCACGTTGATACGGCCCAGCTGGCCGGGTTGAATGCCGGCACGCTGGGCGTGGTGCAGCAGGCCGGCCGTTATCTTCTGGTCACGCGCGAGATCGCCGAGCAGGTGCGGGCGATCGATCCGCAGCAGCTGGCGCTGCTGGTCGATCCGACCGCCGCCGCAGGTGATGACGGCGTGCCCGACGACCTGATCTGGTGATTGCACCGAAGGCGTGGCCGGCAGTCGTCCTCAGGGCGGCGTGGAGACCGATGGCACCGCGCCGCCCTGCGCACGCAGCGCCAGGTGATCCCAGCCGTCCTTCGGCGTGAAGCGCATGCCGTGACGCTGCGCCAGCTGCAGCAGGCGCGACTTGATCCGCTCGACGCCCTCGCTGCGCGCGTACTGCAGCGGGCCGCCGCGGAACGGCGCGAAGCCGGTGCCGAAGATCACCCCGGCATCGAGCAGGTCGGCGTCGTCGACGACGCCTTCGGCGAGGCAGGCGACTGCCTCGTTGACCATCGGCAGAATCATGCGGTCCTGCAGGTCGGGCGGCATCACGTAGTCGTGCTCGACCTCGGGTTTCAGCGGCTTGCCGTCCTGCCACACGTACAGGCCCTGGCCGTCCTTCCTGCCGCGCTTGCCGTCGGCCAGCTTCTGCTCCAGCCCGGGCGGCAGCTCCAGCCCGAGGAACGGCGCCAGCTCCTGGCCGACCGAGGCGCACACGTCCAGCCCGACGGTGTCGGCCAACTCGATTGGGCCCATCGGCATGCCGAACTTCTTCGCCTCGCGATCCAGCACCGGGCCGGGCACGCCCTCGCTGTACAGGCGCAGCGCTTCCAGCAGGTAGGGCATCAGGATGCGATTGACCAGAAAGCCGGGCGTGCCCGTGACCGCCAGCGGCAGTTTGCCGAGCGCCTTGCAGAACGCCAGCACGCGCTTCTCGATGGCCGGATCGAGCCGGTCGTGCCGCACCACCTCGACCAGCGGCATCTGCGCCACCGGATTGAAGAAGTGCAGGCCGAGGAAGCGCTGCGGCGCCGCCAGCCCGATGCGCAGTGCGTCGAGCGGAATACTCGAGGTATTGCTGGCGAGCAGGCCGTCGGCGCCTAGCTGCGGCTCGATCAAGGCATACAGCGCGCGCTTGGCCGCGGTGTTCTCGTAGATCGCCTCGATCACCAGCTCGGCACCGACCACGCCGCTGCCCTCGACGTCGGCGCGCAGGCGGCGTGCGGTCTGCTCGACCCGCTCGGGCGTTTTCAGTTTTTTCTCGTACAGCTGGCGCGCCCGATCCAGCGCGGGCTGGATGTATTTCATCTCACGGTCCTGCAGTGTCACCTCAAAGCCCTTGAAGGCGGCCCACGCCGCAATGTCGCCGCCCATCACGCCGGCGCCCACCACGTGCACGTGGTGGATGGCCGCCTCGCCGCTGCCTTGGTCCTTCAGTCGCTCCTGCAGGAAGAAGATCCGGATCAGGTTCTGCGCCGTGGGGGTGGCTGCCAGCTTCGCCACCGAGCGGGCCTCCAGCATTAGCCGCTGCCGGATGTCGCCGCCGCCACGCTTCCACACGTCGATCAGCGCGAACGGAGCGGGGTAGTGCTCCCGGCGTACCTTGGCGGCGGTCTGTCTGAGCATCATCGGGGCGAGGATCTGCCGGGCCAGCCAGGTGTTGCTGACCCACGCCATCGCGCGCCGCGCGAACGGGTGCGGCTGTGGATGGCGCAGCAGCAGCCGCGCCTCCACCAGCAGATCCTGCGGCGGGGCCAGCCGATCGACCACGCCCAGCGCCAGCGCGCGATGCGCCGACAGCGACCTGCCGGTGAGCATCAGCGGCAGCGCCTCGGTGGCGCCGATCAGACGCGGCAGCCGCGCGCTGCCGCCCCAACCGGGGTGGATGCCGAGCATCACCTCGGGCAGGCCGATCCGGGTCGTGTCGTCATCGGCGGCAATCCGCTGGCGGCAGGCCAGGATCAGCTCGGTGCCGCCACCCATGCAGGCGCCGTGCACCGCGGCCACAGTGGGACAGGGCAGGCGCGCCAAGGCCTCGTACACGCGTTGGCCGTGCTCGATGTTCTCCAGCACGCTGTCGTTTCTGGCGTAGTCGACGAACGCCTTGATGTCCGCACCCACTGCAAACCCCGCCGGCTTGGCGGAATGGATGATCACGCCGGCGGGTTTCTCGATCGCCAGCCGCTCGACGATCTGCTCCAGCTCGTCCAGCACCGCGCGCGAGATCGCGTTGACGCTGCTGCCAGCCCGATCAAGGCTCAGCGTGACCATGCCGTCGTCGCCTTCGCTGGCCTTCCAGTGATTGAAACGCAAACCTTCAAACATGGGGATACGGGCGTGGTGGCGGAGGCCTGAACCATACCGTCACGCCCGTCTGATTGCGAGATGCGCAAGGATGGCTTGACCATCGGGTGAAGCCGGTGTGAAATCAGGCTGCGGTGGCAAGTACCCGGGATTTCTGGCTCGCGCCGTCCAGGCGCAGGCCGTTTGCCAAGCCGATGGCTTGGTCACCCCTTGCCGATGGATCAGCCGCTCTGATCAGTCGGGCCTTCAATGGATCAGGCACGGATCGCCCAACGACCGCCGGACCGCGCCGCCAGCATTAGCGGGGTCCGACTGCACCATGGCAATTCCGCCGGCACTGCAGGACGAGACGCAATGACTTCAGTGATGGCCGCCGCTCCATCGCAAGCCGGCACCGAGATTTTCGAACGTATTCTGGCGGCGGCCAGCGGGTTGGTGGTGCTGAACTGCAAGGACAGCCACGCCCTGATCAACCAGTTCCGCATGATTGCGCGGCATACCGGGCAGGCGATCTATCTGTGGCAGCCCGATACCGGGCTCGGCAGCCTGCGCGATGCGCACGTGCGGGTGCCGGACTGCCAACGGCTGGGCCATGCGCTGCGCTACATGCAGCAGAGCATGCATTTCGGCATCTATTTTCTGGTCGGTCTGCAGCTGCCGCTGTCGGCCACGGAAGCCACCCTGCTGCGCCAGCTGGCGCGGGTGCCCAAGGCGCACGTGCGAAGGGTGGTGCTGATGGACGCACCGGTCGCGCTCGCCGAGCATCTGGGCACACTGGCGGTGCAACTGGACGACCAGCAAAGCCAGCCGCGGCGTCCGCGTCTGCGCGATGGCCGGTGGCTGGTGTGATGCAGGCACGCGCATGAATTCCGGCATTCTTGTCGTAGCGGCACAGCGCGAATTGCGGCGCAGCCTGTTCGATGCGCTCGACCAGGCCGGTTATGCGCAGATCCACAGCGCCCGCGACGTGGCGCATGCGGCGATCCTGCTGGAGGGGCGGCCGCCGCTGCAGCTGATAGTGATGGTGTTCGATGGCGACGATCGGCAGCTGAAAAGCAGCTGTGAGCAGCTGCGCCACCTGCCTGGCGGGATCGACACGTCGCTGATCGCGGTGCTGACCCAGGACGCTTCGTGCGACCCGCTGGAGTTGCCGGTGGGGGTGGTCGACTGGCTGCATGCGGCGCAGATCGGCAGCGAGCTGGTGGTGCGCTGGCGGCGCTGGTTGGCCGCTCGACCGGCCGCGGACAAGCCGGCAGCGGAGCCGGTCGACAGCCAGCCGCAGGACGACTATCGCTGCATGTTCGAGGAGAGCGAGAGCGAATGGCTGCTGGTCGATGCGACAACCCATTGCGTGCTCGAGGTCAGTCCGGCCGTGGCCAGGCATAGCCAT
Organism: Pseudomonadota bacterium; assembly: GCA_021793575.1. Taxonomy (GTDB): domain Bacteria; phylum Pseudomonadota; class Gammaproteobacteria; order Xanthomonadales; family Rhodanobacteraceae; genus Rhodanobacter. The sequence goes on from JAJYSM010000019.1 coordinate 16,596, forward strand.
CTGCATGCCAGCCAGTGGCTCGGGCTGGCGTTGCCGGAGGCGCTGCGCTTCGATGGCGCCAACCCCGAGCAGCTGCTGGGCGAGGTCGACCGCAGCTGGCACCCGTGCCAGCGCAAGTCGTCGCTTGGGATGGATGCTGGCCAGGCCAGCGTGCGGCGCCTGCGGCGGGACGGTCGCGATGCGCTGGCGCTGATGTTTCGCAGCGACCGCGCCGATCTGCGCGCCGAATCTGCGCTGGCACTGGTATCGCGCCTGTTTGCGCCAAGCAGCGGCGTTGACGCGCAGGCGGCGGCGGGGCGGCTGCTGTTCGACGAATTGGGCCTGGACTACCTGACGGTTTGGTCGGGCTGTCAGGACGGCGGCGAGGCGCCGGTGCAAATACTGCAGCTGTGGAATGGCGCGGAGCCTGCGTGGCCGTTGGCCTCCGCGCAGAGTTCGCTGCAGCTGGTGCTGGGTGGCAAAACCATGCTGTACCGCGCCGATGCACGCCGCCTGGCACCACTCGATCCGCTGGTGCAGCAGCTCGACCTGGCGGCATTTGCCGGAGTGCCGTTATACGACGAGCGTCACACCGTACTGGGGGCGATGCTGGCCGGCAGTCGCAAGGGTTTCGGCGAGCAGGCGATCATCGAGCCGGTACTGCGCTGCGCTGCGGCGCGGTTTGCGCAAGCGCTGGAATTGAGCCGAACGCGTGACCAGGGGCGCGCCGAGGGACTGGTCGATGCCCTGACCGGGCTGCCAAACCGGTTGCTGTTCAACGATCGGCTGGACACCATCCTGCGTGAGGCGACCCGCAACGGCGAATGCTTCGCCGTGCTGTTTGTCGATCTCGATCGCTTCAAGGCGATCAACGATACCTACGGGCATGCCGCTGGCGATCAGGTGCTGCGCGTGGTCACTCAGCGCCTGTGCAGCAGCATCCGCGCCTCCGACACGGTGGCGCGCTATGCCGGCGACGAATTCATCATGGTGCTGCGGCACATCGTCAAGAACGACGACGTGTTGCGGGTAGCTGAAAAGATCGTGCAGGTGATGGAGGCACCCCTGTACCTCGAAGACGGTGTCGAGCTGCAGGTGACTGCCTCGATGGGGCTGAGCTTCTTTCCCGACGATGCCGGCGATGCACCGACCCTGCTCAAGCATGCCGACGAGGCGATGTATTCGGCCAAACATCTGGGCCGCAACAATTTCCAGATCTACGAGGTGAGTCCGGAATACGCCAGGGAACACGGCATGGCGCTGAAGACCCGTCTGCGCCATGCGGAAGGCAACGGCGAGCTGCGGGTGGTCTATCAGCCGCAGGTCGATACCGCCAGCGAGGACATCGTGGGAATGGAGGCGCTGCTGCGCTGGGAGCATCCGGAACTGGGCATGATCAGCCCGGCGGTGTTCATTCCGCTGGCCGAGGAGACCGGCCTGATCGTCTCGATCGGCGAGTGGGTGATGCGCACCGCATGCCGGCAGGCACAGGAATGGCAGCTGCGCTACGGGCTGCGGCTGCGGCTGGGGGTGAACCTGTCCGCCGTCCAGCTGATGGAGCCGCAGCTGCTCGATACGGTGGTACGCGCCCTGCAGGACACCGGTCTGGATCCGTCGCTGCTCGAACTGGAGATCACCGAAAGCATCAGTATCAAGGCAGCGCCGAATCTGGTGGAAAACCTGCAGGCGCTGCACAAGCTTGGCTGCCATGTCGCGATCGACGACTTCGGCACCGGCGCCGCCTCGCTGGATTACCTGCGCCGGCTGCCGGCCGACCGGATCAAGATCGACCAGAGCTTCGTGCGCAATATCGGCGTGGATCCGGACGACGAGGCAATCGTGCGCGCCACCATCGAGATGGCGCACCGGCTCAACCGGGCGGTGGTGGCCGAGGGCGTTGAAATCGAGCAGCATCTGCAGTTTTTGCGCACCCATCATTGCGACGAGCTGCAGGGGTATCTGTTCTGCCGGCCGCTGCAGCCAGTCAGCTTCGACAAGCTGCTGGCCGAGCGCCAGCGTCTGCTCGAGGCGCACGAGGTGGAGCCGGCTTGAGCGGGCCGCAGTCACCCCCATAACCATGCTCGGGTGTCTGTCAGCGCGCAGAGTGCATGACAAGTCTGAAACAGCCGGTGCGTTATGGTGGCAGCGATACATCCAGACAGGCTGAACTTGGCAGCTCGATTGCGGTCTGAGCGGCGCGTTCAGTTCAAACAAGTTTCCGCAGCGGATGACGGCATTGACGATGGACTCGGCCCGGATGGGCGAAAATGAACTGGATCGCGCGCTGGTCGAACGTGTCCAGAAAGGGGACAAGCGTGCCTTTGACCTGCTGGTGCGAAAGTACCAGCACAAGGTGATCGGGCTGGTTTCGCGTTATGTCAGAAGCCACGCCGAGTGCGAGGACATCGCGCAGGAATCGTTCATTCGCGCATGGCGCGCCATGGGCTCGTTCCGGGGCGACAGCGCGTTCTACACCTGGCTCTACAAGATCGCCGTGAACACCGCCAAGAACCACCTGGTGTCGATGGGGCGGCGCCCGCCCACCGACGATATCGACGCCGAGGATGCGGTGTTCATGGTCGGCGCCGAGCGCATGCAGGACAACGCCACGCCCGAGCGCGAAATGATGCGCCAGGAAATTGAACAATCGGTGTTTTCCACTGTCCAAGCCCTGCCCGAGGAACTGCGTACGGCCATCACGCTGCGCGAGGTGGATGGCCTCAGTTACGATGAAATCGCCGAAGCGATGGGCTGCCCGATCGGTACGGTGCGTTCGCGCATCTTCCGGGCACGCGAGGCGATCGACGAAAAGCTGCGGCCACTGTTGTCGGACCGCGAGGATCAGACATGAATCAGGCAGGCACCCCTCTGGATATTCGCGAAAACCTTTCCGCCGGCATCGACGGCGAGTTGTCGAAGGAGCAGCTGCGCTTCCTGCTGCGCCGTCTCGACCACGACGCGGCCTTGCAGCAGACCTGGACGCGTTACCACCTGGCCCGCGACGGACTGCGCCATCAGCTGACGCCGCTGGCTGCTTCCGGCTTCGCCTCGCGAGTGATGGAGGCGATCGGGCAGGAATCGGTCGTGCTCGTCGGCTCGCGCCGCGGCCACTGGCTGCGCTGGTCAGCCGGCGGTGCAATTGCTGCCAGTGTCGCCGCCGCTGCCCTGATGATTGGCCAGCCGACCGGCGACGCCGAGCGCAGTGCGGTGTTCGCGGCGCCGCCGGCCAGCAGCATGGCAAGCACCGCTCCGGCACTCAAACCGGCTGCGCCTGCGGCAGTGCCACCGTGGCTCAGCGGAGATTCTGCCGGTTTGCTGAGCCAGCAGGCCTCGGTGACGTTCGGTGCGCCGCTCGGCCAGGGTCAGCCGGCCTACGCACGACGCCTGGCGACGTACCCGCAGTTGCATCGCTACCGCACGCTCAACAACAACGATGGCAGTTACCTGCTGCTGCTGGACCCGCAGCCGCGCGCATCGCCCGATCGCGCCCGTCGGGCTGCCGGGGCGCAGTAGGGCCCGGTTCCCTCCCTGGTGGCCGCGGCGATCGCCGCGGCCACCATCCATCCATTCGTCCATTAAACCAACGTCGGATCTCCCGCGTGCCGTCGCCCGGGCCTGTGGTGTTATCCGTCATCCGCGTTCAACTGGCCTGCCGCCGCGTGGGCTGAAGCCAACCTGGAGGAATCATGAATCGTTCCGTGATGCGCGCCCTGCTGTGTTCCGCGTGGGTGAGCCTTGTTGCCGTCACCGCCGTGCAGGCGCAGACCGCGGCACCTGTTGCAGGGCTGCCGGATTTCACCAGTATCGTGCAGAAGAATGCGCCTGCGGTGGTGCACGTAGAGGCAAAATACAACGGCAAGAATCCGTCGCAGATGCAGCAGATGCCCGGCGGGATGATGCCAGGCCAGGGCCTGCCTGGTGATCCGCAGGCGGAGATTTTCCGGCGTTTTTTCGGCATGCCGAGCATGCCCTCGCCGGAAGAACAGAAGCACATCTCGCTGGGTTCCGGTTTCATCATTTCGCCGGATGGCTACATCCTCACCAACAACCACGTGGTCGCGGGCGCTGACGAGGTCACCGTGCGCCTGCAGGATCGGCGCACGTTCACCGCCAAGGTGGTGGGCACCGATCCGAAATACGATATCGCCCTGCTCAAGGTGAAAGACGGCGACAGTCTGCCGACAGTGAGCATCGGCGATTCGCGCAGCCTCAAGCCCGGCCAGTGGGTGCTGGCGATCGGTTCGCCGTTCGGCTTCGACTACACCGTGACGCAGGGCATCGTGAGCGCCATCGGGCGCAACCTGGGCAGCAGCGATCAGCCCTATACCTCGTTCATCCAGACCGACGTGCCGATCAACCGCGGTAATTCCGGTGGTCCGCTGTTCAACCTGCAGGGGCAGGTGGTGGGCATCAATTCGCAGATCTATTCCAACACCGGCGGCTACCAGGGCGTGTCGTTCTCGATCCCGATCGACGTGGCGATGAACGCGGTGCAGCAGCTCAAGACCAAAGGCTACGTGACCCGCGGCATGCTGGGTGTGCAGGTCAGCTCGATCAGCGACGAGATGGTCAAGGCGTTCAAGCTCGACAATGGCGACGGTGCCGCAGTGGTTTCGGTGGAGCCTGCCAGCGCGGCGGAAAAGGCCGGCATCCAGCCCGGCGACATCATCCTCAGTTACAACGGCCAGCGGCTGCGCCAGGCATCGGATCTTTCGCCGCTGGTGAGCATGACCAAGCCGCATACCAAGGTGCCGATGCAGATTCTGCGCGATGGCAAGCGGCAGACCATCGAGGTGGTGGTCGGCGAGATGCCGCGCGATCAGCAGGCGGTCGACAATATGCACGCCGCCGCGGTGCTGAGCAGCGGCTCGGCCGCGCTCGGGCTCAGCGTGGAGCCGGTTGACAGCAACACCCGCCAGCAACTCGGCCTCAAGTCGGGGCAGGGCGTGATGATCAGCAACATCACCGGCCCGGTGGCGGCGCAGGCCGGACTGCAGCAGGGCGACGTGATTCTGATGGTGGACCAGCAGCAGATCGGCAGCGTGGCGGCGTTCCATGCCGCCACCAAGGCGGTCAAGCCCGGCAGCACGGTGCTGCTGCTGGTGCGCAGCGGCAGCCGCAGCGGCTTCGTGGCCCTGACGGTGCCCGGCGGCAAGTAGTCCCCGGCCGGCACGGCACGCGGCAGGGTCCATCCGTTCGGGATGGCCCTGCCGCGTGCCGCATGGCGGGGCCGGCAGGCCTGCGCGCGCCGGGTTCCATGCGACAATACCGGGCTAGCATCGCCATCCGGGCGATGTGCTGCCCGCATACCGTTCCCGGCGGCAGACCCACGCTCGACAGGCCGCCAGCGCTCCATGGAATTGATCCGCAACTTCTCCATCATCGCCCACATCGACCACGGCAAGTCGACCCTGGCCGACCGCATCATCCAGATCTGCGGCGGGCTGGCGGACCGCGAAATGGAAGCGCAGGTGCTGGACACCAATCCGATCGAGCGCGAGCGCGGCATCACCATCAAGGCGCAGTCGGTGTCGCTGCCGTACACCGCGCGCGACGGCAAGACCTACCAGCTCAACTTCATCGACACGCCGGGCCACGTGGATTTCTCCTACGAGGTCAGCCGCTCGCTGGCCGCCTGCGAGGGCGCGCTGCTGGTGGTTGACGCGGCGCAGGGCGTCGAGGCGCAGTCGGTGGCCAACTGCTACACCGCGGTGGAGCAGGGGCTGGAAGTGGTGCCGGTGCTGAACAAGATCGACCTGCCCACCGCCGACATCGAGAAGGTGAAGCTTGAAATCGAGGCGGTGATCGGCATCGACGCCACCGATGCGGTGGCGATCAGCGCCAAGACCGGCCTCAACGTGATCGAGGTGCTGGAGGCGATCATCGCCCGCATCCCGCCGCCGAAGCCGCGCGACACCGACCGCCTGCAGGCGCTGATCATCGACTCCTGGTTCGACAATTACCTGGGCGTGGTATCGCTGGTGCGCGTGATGCAGGGCGAGATCAAGCCGGGCGACAAGCTGCTTGTGATGTCCACCGGGCGCACCCACGAGGTGGGCGACGTGGGCGTGTTCACGCCCAAGCGCAAGAAGCTGGACAAGCTCGGCGCCGGCGAGGTGGGCTGGATCAACGCTTCGATCAAGGACGTCCACGGCGCTCCCGTCGGCGACACGCTGACGCATGCCGGCAAGCCGGCCGACAAGGCGCTGCCGGGCTTCCAGCAGATGCAGCCGCGCGTGTTCGCCGGCCTGTTCCCGGTCTCCTCGGACGACTACCCGGCGATGCGCGAGGCGCTGGACAAGCTGCGCCTCAACGATGCCGCGCTGTTCTTCGAGCCGGAGTCCTCCGAGGCGATGGGCTTCGGCTTCCGCTGCGGCTTCCTCGGCATGCTGCACATGGAGATCGTGCAGGAGCGGCTGGAGCGCGAATACGATCTGAACCTGATCACCACCGCGCCCACCGTGGTCTACGAGATCCTGAAAAGCGACGGCTCGATCATGCTGCTGGACAATCCGGCCAAGCTGCCGCCCTCGCCGCAGGTGCAGGAGATCCGCGAGCCGATCATCGTCGCCAACATCCTCACGCCGCCGGACTACATCGGCAACGTGATCACCCTGTGCGAGGAGAAGCGCGGCGTGCAGCGCTCGATCCAGTATCTGGCGACGCAGGTGCAGATCAGCTACGAAATGCCGCTGGCCGAGGTGGTGATGGATTTCTTCGACCGGCTCAAATCCGTCTCGCGCGGCTACGCCTCGATGGACTACCACTTCGAGCGTTTCGAGGCCGGTCCGTTTGTGCGCACCGATGTGCTGATCAACGGCGATCGGGTCGATGCGCTGAGCCTGATCCTGCATCGCAGCCACGCCGACCGCAAAGGTCGCGAGCTGGTGGAGCGGATGAAGGATCTGATCCCGCGCCAGCAGTTCGACGTGGCGATCCAGGCCGCGGTGGGCGCGCAGATCATCGCGCGCTCCACCGTGAAAGCCCTGCGCAAGAATGTTCTGGCCAAGTGCTACGGCGGCGATATCAGCCGCAAGAAGAAATTGCTGGAGAAGCAGAAGGAAGGCAAGAAACGCATGAAGCAGGTCGGGCGCGTGGAGATTCCGCAGGAAGCCTTTCTTGCCGTGTTGAAAGTTGACAAATAGCGGGTAACCGGAAGCGTGGAACGGCGGCAGCGGCGTCTCGTCGGCTGGTGTCGGTTCCGCGCTCGCGGTTGCCCGTTCCCCTGACTGATGGGAGCGCTACATGGAATTTGATTTTTCGGCGATGCTGCTTTGCCTCACCGTGCTGTTCGGCGTGGTCTGGGGCCTCGATCGCCTGCTGCTGTACAAGCGACGCAAGGCGCGTCTGGACGCCGCCGGTGCGGAGTATCGCGATCCGGTGCCGGTGGACTGGGCGCGCTCGCTGTTCCCGGTGGTGCTGGTGGTGCTGCTGCTGCGCTCGTTCGTGGCCGAGCCGTTCCGGATTCCGTCCGGCTCGATGATGCCGACGCTGGACGTGGGCGATTTCATCCTGGTCAACAAGTTTGCCTACGGCCTGCGCCTGCCTGCGTTCAACAACAAGTTTTTCGCCATCGGCGAACCGAAGCGCGGCGACGTGGTGGTGTTCCGCTTTCCGGGCTACCTGTGCCATGACAGCAGCGGCAAGCTGATCCGCGTCGGTGGTGACGAGAGCGGGCAGCCGATGCTCGGCCCCGACAATACCTGTCCGGACCCGCACCTGCCGGTGCAAAGCCAGAACTGGATCAAGCGTGTGATCGGCCTGCCGGGCGACACCGTGGAAGTGCATGACAGCCAGATCGTGATCAACGGCAAGCCGGTGGTGGATGAGGAAATCGGCCCGTTCGTCGGCAACCCCGCGCGACCGGAGGACGCCACGTTGCTGAACTATGGCGCCACGATCTGGACCGAGCACCTGGGCAAGGTGAACCACCTGATCGCGCGCATGCCGGAGCGCATGGCGACCCAGCCGATTCCCAATGCGCTGGTGCCCTCGAAGGTGCCCAAGGGCTGCTACCTGGTGATGGGCGACGATCGCGAGAACAGCCTGGACAGCCGCTGGTGGGGCTGCATGCCGGAGCAGAATCTGGTCGGCAAGGCATTCCTGATCTGGATGAGCTGGAAGGGCTGGGGCACCGGCGGCGTCGATTTCCACCGCATCGGCACCCTGATCCATTGACCGGGCGCGCCGACAGCGCCGGCATTTGCTGGCATCATCGGCGCGCCGGCGCCCTTCACTGCAGCGCTCTGGCGCAGCATCCAACCATGATGGGCACGCCGCGCATGCGGCATAGCGAGGGGACTATGAAATCGAAACAGGCGGGTGTGACGCTGATCGGGTTTTTGCTGATCATGGCGATCGTGGGCTTCTTCGGCTTCATGGCGATGAAGCTGCTGCCGTCCTATTCCGAGTACATGGGCGTGGCCAAGGCGATGAACCAGATCGCCACCGAAGGCAGCAACGGCAAGACGCTGGACGACATCCGCCGCGAGCTGATGTTCAAGATGAATTTCCAGTACGTGGACGATGCCACGATCAAGCCTGCCGACATCACGATCAAGCGCGACTCCAGCGGCGCCAGCAATCTCAATGTGGTGTACGACAAGAAGATTCCCTTCATGTACAACATCGACTTCCTGCTGCACTTCGACAAGAGCGTGCCCCTGAAGGGCAACCTGGGGCAGTAGGTGTTGCAGCGGTTTCACCGTTTTCGCGACCCGTCGCTGGCACAGCTGGCGCTGACCCACCGCAGCATCGGCCAGCCGAACAACGAGCGGCTGGAGTTTCTCGGCGATGCGCTGCTGGGCGCGGTGATCGCCGAGATGCTCTATGAGGCGCACCCCAAGGCAAGTGAAGGCGAGCTCTCGCGGCTGCGCGCGCAGCTGGTCAACGGCCAGGCTCTGGCGGTGGTGGCGCGCGAGCTGGCGCTGGGCGACGCGCTGAAACTGGGGCCGGGCGAGCTGAAAAGCGGCGGCTTCCGGCGCGACTCGATCCTCGCCGACGCTTTCGAGGCGCTGGTCGCGGCGGTCTATCTGGACGACGGCTTCGAGGCGTGCCGCACGGCGATTCGCGGCGTGTTCCAGGAGCGCATCGCGCAACTGCGACGATCCTCCAAGGACGCCAAGACCCGGCTGCAGGAGTGGCTGCAGTCCGGCGGCTGGCCGCTGCCTCTGTACGAGCTGACCGCCAGCCATGGCGAGGATCATGCCAAGACCTTCGACGTCAGTTGCGCGATCAGCGAGCCGCTGCCGTTGCGCGCCGATGCCACCGGCGGCAGCCGCCGCGCGGCCGAGCAGGACGCCGCCGAAATCGTGCTGAACCAGCTGCTGGAGCAGCAGCGCGCTTCCTGATCCGCCCGCCTGCGTCAACGACGTCGCTGCAAACGCCCGCACGAGCGCTGCGGACGGATCGCCGACGCCATGCCATTTGCGGCGAAGCACTACACTTGCCATCCGACCTGCCGAGCACCTCACGTCATGAACCACGATCCGCAACCCGCCGCCGACCCGGTCGGCACGCTGCCGCACGAGGATTTCCGCTGCGGCACGGTGGCGCTGGCCGGGCGCCCCAACGTGGGCAAGTCCACTTTGCTGAATGCGCTGATCGGCTTCCGGCTGTCGATCGTCAGCCCGCGTCCGCAGACCACCCGCCACCGCATTCTCGGCATCGCTACCGGCGCGGCCGGACAGATCCTGTACGTCGACACGCCGGGCCTGCACCGCGGCGCCAAGCGCGCCATGAACCGCAGCCTGAACCGCGCCGCGCGTTCGGCGATCAGCGACGTCGACCTGGTGGTGCAGGTGATCGAGGCCGGCCGCTTCACCGACGAGGACGAGGCGCTGTATGCCGCGCTGGTCGAGCAGTCGTCGCCGCGCGTGCTGGTGATCAACAAAGTTGATCTGAACAAGGACAAGTCCGCCATGCTGCCATTCGTCGCCGAACTGGTGGCCAAGCACAGCTACGACGAGATCCACTACGTCAGCGCGCTCAAGCAGCAGGGTCTGAAGGAGCTTGAACAGGCGATCCTCAAGCGCCTGCCGGTGCAGCCGCCGATGTACGGCGAGGACGAGGTCACCGATCGCAGCGAGCGCTTCCTGGCCGCCGAGATGGTGCGCGAGCAGCTGATGCTGCGGCTCGATCAGGAACTGCCGTATGCCACCACGGTGGAGATCGAGCAGTTCAGCGACCGCCCCGACGGCATCGCCGAGATCCACGCCATCATCTGGGTCGAGCGCGACGGCCAGAAGGCCATCGTGATCGGCCACGGCGGCGCCCAGCTGAAGTCGATCGGCAGCAGCGCCCGGCGCAACATGGAGCGCATGTTCGAGCGCAAGGTGTTCCTGAAGCTGTGGGTCAAGGTGCGCGAAGGCTGGGTCGATGACGAGAACATGCTGAAGAAATTCGGCTATACGGATTGAGAGCGGGGAACAGGGAACAGGGAACAGGGAACGGGTAGAACACGGCAACACCGGTCGCCACGCGCTACCTTGGTTCCCCGTTCCTCGCCCTCCAGCCATGCGCATCGAACAGCACCCCGCCTATGTCCTGCACGCGCGGCCGTATCGCGAGACGTCGCTGCTGCTGGAGTGCCTGACCCGCGGGCACGGCCGCCTCGGCGTGGTGGCGCGCGGCGTGCGCGGTGAGCGCAGCCGGCTCAAACGTGCCCAACTGGAACCGTTCCAGCCGCTGCTGTTGGACCTGCTGCTGCGCGGCGAGATGGCCACGCTGACCGCGGTCGAAACCGAGGGCACGCCGAGCCGCCTTAGCGGCGAGCGCGGGCTGGCCGGGCTGTACCTCAACGAACTGGTGGTGCGTCTGACCGGGCGGCAGGACCCTTCGCCCGGCCTGTTCGATGCCTACGCGCAGACGCTGAGCCGGCTGGGTTCGAGCGAGCCGCTGGCGTGGAGCCTGCGCCGCTTCGAGCGCGACCTGCTGGAGACGATCGGTTACGCGCTGCAGCTGGAGCACGAGGCGGAAACCGGCGCGTCGCTGCTGCCGCAGGCGCACTACCGCTATCAGGCGGAGCAGGGCGCCGTGCGCTGCGCGGTGGCCAACGCAAGCACGCTGCGCGGCAGCGACCTGCTGGCGCTGGCGCAGGACTGCATGCCCGACGAGCGCGGCCTGCGGGCGCTGCGCCAGATGATGCGCGAGATCATCCGCTTCCATCTCGGCGGCGCGGAGCTGCGTGCCTGGCGCGTGCTGGCGCCGGCCGCCGCGCCGCGCTGAGGCCGCGTTCGGGGTTGCTCAGCGGTCCAGCGCCTGCAGCGTCGATAGCAGCGCGGTGCGGAAGCGCGCCAGCGCGGCCGGCGCCGGCGTCGAGCGGGCCAGCTGCTGCTGCAGCGCGGCCGCGTGGGCCGCCAGCGCGGTCGCGCCGCAGAAGCCGCAGGACGAGCGCAGCCGGTGCAGCCGTTCGCCGAATCCGACGCGATCGGCGAGCAGCCGGTCCAGCTCCGGCAGCAGCAGCGCCAGCTCCTCGCGCAGCAGCAGGCGCAGCGCGCGCATGGTGGTGGCGTCGCCGCTGGTGGTCAGCGCGGCGCGGTCGTCCAGCATCGGCGCCTGCGGGCGATCGGCCTGCACGAGATGCAGCATCCGTCGCAGGTCGGCCACTGTGCACGGCTTCAGCAGGATCTCGCTGAAGCCGGCGTCGAGCAGCTGGCGACGGTCGCGCGACGCCATCTCGGCGCTGGTGGCCACCGCGACGCTGGCAGTGGAGGCAGCCGTGCTGTCCGCGCGCAGCTGCACGAGAATCTGCATCGCGCCGGCGCCGGGCATGCGGCAGTCCAGCAGCAGCAGGTCGAAGGCCTCGCGGCGGGCGTGCTCCAGCGCCATTGCGCCATCGCCGCAGGCCAGCACGTGCGCGCCCAGTTGCTGCAGGCCGTCGCCCAGGAAACGGCAGCTGCCGGGGTCGTCGTCTGCCACCAGCACGCGCGGGCTCGGCGCGTCGGTACGCCCAGATGGCAGGTCGAGATCGGGGTGGGCGAGGGGGCTGGGCATCACGAAATCCTTGTCGTTCAGCTGGATTTGGCAGAATGGCCCGACATGCGCGCGACATCAAGCCATCTGCTGCTGGGTTTCTGCCTCCTGATCGGGATCGGCTGGGCGCTGCCCGCGCGGGCAGACGTGCTGCTCGGCGCCCGCGCGATCAGCGTGCCGGGTCTGCGCCTGCAGGGTGTGACCACGCGGATCAGCGCCGGCGCCAGCGGCGGCGTGCAATGGCAGCTGCACGCCGCGCAGGCGGATGTGGCGGCGATGGGCTGGCACCGTGTCGGGCTGACCGTGAGCGGCAATCTGCAGCGCGACGACCGGCTGCGCTGGGTGTTCGACGGCAGCGCCCAGCTGACCGGTGCGCCCGGCGGCGCGCTCAGCGATGCGCAGGTGCAAGTGGTGCTGAGCGCGGCGTCCAATACGCTGCTGCTCGATATCGTGCAGGGCAAGGCGCAGGCGAGTGCGGCGCTGCCGCTGGATCAGCCCACCCACGCGCAGATCAGCCTGAAGAATCTGCCGCTCAGCTGGCTGCAGGGCGTGCTCGCCAGCGTCTGGTCGGGGCGCCTGGGCAGCGGCCGGCTGGATGCCGAGCTGGCGCTGGACGTGCGCCAGGCCGGCGTGCAGTCGTCTGGCCAGTTCACGCTCAGCGGCGCGGGCCTCGACACGCCGACCGGCACGCTCGCCGCGCAGGGGCTGAGCGGCAGCGGCCGTTACAGCCTGGACAAGGCCAGCGAACCGGCCAGCATCGACCTGGACGCCACCCTGCGCGGCGGCCAGCTGCTGCTCGGCCCGCTCTTCGCCAAGCTGCCCAGTCATGCGGTACAGCTCGGCCTGCATGCGCAGATGCAGCACGGCGCCATCGAGCTGAGCCGGCTGCGGGTGACCGACGCCGACGCGCTGCAGCTGGATGGCGCGCTGTCGTTCGACGCCAAAAATAATCTGACGATGCTGAAACTGGAGCACTTCCACGCGAGCTTCCCGGCGGCCTACCGGCGCTATGGCGAGGCGTGGCTGAGCACCCTTGGCCTGCGCAACATGAGCATCGCCGGCCAGCTGAGCGGCAGCCTCGACCTGCGTGCCGACGGCCTGCACAGCTTCGCCTTCAGCACCGACGGGCTGGATCTGGCCGACGGCGACGGCCGGCTGGCCATCAGCGGTCTGCAGGGTGGCCTCGACTGGGCCGCACAGGGCGATCGACCGGCCACCACGCTGGGCTGGCGCAGCCTGCAGCTGTACTGGGTGCCGAACGGCGCGGCGCTGTCACACTGGCAAAGCCGCAACGGCGCGCTGAGCCTGCAGCAGCCGCTGCAGGTGCCGGTGCTGAAGGGCCAGCTGCAGGTGAGCGCATTCGACTGGCGTCCGGCGGCGGCCAAGGGCCAGCGGCTGGCCACCTCGCTGGTGCTTACCGGTATCGACATGGCGGCTTTCAGCCGGGCGATGGGCTGGCCGGCCTTTCCCGGCACGCTGGCCGGTGCGATTCCCTCACTGCGCTGGGTCGACAATCACTTCGAGCTCCAGGGCGGCCTGACCGCCAACCTGTTCGGCGGCTTCGTCGACATCACGCGGCTGTCGCTGCAGCAGCCGTTCGGCCCGAGCCCGGTGCTGAGCGGCGACATGCGGCTGCAGCAGCTGGATCTGGCGGCGATCACCAGCGTGTTCGATTTCGGCAGCATCAGCGGGCGGCTGGACGGCTCGATCGACGGCCTGCGGCTGGTCAACTGGAGCCCGGTGGCGTTCAAGGCGAGCCTGCTGGCCGGCAGCGGCGGCCGCATCAGCCAGCGCGCGGTGAACAACCTCACCACGGTCGGTGGCGGCGGCATCGCCGGTGGCCTGCAGGGCATGGTGCTGAAGCTGTTCAAGACCTTCGGCTACAGCCGGATCGGCCTCAATTGCACGCTGCAAGGCGCGGTGTGCAAGATGAGCGGGCTGAACAACGACAGCGACGGCTACACTATCGTGGAGGGCAGCGGGCTGCCGCACCTGCAGGTGATCGGCCACCAGACCCAGGTCGACTGGCCGACCCTGGTCACGCGCCTTACCGATGCCATCCACGGCGCGTCGCCGGTCGTGCGCTGACCGGGCTGCTTCCCATAGTGATCCCATGTTTCGTCCACGGAGTCCATCATGCGCAAGCTCGTCTACGTCGTCCTGACCACGCTGGCTGTGGCGCTGGTCGGTTGCGTCACCATCAACGTGTATTTCCCCGAGGCGGCGGCGCAGAAGGCGGCCGACCAGTTCATCGGCAACGTGCTCGACAGCGCCGGCAAGAGCACGCCGCCGCCGGCGCAGAATCCGCCGCCCGCACCGCCGCGGCAGCCGCCGGCGGCGATGCTGCTGAACCTGCTGATTCCCTCGGCCGCGGCTGCCGAAGTGCCGAACATCCGCATCCAGAGCGCCGCCATCGACGCGATCCGCGACCGCATGCGCGATCGTTTTGAAAGCCAGCTCGATCCGCTGCTCGACAGCGGCGCGGTGGGCTTCACCAATGACGGCATGGTGGCGATGCGTGACGCCGGCAAGGTGCCGCTGAGCCAGCGCGCGCAGGCCAATGCCGCGGTCGCCGACGAGAACCGCGACCGCGCTGCGCTGTACCGCGAAGTGGCTAACGCCAACAACCACCCGGAGTGGGAGTCGCAGATCCGCGCCACCTTCGCCAAGGGCTGGATCGACAAGGCGCATGCCGGTTGGTACTACCAGAACGCCGCGGGCGCCTGGCAGAAAAAATAGGCTGCTTCATCCTGTGGGAGCGACTTCAGTGGCGATGCTTTTGCTCTTCGGTTACATCAAAGCTGAAGCATCGCCACTGAAGTCGCTCCCACAGTCGCTCCATGGGATCGCGTGCCGGTTGATGATGGGCGACGCCGGGTCGATCTGTGATAATCGCCGATCCGCCGCTGCGGCCTCATCCGTTCACACGCCATGTCCCGATCCAACTCCGTGCCGTCCACGCCGTTCGAGGCGGTCATCACCGACGCTGGCCACGACGGCCGCGGGGTGGCGCGGGTCGACGGCAAGACGGTGTTCGTCAGCGGCGCGCTGCCGGGCGAGCAGGTGCTGCTGAAGCTGCGCAAGCGCCATCGCCGTTTCGACGAGGCCGAGGTGGTCGAGCTGATCACCCGCTCGCCGCATCGGGTGGAACCGCGCTGCCGGCACTTCGGCCAGTGCAGCGGCTGCGCGCTGCAGCATCTGGATGCCGCCGCCCAGATCGACAGCAAGCAGCGCGTACTGGCGGAAAACTTCGAGCGCATCGGCAAGGTGACGCCGCAGCGCTGGCTGCCGCCGCTCACCGACGCGGCCTGGGGCTATCGGCGCAAGGGGCGCCTGTCGGTGCGCAACGTGGCGAAGAAAGGTCGCGTGCTGGTGGGCTTTCGCGAAGAGGAGAACCCGCGCTTCGTCGCCGACATCCAGCAGTGCGAAGTGATGCATCCGGCACTCGGCCCCAAGGTCGGCCTGCTCGCCGAGCTTCTCAACGGCATGGATGCGGCCAGCGACATCCCGCAGATCGAATTCGCCGCCGGCGATGACACCATGGCGCTGGTGTTCCGCCACATGCAGCCGCTGAGCGCGCGCGACCTGGCCGCGCTGACGGCGTTCGGCCAGCAGCATGCGCTGGCCATCTATCTGCAGCCCGGCGGCAACAGCAGCGTGCATCCGCTGTGGCCGGAGCAGCCGCGGCTGGCGTTCCGCCTTGCCAGTGACGACGCGCGCTTCGCCGACGTCGAGCTGGAGTTCCAGCCGCTGGATTTCGTGCAGGTCAACGCCGGCATGAACCAGCGCATGCTGGCGTGCGCGCTGGAGCTGCTCGATCCGCAGCCGGGCGACCGCGTGCTCGACCTGTTCTGCGGGCTGGGCAACTTCACCCTGCCGATCGCCCGTCGCGTCGCCGAGGTGGTCGGTGTGGAAGGCGAACACGCGCTGGTAGAGCGCGCGGCGCAGAACGCCGCGCGCAACGGCATCCACAACGCGACCTTTCAAGTCGCCAACCTGTTCGAGGACCAGCGCACGGCCGACTGGGCGCGTCAGCCGTGGGACAAGCTGCTGCTGGACCCGCCGCGCGCCGGCGCCGACCAACTGCTGGAATACCTGCCGCACCAGGCCACCCGGCGCATCGTCTACGTGTCTTGCCATCCCGCTTCGCTGGCGCGCGACGCCGGCATACTGGTGAACCAGCACGGCTTCACCCTGCAGTCCGCCGGCGTGATGGACATGTTTCCGCATACCGCCCACGTCGAGTCCATCGCGCTGTTCGAGAGGTAGAGGGTGAGAGTCGAAATCGAACGGAAATTCCTGCTGCGCAGCGACGGCTGGCGCGAGCACATCGAGCGCAGCGAGCGCATGGCGCAGGGCTATCTGGTCGGCGCGCAGGCGCTGCGCGACGGCGCTGCGCGTGCGTCGGTGCGCGCGCGCATCGCGGGCGAGCAGGGGTGGCTGAACATCAAGGCCGCCGTCGCGGGCATCGAGCGGGCGGAGTTCGAGTATCCCATCCCGCCGGCCGATGCGCAGGCGCTGCTGGTCACCCTGTGCGACGGCGTGCTGGAAAAGATCCGCCATCATGTCCGCGTCGATGGCGCGCTGTTCGAGATCGACGAGTTTCTCGGCGACAGCGCCGGCCTCACCGTGGCGGAGATCGAGCTGGCCGCCGTCGACGCGCCGTTTCCGCGGCCGCCGTGGCTGGGCCGCGAGGTGAGCACGCTGGCGCGCTACTACAACGTCAACCTGATCACGCATCCGTACCGGCAGTGGTCGCCGGCCGAACGCGCCGCGGAGGACGCCGCATGCTGATGATCGGCGTGGCCGCGCTGCAGCTGGCCGAGCACGAGCAGCGCTGGCTGCGCGCGCCCGGTGTGGCCGGCGTGCTGCTGTTTTCGCGCAACTATGCGTCGCGCGCGCAGCTGATCGGGCTGTGCGAGGCGATCCGCGCGGCCGGCGGCGATGGCATGCTGATCGCGGTGGACCAGGAAGGCGGCCCGGTGCAGCGCTTCCGCGACGGCTTCACCCGGCTGCCGCCGCTGGCGGCGATCGGTGCGCTGCACGACCGTAACCCCGACGAGGCTGTGCGGCTGGCCGAGGAGCATGCCTGGGTGATGGCCAGCGAGCTGCGCGCCAGCGGCGTGGATTTCAGCTTTGCGCCGGTGGTGGATCTGGCCCGCGGCAACGCCGCGATCGGCCGGCGCGCGTTCCATGCCGATCCGGCGGTCACCGCCACGCTGGCGCAGGCCTATGTGCGCGGCATGCACCTGGGCGGCATGGCGGCGGTGCTGAAGCACTTTCCGGGGCACGGCTCGGTGGCTACCGACACGCACAAGGCGGCGGCGATCGACCCGCGCCCGCTGGACCTCATCCGTCGCGACGACCTGCTGCCGTTTGCCGAATGCATCGAGGCCAACGTGGAGGCGGTGATGATGGCACACGTCAGCTATCCGGCGGTCGACGCGCAGCCGGCCGGCTATTCGAAAATCTGGATCGAGCAGATCCTGCGCGGCGAGCTGGGCTTTGCCGGCGCGGTGATCAGCGACGACATCAGCATGGCCGCCGCTGGCGCGGCCGGCAGCGTGGGCGAGCGCGTGCGCGCCCACCGCGATGCCGGCTGCGACCTGGTGCTGGCGTGCTTTCCCGACGTGGTGGACGCAGCGCTCGCCGCGGTGACCGACAGCGCACCCGGCCTGCCGTCGGCGCTCGCGGCCATGCGCGGCGCACTGGGGGCCAGCTGGGCCGGGCTCATCGACAACCCGCAGCGCGAGCGCTTCGTCGCGCGCGTCACCGCGCTGCACGCCGACCAGGAATCCGCATGACGACTCCGACACCGCCGCTGGCCGACGCGCTGGCGCGTGCCGACCTGCTGCACGGTCGCGCCGAACTCGACGCCGTGATCGCTGCGATGGGGCAGCGCATCGACGCCGCGCTGGACGGCGAGCGCGCGGTGTTCCTCACCGTGATGAACGGGGCGCTGATCTTCGCCGGCCAGCTGGCGCTGGCGATCCGCACTGATCTGGAATTCGACTACGTGCACGCCACCCGCTATCGCGGCGCCACTACCGGCAGCGAGCTGCACTGGCTGCGCGAGCCGCAGGTGGCGCTGACCGATCGCGTGGTGCTGCTGGTCGACGACATCCTCGACGAGGGCCACACGCTGAAGGCCGTGCGCGAGGACTGCTACCGGCGCGGCGCGCGCCAGGTGCTGATCGCCAGTCTGTGCACCAAGCGGCACGACCGGCTGGCCGCAGGCATCGCCTCGGACTTCAACGGTGTCGAGCTACCCGATCGCTACGTGTTCGGCTTCGGCATGGACTACCACGAGCAGGGCCGCAACCTGCCGGGCATCTACGCGCTGCGCGAGGGTTGAGCAGCCCACGCATCCTCCGACCGCCAAGGGAGACCTCCGCCATGAAACTACTCGGCATTTCCGGCAGCCTGCGCCGGGCCTCGTTCAACACCGCGCTGCTGCACGCGGCGCAGGAGCTGCTTCCGGCGGACGTCACGCTGACCATCCACGACCTGCACGACCTGCCGCTGTTCGACCAGGACGTGGAGGATCAGGGCGATCCGGCTCCGGTGACCGCGCTGAAGCAGGCCATCGATGCCGCGGACGCGCTGCTGTTGGCCACGCCCGAATACAACGGCGGCATTCCCGGCGTGCTGAAAAATGCCATCGACTGGGCCTCGCGCAAGGGCAGCGCGCGCAGCGCGGTGGCGCTGGCCGGCAAGCGCGTATGCATCGTGGGCGCCAGCCCGGGAGCCACCGGCACCGTGCGCGCGCAGGATCAGCTGCGGCTGGTGCTGCGCCGCGCCGGCGCCATCGTCGAGCCGCCGGGCGAGGTGCTGGTGTTCCAGGCGCATACCAAGATCATCGACGGCAGGCTTACCGACGAGCGCACCCGCGAGCTGCTCGACCGGCACCTGCAGGCTTTCCTGGCGCTGTTGCCGCCACTCTGATAGCAAACTCAATAAACGTGCGTATTGGATAAATTGTTCTTCGGGGTAACCTTCGCGGGTAGGCAGCAGAGCCGATGCTTTCGCATCTTTCACGTGAGCCACCTTTGGATCTTCCCCAGACGGTACGCCAAGGCTATTCGGATCGACGATCTGGGAATCGCAGGAATAACGCAAACATCTGGACCCACCCCGGACGGATCGAAGGCGAAACCGTGAAATCAATGGAGTTGACCGACTACCAGGCCAAATATTTCGCGCACGAGCTCACCCGCCGCTTCCCACCCGGCAGCACAGAGAAGTTGGCCGGTGCGGTTGCCAGCGCGCAGGTCGATCTGAATCCGCATCAAGTCGATGCGGCGTTGTTCGCGTTCAATTCGCCGTTGTCGAAGGGTGCCCTGCTGGCCGACGAGGTCGGCCTGGGCAAGACGATCGAAGCGGGACTGGTGCTTTCGCAAAAGTGGGCGGAAAAAAAGCGCCGCATCCTGATCATCACACCGGCCAACCTGCGCAAGCAGTGGTTTCAGGAGATGGCCGAGAAGTTCTTCTTGCCGTGTCGCATCCTCGAAGCAAAGTCGTACAACGCGGCCATCAAGCAGGGAAATCTTCGTCCTTTCGAGGGGCCGGAAATTGTCTTGTGCTCCTACCAGTTCGCCCGCAGCAAGGCCTCCGATGTTCAGGCCGTGCCTTGGGACCTGGTCGTTATCGATGAAGCGCACCGCCTGCGCAATGTCTACAAGCCGACCAACGTCATAGCGAACACGCTCAAGCTGGCGCTGGCCAATCGTGACAAGCTGCTGTTGACGGCGACGCCGTTGCAGAACTCTTTGCTGGAGCTCTACGGACTGGTCAGCTTCATCGACGAACACACCTTCGGTGACGTCAAGAGCTTTCGCGAGCAGTTTGCCAATGTCAGCCAGGGGCAAGCTTTCGACGTGCTGAAAGCGCGTCTCAAGCCGATTTGCCATCGCACCTTGCGCCGCCAGGTCGTCGCTTACATACCGTACACACGACGCCTGCCGCTGGTTGAGGAGTTCACGCCGGAAGAGAGCGAGGATCGTCTCTACACGCTGGTCTCGGAATACCTCCAGCGCGACAACCTGATCGCACTCCCTGCAAGTCAGCGCTCGCTGATGACGTTGGTGCTGCGCAAGCTGCTGGCGTCGTCCACCTTCGCCATTGCTGGCGCGCTGCAATCGATCTCCAATCGCCTCAAGGCAGAGCTCGCTGCGCAATCGCCAAAGGAGTCGCTGGCGGAAGACCTCGACAAGGACTACGAAGCGCTCAACGAAACCGCCGAGGAGTGGCCCGACGACGCGGCCGGCCAGCCACTGAGCGAGCATGACCGCAAGGCCATGGCCGACGAAATCGTCGAACTGGAAGCCTTCGCCCAACTCGCCACGTCGATTCATTCCAACGCCAAGGGAACCGCGTTGCTGAAAGCGCTGACCGTAGCCTTCGCGAAGGCGCGCGAGCTGGGCGCGGATGAGAAGGCGATCATCTTTACCGAATCGCGCCGCACGCAGGACTACCTGTTGCGCGTGCTCGCCGACAGTCCGTTCAGTGACGGCATCGTGCTGTTCAACGGTAGCAACACCGACGAGCGCTCCAAGGCGATCTACGCGGAATGGCTGCAGCGCCACCAGGGTAGCGACCGCGTCACCGGTTCGCGAACCGCTGACATGCGCTCGGCCCTGGTCGATTACTTCCGCGACCAAGGCCGCATCATGATCGCCACCGAGGCGGGTGCCGAAGGCATCAACCTGCAGTTCTGCTCCCTGGTGGTGAACTACGACCTTCCCTGGAATCCGCAACGGATCGAGCAGCGCATCGGTCGCTGTCATCGTTACGGGCAGAAGCACGACGTGGTCGTGGTGAACTTTCTCAACCGCAAGAACGCCGCCGACCAGCGCGTGTTCGAACTGCTGTCCGAAAAATTCCACCTGTTCGAAGGCGTCTTTGGTGCCAGCGACGAAGTGCTGGGTGCCATCGAGTCGGGTGTCGACTTCGAGAAGCGCATCGCCGCGATCTACCAGGGCTGCCGCAAGCAGGAGGAGATCAAGTCCGCGTTCGACCAGCTCCAACTCGAACTGAGTCTGGAGATTGACGAATCCATGACCCGTACCCGACAGAAGCTGCTCGAACACTTCGACGACGAAGTGCGCGAAAAACTGAAGGTACGAAAGCAGGACTCCGAGGAGCAACTAGGTCGCTATGAGCGCCTGCTGATGCAGCTGACGCGACATGAACTGGCGGGGCATGCCGAGTTCTTGGGCGACGGTGCCTTTCGCCTCATCAGCTTGCCATTCGCGGAAAAGATGGCAGACATTCCCAGTGGCCTGTATGAGTTGCCGCGTCGTAACGGCGAAGCCCACCTGTATCGGCTGAACCATCCGCTGGCCGAGGCCCTGGTGGCACGGGCGAAGGCACGTGAACTTCCGTCTGCGGAAATCCATTTCGACTACAGCCAGCACGCTGGCAAGATCAGTGCGCTGCAGCCGTTCATCGGAAAGTCGGGCCAGCTTGCGGTCTGGCTGTTCAGCGTCGAGTCGTTGGATCAGGCGGAGGATCACCTGGTCGTCGCAGCGACCACCGACGATGGCCAGACACTCGACCCCGATGCAGCCCAGCGGCTGCTGACGTTGCCCGGCCGGGTGATCCCGCAGGGCGTATCAGTGGATGAGACGGAGCTGGGTCAGATTGCGACCATGCAGCAATCTGCCATCCAGCGCGAAATTTCCGAGCGCAACGCGCGCTTCTTCGAAGCGGAAGCCGACAAGCTCGATGGTTGGGCCGACGATCTGAAAGTCGGGTTGGAGCGCGAGATCAAGGAGCTGGATCGCCAGATCAGGGAAGCGCGGCGGGCTGCTACCGTCGCTTTGACACTGGAGGGCAAACTGGCAGCGCAGAAACAGGTCAGGTCGTTGGAGGCGCAGCGTAATCAGAAGCGACGGTCGTTGTTTGATGCACAGGATCAGATCGACGGCCAGCGCGACGAGATGATTGTTAATATCGAGGGCCGGCTGCAACAATCCGTCAGCATTTCGCGGCTGTTCCTGTCGCGATGGCGGCTTGCCTGACGCGGGGCGGAAATGACACCTTCGAATAGAGAAACTATCAGGTAATGAGATACGAACCGATAACCAGCGTTCAACCCGATATCTTGCGTTGGGCCAGACGAACGGTCGGGCTCAACGTGGCCGAGGTCGCGCAGCTTCTCAAGCGCTCGCCGGAGGAGATCGACGCTTGGGAGGATGGAACCGCGTCGCCAACATATCCGCAACTCGAAAAGCTGGCTTACCAGATTTACAAGCGTCCGCTGGCAGTTTTCTTTCTCCCCGAGCCGCCGGAGGAAGCGCTGCCACAAAAGGAATTCCGCACCTTGCCGGATGCGGATATGCGGACTTTGCAGCGCGACACCTACCTGCACATACGGCGCGCGCATGCCTATCAGTTTGCTCTGCGCGAATTGTTCGATGGCCAGAACCCGGCCAGCCGGCAAATCTGGAAGGCGATTTCGCTTTCGCAGTCGAAAGACGTAGCCGCGCAGGCGCAGGCTATACGCGAATATCTCGGTATCACGCTCGACAAGCAGATTGCTTGGAAAACCGACGAACAGGCACTGAAGGCGTGGCGCAAGGACGTCGAAGCTTGTGGTGTGTTTGTCTTCAAGGCTGCATTCAAACAGAAGGACATTTCCGGCTTCTGTTTGGTCGACGATGTCTTGCCAGTTGTCTACCTCAACAACAGCACGACCAAGACGCGCCAGACTTTCAGTCTTTTGCACGAACTTGCCCATCTCCTCTACAGCATCAATGGACTGAGTAAATTCGACACCGCTTACATCGACCGATTGCCGGTTCCGCAGCGGGGGATCGAGCAATTCTGCAATGCCATCGCCGCCGAAGTGCTTATTCCAGTGCACGATTTCGTCGATCAGATCAGCCGGCTCCCGACAAACGCGGAACGCGCCACTGAAGATCAGTTTTCCGCTCTGGCCGAGCGCTACGGCGTCAGCCGAGAAGCCGTCTTGCGACGCTTGCTGGATCGCGGGCGAGTTGGTAAGACCTTTTACGAACACAAGGCCAAACTTTGGTTGGCGCAGAAAAAGGACGTTAGCGGCGGCAACTGGTATCTCAACCAGGGTGCCTACATCAGCGGCCGCTTCGCTAGTGAAGTCGTCAGTCGACATTACCGCAACCAGATCAGCCTTGAGCAAGCCGCCGACCTGCTTGGCATCAAGCCGAAAAGTTACGCCGGCTTTGAAGAGCGCGTCCTGCAAGGAACCGAAGCATGATCTATGTCTTCGACACCAACGCGGCGATGCTGGCCGAGGCGCTGTGCAAGCTGGAAGGCTTCACCTATGCGCCCAGCGATACGGTGTACTGGCAACAGGGCTATTCCACCGAGCGCGACTTCCTCTACGTCACCACCGCGACGCTGAGCCACGAGCAGTTGCAGCAACTGGCCGATGAAGTCGGGCCGGAGCGATCGCTGCTGGTGCTGTGCCCGGCGTTTCGCGGCAAGGGTGACTTTTCCAATCTGACCGTCCGCAAGATTCCGAAGCAGGTGCTGTCGCGCTGCGAGTGGGGCCACGACGACTATTCGTTGCAGGTGGAGAACCTGCCGACAGCGCCCGAGCCGCATGTGCAGGCGAACGTGCAAGCCGGGCTGTTCACCGAGGATGACGCGTGAGCGAACTGACCTCTCGCCCGACCAGCCCGATCATTCTCTACACCACCGGCGACGGCAAGGTCACGGTGGATGTCTGGTTTGCGAACGACAACTTCTGGCTGACGCAGAAGACCATGGCGGAGCTGTTCGGGGTGAAAACCCCCGCCGTCAGCAAGCACCTGAAGAACATCTTCGCCACCAGCGAGCTGCGCGAGGAGGCAGTGGTTTCCGTTTTGGAAACCACTGCCGCCGACGGCAAGACCTACGCGACCCGCTTCTACAACCTGGATGCCGTGATTGCGGTGGGTTACCGGGTGAATTCCCTCAAGGCGACCCATTTCCGCATCTGGGCGACGCAGACCTTGCGCGAGTACATGGTCAAAGGTTTCGTTCTCAACGACGAGATGCTCAAAAACGGGCGCGCTTTCGGGCAGGATTATTTCGATGACCTGCTCGAACGCATCCGCGAGATTCGCGCCAGCGAGCGCCGGGCCTACCAAAAGATCGCCGATGTTTTCGAGCAGTGCAGCAGCGATTACCGCAGCCGCAGTGAAGAAACGCAGTTGTTCTTCCAGATGGTGCAGAACAAGCTGCATTTCGCCAGCACGGGGCAAACCGCTGCCGAAATCGTCCATGGCCGTGCCGACGCCACGAAGCCGTTCATGGGGCTGACCACCTGGAAAAATGCCCCGCGCGGCAAGGTACTCAAGGGCGATGTCACCATCGCGAAGAACTACCTGAACCAGTCCGAGTTGGACAAATTGAACCGGCTGGTTTCCATGTTTATCGACTTTGCCGAAATGCGCGCCTTGGATCGACAGGTGATGACGATGCAAGACTGGCTGGGTTGGGTGGAACGCTTCCTGAGTTTCACCGATCAGCAGGTACTGGAAAACGCCGGAAAAATTTCACAGGACATGGCGCGCACCAAGGCGCATGCCGAATACGACAAATTCCGCGTGCAACAAGACCTGGACTACCGCTCCGATTTCGACCTGACCTTGGCGCGCTATCTGAAAGGTGAGGGCCGATCATGAACCGGCACGTCAATGCCATTGCCGGCCGTCTGAGCCTGCGTCCACCGCAGCGGCGCTCGCTGGAATTGCTGGACCGCATCACCGAGGTCGTGCCGCCAACAAAGGCAGCAGATGTTGCCGCCGCACTGGAGATCATTCGCAGCGAATTTCCGTCAGTCACCGACTTCGAGCGCGAGTTTCCGTCGCTGTGTTTCGCCTTGGCGACCGGCGTCGGCAAGACGCGCTTGATGGGTGCGTTCATCGCCTACCTGCACCTGGCGCACGGCATCAACAACTTCTTCGTGCTCGCGCCCAACCTGACCATCTACAACAAACTGATTGCGGATTTCACGCCGAACACGCCGAAGTACGTGTTCAAGGGCATCTCCGAGTTTGCCACGGACGCACCCGCGATCATTACCGGCGACAACTACGAATCGATGGCAGGTTCACTGTTCGACGTGCTGCTGCGATGCAAGATCAACATCTTCAATATCTCGAAGATCAATTCCGAAGTGCGCGGCGGTCGCAGCCCGCGCATCAAGCGCTTGTCGGAATACATCGGCGAAAGCTATTTCGCCTATCTGGCGGGCCTGCCCGATCTGGTGCTGCTGATGGACGAGTCGCACCGTTACCGCGCCAGTTCGGGACTGCGCGCGATCAACGAGCTCAAGCCCGTGCTTGGTCTGGAGCTGACGGCCACGCCGTTCGTGGAGACCAGCAAGGGCGCGATCCCTTTCCGCAATGTCATCTATGACTATCCGCTGGGCATGGCGATGGCCGACGGGTTCGTCAAGGAGCCGGCGGTCGTCACCCGCAAGGATTTCAACCCATCAGGCATGTCGGTCGAAGCCTTGGAGCGCCTGAAGCTGGAAGATGGCGTGCGCCTGCACGAGAGCGTAAAGGTCGAGCTGGAGACCTATGCGCGGGAGACCGACAACGCGATCGTCAAGCCTTTCGTGCTGGTAATTGCGCGCGATACGACGCATGCCGGCCAGTTGCTGGGGCTGCTCCAATCCGACCAGTTTTTTGAGGGCCGCTATCGCGACAAGGTGATCCAGGTCGATTCCAGCAAGAGCGGTGCGGAAGAGGAGGAGATGATCGAACGCCTGCTCAAGGTGGAACGCACCGACGAGCCGACCGAGATCGTCATCCACGTCAACATGCTCAAGGAAGGCTGGGACGTCACCAACCTGTACACGATCGTGCCACTGCGCGCGGCCAACGCGCGCATCCTGATCGAGCAATCGATCGGACGCGGGCTGCGGCTGCCCTATGGCAAGCGGACAGGTGTAGACGCGGTGGACCGCCTCAACATCATCGCGCACGACAAGTTCGACGAGATCATCCAGGAGGCCAGGAAGCCGGGCAATCCGATCCGCATGGCGTCGATCGTGCTGGACGGCACCGAGTTGGAGTCAAAAAAAGAAACCGTCGTCTCGCAATCGCAACTGGCCGGGCAGCTCGGTTTGTCGCCAGCGCAGCAGACCACGGACACGGTTTCAAGCATGGGCGTGCAGCCGCGATCGGCATTCCAGAAACCGGAAGAGCAGAGGATCGCGCAGATCGCATGGAACGTGATCCGATCTTTCGAGAATCAACCCGCGGCTGTTCCCACGCTGGAGCACCTGAAGCGACCGGAAGTGCAGGCCGCCATTGTGAAGGCGGTGCAGGAACAGCAGCCGCCCGGTCAGATGACACTGGAAGGTCTGGCCAAGAAGCCCGACGTTGCCGCCATCGTGGCGAAGACAGTCGAGTTGGTGACGCAACAGACGATCGATATCCCACGCATCCTGGTGGTGCCGAAGGGCGAGGTGCGCTCCGGCTTCAAGCCTTTCACCTTGCAGCTGGATGGAATGCGCTATCAGGCGCTCTCGGACGAGCTGTGGATGCAATACCT
The DNA here is from genome assembly GCA_021793575.1 of Pseudomonadota bacterium. Taxonomy (GTDB): domain Bacteria; phylum Pseudomonadota; class Gammaproteobacteria; order Xanthomonadales; family Rhodanobacteraceae; genus Rhodanobacter. The sequence continues at coordinate 43,080 of JAJYSM010000019.1, forward strand.
GCGCACCGGCGGGGTCGAAGCGCTGGTGCTTGGAAGCGGCGGGGTCGATGAAGCGCGCCTTGAGGATTACGTGGTTTCGGGCCTGGTCGACTTTGACGACGTGTCCTACGAAGGACATGCCGATCTCCTCTATGAGCTGGCGGGCCAAGTGGTACTGCACCTGCGCAGTTACCTGACCGAGGAGCAGGCCCGGCGCGTGCTGCGGACTCATCAGAAGCAAATCGCGCAGTTCGTTCATGCGCAGATGCAGAAGCACTATTGGGAAGACGACGGTGGCGGCTACGACGTGCAGATCAGCAAGGGCTACACCGAGTTGAAGCCGAGCGCCTATACGCATGCCGTTAAGGAAGCTCCCGCTGACTATCGGGACTCGCCTGCGGACAAGAGCAACATGGCGAAGTATCTGTTTACTGGGTTCGAGCGGTGCCTGTACTCGGTACAAAAATTCGATTCAGAAGCGGAGCGCAAACTTGCGGTCATCCTTGATCGCGACGCGGTGAAGTGGTTCAAGCCCGCGAAAGGCCAGTTTCAGATCTTCTATCGCCAAGGCGCGGATCATCTCGAATACCAGCCGGACTTCGTCGCCGAGACGAAGGAGGCGATCTATATGCTGGAGCCCAAAAAGAGCAAGGAGATGGAAGACTCCGTTGTTCTGGCAAAAAAAGAAGCCGCAGAGAAATGGTGTGCGAATGCGTCCGCGTATGCCCTGGCGAACGGGGGCAAACCTTGGAGCTACGTGTTAATCCCGCACGACGAGATAGCCGGGAACTTCACGTTGCCTGGCCTGGTAACCCGATTTCAAAATGGACACGCATGAGCACGATCGATCTGGCCGTCATCGGCGGCAGCGGCCTGTACAACTTTCCGGGTCTGGAAAACGCCGCACGACAGCACGTGGAAACGCCTTACGGCGCCGCGTCGGGCGAGGTGGTGATCGGCGACTTCGCCGGCAAGCGGGTGGCCTTTCTGGCTCGCCACGGCGAGAGCCACACGCTGCCGCCGCACCGGGTCAACTACCGCGCCAACCTGTGGGCGCTGCATCACCTTGGCGCGCGCCGCGTGCTCGGTGTCAACGCCGTCGGCGGGATCCGCGCCGACATGGGGCCGCGGGTGATCGTGGTGCCCGACCAGCTGATCGACTACACCCACGGCCGCCTCACCAGCTACTGCGATGCTGACGGCGCCGAGGTGAAGCACATCGACTTCAGCGCGCCGTATACCGAATCCCTGCGCCAGTCGCTGCTGGCCGCGGCGCGCGCCGCCGGCATCGCGATGATCGACGGCGGCTGCTACGGCGCCACCCAGGGGCCGCGGCTGGAAACCCGCGCCGAGATCGCCCGCCTGAAGCGCGACGGTTGCGACCTGGTCGGCATGACCGGCATGCCCGAGGCCGCGCTGGCGCGCGAGCTGCAGCTCGACTACGCCTGCCTGGCGCTGGTGGCCAACTACGCCGCCGGCTGCGGCGACGAGGCGGAGATCAGCATCGAGGAGATCTTCGCCCACTTGGCCGCCGCCACCGCCGCGGTGCCGCCCCTTATCGCAGCGCTGCTGCAGGCCTGAGGCGCGTACCTGTGCGTATTGCGCTGGCCCCGGACATGTTGGTATTTTCCCCGGGCCAGGGCGGCGAACCAAGGGGAGATGGATGGTTCAGCGCGGAGCCTGGCGCACCTATTCCACGATCAGGGGTTCACGCGATGAGTTTCGGTACGGTCAAGTGGTTCAACGACGCCAAGGGTTTCGGTTTCATCGCGCCCGAGGACGGCAGCGCGGACGTGTTCGTGCATTTTTCCGCGATCTCCAGCAAGGGCTTCCGCAGCCTGCAGGAAGGCCAGCGGGTGAAGTACGAGGTGACCCAGGGACCGAAGGGCGCCCAGGCCAGCGGCGTCGAAGCCGTCGCCTGATCCGCCTGGCAGACGCTGTGCAAAAACGAAACCCCGCACTTGAGCGGGGTTTTTTGTTTTCCGCTGCGGTGATGTCGGGTGGCTCGTCACGCAACCGATAAACGAACCTGCCGATATCGGGGTCACTTTTGAACTAACCAACAAGCCAACCAAGTACTCCCGAGCAGCGGCAAGCCGATCGCCAGCTTTGCCCCCTCACGCCACAAACTGCAATCGCGCCAGCTCGGCATAGAGCCCGCCCTCGGCCAGCAAGCTGTCGTGGGTGCCTTGCGCCACGATGCGGCCGCCGTCCATCACCACGATGCGGTCGGCGCGCTGCACGGTGGCGAGGCGGTGGGCGATCACCAGGGTGGTGCGGCCCTTTTCCAGCCGCTCCAGCGCCTGCTGGATGGCCGCCTCGGACTGCGCGTCCAGCGCCGAGGTGGCTTCGTCCAGCAGCAGCAGCGGCGCATCGCGCAGGATCGCGCGGGCGATCGCGATGCGCTGGCGCTGGCCGCCGGAGAGGCGCACGCCGCGCTCGCCCAGCTCGGCGGCGTAGCCGTCGTTCAGCGCGCTGATGAACTCGTGCGCCTCGGCCGCCTTCGCGGCCTCGCGCACTTCCTCGTCGCTGGCGTCCTGCCGGCCGAAGCGGATGTTGTCGGCGGCGCTGCCGGCGAAGATGGTGGTCTCTTGCGGCACCAGCGCAATCGCGCCGCGCAGGTCGGGCAGGGCGAGCGCGCGCAGGTCGACGCCGTCGATGCTCATGTGGCCGTTTTGCGGGTCGTAGAAGCGCAGCAGCAGCGCGAACACGGTGCTCTTGCCGGCGCCGGACGGGCCGACCAGGGCCACCGTTTCGCCCGGCCGGATCTCCAGCGTGAAGTCCGCCAGCGCGGCCGTGTCGGGCCGCGTGGGGTAGTGGAAGGTCACGTTGTCGAAGCGCAGCGCGCCGCGCATCGGCCGCGCCAGCGTGGCGGGCTGCGCCGGGCTGACGATGCCGGGCTGCTCGGCCAGCAGCTCGCCGATGCGCTCCATCGCACCGGCCGCGCGCAGCACCTCGCCCCACACTTCCGAAAGTCCCGCCACCGAGCCCGCGGCGAAGATCGCGTACAGCACGAACTGGCCGAGCACACCGGCATCCATGGTGCCGGCCAGCACGTGGCGCGCGCCCGCCCACAGCACCAGGGTGATCGCGCCGAACACCAGCACGATCACCGCCAGCGTCAGCAACGCGCGCGTGCCGATGCGCCGCCGCGCGGTGGCCAGCGCCAGGGTGACGGCGCTGGCGTAGCGGGTGCTCTCGATGTCCTCGCGAGCATAGGCCTTCACTGCGGTGGAGGCGTTGAGCGTCTCGTTAGCCATCGCCGCCGCGTCGGCCAGACGATCCTGGCTGGCGCGCGAGAGTTTCTGCACGCGCCGGCCGAACAGCAGGATCGGCAGCATCACCGCGGGAATCACCAGCGCGGTGAGCCCGGCCAGCGACGGCGCGGTCCACACCATCGCCGCGGCCGCGCCCACCAGCATCACTGCGCTGCGCAGCGCCACCGAGATGCCCGAGCCGATCAGCGCCTGCACCACTTGAGGGTCGGCAGGGATTCGTACAAAAACCGGCAATTCGTCTCGTAAGCTACGGAATTATTTACATTGTTACATCCACGACTACTCCGTAGCCTCCTTCTCTCGGGCAGCCGACGCAGCATCTTCCGCCGCTCTGAGGATTCGGCGTGCAAAGTCGATCGGAGTCACCTCTCTGCTGGTGTCGACGGTGTAGTCGCCGAAACGGTTGATGTGTGCCGTTCGATACGGTGACAGCCCAGCAAGCACCTCGGGACTGATCTCGATGCCCTCGTCCCGCAGTTCGGCCAGCACACGAGACATCTGCTCCACGTTGTGGAGGATCACGAGATTGGCGACCAGGTGGTTGTAACCGACGATCTTCTGCTGCTCGTGCAGCATGTTCTCGGCAATGATTCCCTGACCGCCGAAGAAGGCCCATTTGGTGAAGTTGTTGAACTCCTCGCTCTTGTTGGTGGCTGCCTGGATCGTCTTGCGGATGTCCGCATCGTCGATATAGCGCAGCAGGAACATGGTGCGGATGACCCGACCCAATTCCTTGAATGCAATGTACAGCTTGTTCTTGCGGCTGTAGTTGCCCAAGCGACGCAGGATGGTCGACGCGGAGATTTTGCCGGTCTTGATCGATACGACGACACGAAGCATGTCATGCAGGTGCGTCTCGATGAGGTTCCAGTCGATGCTGCCTTCGTTGCTGCCAAAAAGTGCCTGGATATGCGGATACGTCGCTTGCGGGTCGGGTTTGGACAGCGTGAGATCCTTGATATTGCGGATACGCGGCATGAGTTCGATGCCGAGCAGATGGGCAAGCCCGAAGACCGGAAAATTCTGCGCCTGCGTGTCGCCATGCACGGTATCGGGCCGGATATCCGAGCGGTTCTCGATCAATCCGTCGAGGATGTAGATCGCCTCATAGGCACCGCAGGGAATGAAGCGACTGAACAATGCGATGTATTTGTCGGACACGTGGTAGTAGCCGATGCCGCCGTAGCCACCGTAGCGGATGTGGTATTCGGACAGGATGTTCTGCTCGTACACGCTCCATTTGGTGCCGTCGGCCGAGGCCGATCGGCCCGTGCCCCAATAACCGGGCAGCTCGAACTTGTTGTAGAGGTTGATGGTGTCGACGGTGGCGCGTTCGAGCGTGTCGTCCGTCACGTATTTGAGGTTCAGCCAAGCCATCTGCCGGCGACTGAAGCCGCGCACCGAGCGAGCGGTCTGCACAGGTCCCAAGTTGCAGCCGTAGCAGAACAGCGTGGTCACCACCCGATGGTGCAGATCACGGATGCGTGGCTCGGTTCCCGCGATGGGTTTGAAATGCCTGGCCAGATCCGCCCAACTCGTCGCATCGACCAGGACATCGACAATGCTGGTTTCCGGTAGCCGTTCGGTGATGAGCTTGTCCACCAGCGCGACCGCCTTGGACAGCTCGGTACGCGGCAGCTTCTTGAGTATCAGTCGTCCATCGACGATGTCAGCGTGCTCGTTGTCGGGGAAGCGAGCATTGACCTCCGTGCATTTTGTCTGCATCTGTTCGCGCAGCGCGGTGACGAATGCTGCCGGATCCGTGGCGATGCCCGAAACCTCACCATAGCTCGCGAGCTCTTCTTGGAAGGTTGCGTCGTCGACAAGTTCTTCTCGGTAATCGTCGTACCGCTCACCGCCGGGGACGAACAAGTCGCCCGATTTGAGCTCGTCCTTGATCTGGTACAGCACAGCCAGTTCGAAGTAGCGTCGCTGCATCCAGCCCGCAAGATCGACACCCCGATCCTTGGGAAAGACGTGCCGGCGCCAGTTGGCCGACATCCATCCAAAATCCCGTTCCAAGCTGAGATCCAGCGGAGCCACGTCGACAACCTCCCGGCGCTGGTGACGCAGCTGTGCCAGCGCCTTGATCAGGCGATCCATCACCGGGTCTTGTGAGGCCGTGTGCAGATCCATGACCTCGATGCAATTCAGAAGCAGCGCCCGCTGGGTCGCGTAGGGCCTGACAAGAAACGGCAGGAAATTCTTGCCAGCGTAGGCCATGTGCTCGTCGCACTCGGCGAGCGTCGTGGCGAGATCCGAACCGATGACGTCCCCGATCGCATGGATGCGTTGGCTGTCGGTGCCATCGACCTGGTAAGCCTGCAGGACGTCTTTTAGTTGCGCGACCAAGCGATCGGTTCGCTTGATGTGCTCGACCTGATAAGTCATGAGCTGCTTCTGGGCGGTGTTCTCCAGATTCTGCATCAGGCGAATGAACAGGTCGGCCGCATCGTCCAGGGTCTTTCCGTGCTGGGAGCGAATGAAGATGGCAGCGAGCGCGTAGCGTTTCGCCGGTTTCAGTTCGGCCAGTTCGCCCGCATCCAGCGCACGCGCCATGGCGCGAAAATACTTGAGTTTGGGCACGGGCACATCGAGCGCCGGAATCGTCTCGGCCAGTTTCTGCAGCCGGTCGATGTGCTGCAGGTAGAAGCGAACCTCCTTGTTACCGGGGCGCTTGAGTTCGCGCTTCAAGGCCTGCCAGCCGCTATGCGTCTGTCCGGGCGCGACGGCCAGGAGGTCGTCGATCTTCTTGCGTGCTTCCGCCGACAGCGCTCCACTGATGCGCTCGAAATGGGCGGCATGCACCATTTCACGGGCGGTTGCGGCCGTTTCGTCGAGCAGCCGAAAGGCGGGCAGCTCATAGCGATGGTGATAGAGCTCTTCGACCAGCACGTTGATGATATCGGGCAAGAGATGCTTGGTTTGTGCCGCCTCTTCCGCTACGGTGCGCAACCAGCGCCGTCCCGGCTCGCCCAACGGCCGCACGTTCAAATAGCTGCGAACCTGCGCGAGATGGTCGCGCTTCCGGCGCGAGGCATCGTAGTCGTCGAGATCCTTCAGAGTGAAAGCCCGCCGGTAGCCCATGGCATCCGCCACATGCCGCACGATCCGCTCCGGAATCTCGCGCAGCGCTCCAAACTGGCCCCTGTGCGGGAGGGTCTTCAGATGCAGCATGACCGCCAGGCGGATACTCGGCTGACTGCTCAGCCCCTGAACAAACGCACGTTCTTCGGTGGAAGGTGTGTAATGCAGCTCGAGTTCGCGAGCGCTGGGATCGGGCTTCAGTCGGGGATAAGCGGTCTCATGGGGTGCGGTCATGCGTCTAGCGTCTCCGTCGGTGGTCGCCCGCAGGCTTAATCCCAGTGGCGCGCACCCGCTTCGTCGTGGAGGGAGGCGTCGAGCTGGAGGTCATGGTTGTCCGCAATACGGTACAGGTCGTCGATCAAGGATGAGGCGATTTCATCGAGTGTCAGATCGTCTGCTGCTTCCACGGACAACCGGTAACGTGAATGCTCTGCGTTGAGTGGCACGGCTTGATGCGGCGACAGGCAGATCGTTTCGATGGTTTTCCGGCCCTTGGTCACGCTGTGTCTCTTGCGTCGAGGGGTCAAGTGCAGCACCAGGATCAAGGCCACCGTCGTTGGAGGCGCGGTCGCAGGTGGAGGAAGTGCCGGTGACGACGTTACTAGCGGGGACATTGGCATCGCGGCTAGAGCGGTCTCAATGCGTTGCTGGCCGAAAGCATCCGGTGCATCGATGTAGCGCATGGCTGAATGCACGTCTTTCCAACCGACGTATTCCATCAACGCTCGGACATCCCAACCGTTATTGTTGGCCCATCCAGCGAAGCCACGGCGTAGCGAATGGCCGCTGTAGGCCTCAGGCGAAGCCAGTCCCGCACGGGCAAACAGCTTGCGGAGCATCGGCACCACACTGTTGCTGTGCAACGCCGCGGCGCCGAGCGCCCCAGATCGCGTGACACCGCGAAATAATGGACCCGTCGTGAGGCCCGTGTGGCTGATCCAGTCGAGCGTGGCCGTCACGGGACACCACCGGCTGAGTGCCGGGACGCGGTAGGTGGTGCCGGCAAACTGTCGATCGGTTTTGGTGCGCCCAAGAAAGCAGGTCATCCCCTGTCCAGGCACCACCGCGATGTGCTCGGTCTGAAGGCCCACCAGTTCGTCGACGCGGAACCCTCGCCAGAATCCCAAAAGAAGCATCGCCCGATCGCGCCGGCATCGAAGCGCGTCGGCGCAATCACCGCGCGTGTCGGCGGCCTCGATGGCGGATTCAAGCCAGTCAGTCACCTGGGCAACGGCGGTGAGCTGCAGAGGTTCGGCGCGCTTCTCGTGAGCTGGATGGAGTGCCTGGATGCCTTTCAGGGTTCTTTTCACGACGGCGGCAGCGGTAGGATCGGAGAAGCCGTGGCTCTGGTGCCAGTGGGAGAGTGCGGCCAGCCGTTGTCGAAGCGTGTTGATGGACAGGGACGTCGCGTGGGCCACCAGATAATTTGCCACGCTCTGGGTGGTCGCCGGAAGCAAACCACCCCAGGTCACTTCAAAATGACGCACGGCCGATGCGTAGCTGCGCTGGGTATTTTCACGCTGCGCCGCTTGCAGATAGGTTTCGAGCGAATGAGGCGACACGGTCGGGAAGATTCTTCAGGAGGCAGCGTCAATCAACGATTGTTGGCGGGGTAGACAAACGGTTTTTAGATCATAGCGATCAATAATAGTCTGACGCGCCCGCTCACGCAGGGCGCCCATCCTCGTGGGCTCTTCACACACGCGTTGGATCGCCTCGACAAGTTGCTGGGTCGAGAAAAAATCGACCAGCAGTCCATTCGCTTCGTGGACGATGACTTCTTCCACCGGCGATGTCCGCGAGCCAATCACCACGCACCCCGCCGCCATCGCTTCCAGCATCGACCAGGAGAGGACGAAGGGATAGGTCAGATAGATATGCGCCGTCGAGACCTGCAACACACGCAGGAACGTTGCATACGGTAGTTTGCCAACAAAGTGAACGCGGCTGGCATCGAAGCGCCCCTCGATTTCAGTCAGATATTTTTCACGGTAGCTACCCTTCGCAAGCCGGCGTCCGTAAGAGACATCGTTGCCACCCACGATAATGACATGCGCTTTCGGTCGTGCCTTCATCAGCTCGGGCAACGCCCGCATGAACGTATGAAAGCCTCGGTAAGGCTCAAGGTTCCGACTGACGAAGGTAATCACTTCATCGTTGCGGGTCAGCCTCAATTCTTTGTTTGGAAATTGAATAAACGCTTCTGGGTCGGGCGCCACCATCGTCGTGTCCACGCCATCGTGGACCACGGCGATCTTGGACAGATACATCAGCGGAAAGCGGGTCTGCTGCCAGACCGTGGGAGCAATGCCGACATCAGCCTGTTCCAAGGCCATGAGGTGATGCAGATTTCGCGTGCGCAGCCGGAGCACGTCGTCTGCCGTGTTGGGAAACTCGGGATCGAAATTGAAATCCTGTCCCGCGGTGTTGTAGTAGAACTCGCAAAAATGAAGCAAACGAGCGCGCGGGAAGACATCTTTCAGGAACAAGGTCTCGCCCCAGCCCGGATGCGCGTAGACCACATCCGGATAGAATCCGGCCTTCTTGAGCCGCAACAGCACGTTGAGCACCATGTGACCGCGCTGCACGGCCGCTTCGGTAGTCCGCAACGTCGGCAAGGTCGTCGCTTTTGTCGCCGGTGGCGTTTCGTAGCCCACCAGTCGCACTCCGGGAAAGGGCTTGCGAAAATTTTCGCGCAAACGCCGCATCTCCCCCAGACCCACCACGTCGCAATCGGGTCGCTGTCCGTAGTGCATCAAGAGATGCCGGTTGTTACGTCCGTCGAAGTCCGAGGGCCGATGGCCTCTGACGCCCCGAGTTCTTTCAGGGCGTTCATGAGAACCGCTCCCAGCGCAGCCTGGGACGAAGTGCCAACAAGATAGGCCGGTGCTCCT
>JAJYSM010000086.1 GCA_021793575.1 Pseudomonadota bacterium
CGATCACGTCGATCGGCGTGGCGGCGCGGAAGTAATCGACGAAGTGCTCGTGCTCGACGAAGGCGCGATAGGTGCGCCGGCTGTCCGCGGCAAGCCGGTTCATCTGTTCGCGCCAGCGCTCCTCGCGCGGTTCGGTGTCGCGCGGGCGCAGGCTGGCCAGCAGCACCGCGCCCACGGTCTGCTCCAGGTTGCGCAGCGCCAGCGCACGGATGCCGTATTTGCGATGGATCACCTCGCCCTGCTCGGTCAACCGCAGCACGCCGGCCACCGCGCCGCGCGGCGAGGACATCAGCGCCGGCGTGATGCGCGCACCGCCGCGACTGGCCGAGCCGCCGCGGCCGTGGAAAAACGCCAGCCGGATGCCAGCCGCGTGCGCCACCTCCAGCAGCTCCACCTGCGCGCGCTGCAGGCTCCAGCGCGAGGCCAGCGTGCCGCCGTCCTTGCCGCTGTCGGAATAGCCGAGCATCACCCACTGGCGCCCGCCGCGCGCGGCCAGATGGCGGCGATAGACCGGATCGTCGAGCAGCGCCTGCAGCGTCGCCGGCGCGTTCTGCAGATCGTCCACCGTCTCGAACAGCGGCGCGATGTCGAGCGGCACGCAAACATCCTTCTCCCCGCCGGGGAGATGAGGCGGAGCGACGAGCCCGCCGTAGCGCGCCAGCGCCAGCACCGCCAGCACGTCGGCCGCCGAGTGCGCCATGCTGATGATGTACAGGCCGACCGCCGCGTGACCGTAGCGCCGGCGCGCATCGCCCAACGTGGCGAACACGTCGTACAGCGAGGTCACCACCTCGGCGTGGCCAATCTCGAAGCGGGCCTCGCCGCTGGCGTATCCGCGCAAGACTCGCGCGCGCTCCTCCGGCGCGCGCTGCGTCCAGGCCGCGTCGTCGAGCAGCGCGGCCAGCGCCTCGTCGTGCACGCGCGAGTCCTGCCGCACGTCCAGCCGCGCCAGGTGCAGGCCGAACGTGCGCACGCGGCGGATCAGCCGCTGCACCGCATACGCACCGGCGTGCAGGCCGTGATGATCGAGCAGGCTGTGGGCGATCAGCTGCAGGTCGTCGAGCAGTTCGTCGGTGGACGTATAGCCTTCCGCATGACCGTCCTCGTGGGTGGCTTCCAGCCGCGCGCCGATCAGCGTGAGCAGGCTGCGGTAGGGCATGTCGGCGTGCCGCGGCCGCACCTTGCGGGCAGCCTCGGGAAAGCGCTCGCGATAGTTGCGCAGGCGCTGCAGCAGCTGCGCGTCGACCCCCGCGCGGCCTTCGGTCTGGCTCAACAGGCGCGCCAGCGTGGCCACGTCGGCCACGTAGTGTTCGATCACGTGGGCGCGCTGGGTGGCCAGACTGGCGGCGATGGTGTCGGCGCCGACGTTCGGGTTGCCGTCCATGTCGCCGCCGACCCAGGTGGCGAAGCCGAGCAAACGCGGCAACTCGGTGGCGATGCCGTAGACGCTGTGCAGCGCGGCGGCCAGCGATTCGTACAGCGCGGGCACGATGCGGTAGATCGGGTTGGCCAGGTAGAAGCCCACATGGTGGTGCTCGTCCTGCACGGTGGGCCGCACCGGCGAGGCCTCGGCGGTCTGCCAGCCGGAGGACAGCGCCATGTAGATGCGGTCATCGTCCTCGCGCCGCTCCTGCGGCGTGCGGCTGGCATCGAAGTTGTCGATCAGCGAGCGCACGATCGCCTGCTCCTTCTCCAGCAGCGAGCGCCGCACCGCTTCGGTCGGGTGCGCGGTGAACACCGGCTCGACCCACAGCTGCTGCAACCAGCCCAGCAGTTCGTGCGCGCCGACGCCCTGCGCCTTGAGCCGGGTCAGCACGTCGAGCAGCGATTCGGGCTGCGCGGCACCGCCGGCGCGCTGATAGTCGCGCCGCCGGCGAATGCGGTGGACGCGCTCGGCGGTGTTCACCGCCTGGAAATAGGTGGCGAACGCGCGCGCCAGCGACTCCGCCTTGGCCGCATCCAGGCCGGCCAGCGAATGGGCCAGCTCGTCCAGCGGTGCGCCCTCGCGACGACGGCGAATCGACGCCGTGCGCACCTGCTCGACCCGCTCGAAGAACGCCGCGCCGCCCTGCTCGGCCAGCATCCTTCCGACCATCGCGCCCAGCCGGCTCACGTCGTCGCGCAGCGGACCGTCGTGCGGCAGGAATTCGGGTTCGCGACTTGCTTGCACGTGCACACTCCGGGGCAGGACCAGCGACCAGCCTAACCAATTGCGGCGCGGGAGGCATCCGGCAGCGTCTGCCGCTACAATGGCGGCCTTGTACTGCCCGCCGAGGGGCGCTGCGACCGTCGTGACTGCGGATCCACCCGCAACTGTCTGCACCTCATGCAGACACTTCATGCGACGGCCAGGCTCGGCGCGGCACGTTTCACAACGGCGCCCGGTTGCCTTACGCGAAGCGATTCGCAACGAACCGGAGAACACCATGAACGCTGTCACCAAAGAAGTCCTCAGCCACGATTACAAGGTCGCTGACCTGTCACTGGCCGAGTTCGGCCGCAAGGAGCTGGACATCGCCGAGCACGAGATGCCCGGACTGATGTCGATCCGCAACAAGTACGCCGCCGCCAAGCCGCTGCAGGGCGTGCGCGTGACCGGCTCGCTGCACATGACGATCCAGACCGCGGTGCTGATCGAGACGCTGAAGGACATCGGCGCCGACGTGCGCTGGGCTTCATGCAACATCTTCAGCACGCAGGACCACGCCGCCGCCGCGATCGCCGCCACCGGCACGCCGGTGTTCGCGTGGAAGGGCGAGACGCTGGAGGAATACTGGGACTGCACGCTCGACGCGGTCACCTTTCCCGGCATGAAAGGCCCGCAACTGGTGGTCGACGACGGCGGCGACGTGACGCTGCTGATCCACAAGGGCTACGAGCTGGAGCAGGGCTCGACGTGGGTCAACGAGCCCGCCTCCTCGCATGAGGAAGGTGTGATCAAGAACCTGCTCAAGCGCGTGGCGAAAGAGCGCCCCGGTTTCTGGACCACCGTGGTCAGGGACTGGAAGGGCGTCTCCGAGGAGACCACCACCGGCGTGCATCGGCTGTACCAGATGGTCGAGGCGAAGTCGCTGCTGGTGCCGGCGATCAACGTCAACGACTCGGTCACCAAGAGCAAGTTCGACAACCTCTACGGCTGCCGCGAGTCGCTGGCCGACGGCCTCAAGCGCGCGATGGATGTGATGCTGGCCGGCAAGCTCGCGGTGGTCTGCGGCTACGGCGATGTCGGCAAGGGCTGCGCGCACAGCCTGCGCGCCTACGGCTCGCGCGTGGTGGTCACCGAGATCGATCCGATCAACGCGCTGCAGGCGGCGATGGAAGGCTTCGAGGTCAACACCGTCGAGAGCACGCTGGGTCGCGGCGACATCTACGTCACCACCACCGGCAACAGGGACGTGCTGACCATCGAGCACCTGAGCCAGATGAAGGATCAGGCGATCGTCTGCAACATCGGCCACTTCGACAACGAGATCCAGGTCGATGCGCTGAACCACTTCCCGGGCGTGGTCAAGCTCAACATCAAGCCGCAGGTGGACAAGTACACCTTCCCCGACGGGCGCGCGATCTTCCTACTCGCCGAAGGCCGGCTGGTCAACCTCGGCTGCGCCACCGGCCACCCGAGCTTCGTGATGTCCAGCTCGTTCTCCAACCAGACGCTGGCGCAGATCGATCTGTGGGCGCACAAGGACAGCTACGAGGCCAAGGTCTACATCCTGCCGAAGAAGCTGGACGAGGAAGTGGCGCGCCTGCATCTGGAGAAGATCGGCGTGAAGCTGACCACCCTCACCGATGCGCAGGCGGCCTATCTCGGCGTGGCCAAGGACGGCCCGTACAAGCCGGAGCACTACCGCTACTGAGTGCGCTGCGGGGGCTCGCCGCCGCCGCTGCAAGCCGAAGGCCCGGATGCGTCCGGGCCTTTTTTGTGCGACCGGAGCACGCTCTTGCGGGTGATGGCGCGGCCGACGTCGTGTGTCGAATTGTTGCGTCGGCTGCTTCGTTGCTAGGGAAACTGGCGGCGCGAGTCGAGTACACGCAACACGTCCGCACTCTTGCCGTGCTCGTAGAAAAACACGACATAGGGCGGCACCACCCACTCGCGCGCCGCTTTTATGGCCGCCGATGCTCGCCCTCGCATGTTGGTGTTGTGGAGTTGTTCCACGCGATCGCGAATCGTCAGCACGTAACCGATGGGATCGGGGAGATCCTGCTCGAATCCGTAATCGACAATGGCCATGAGGTCGGCTTCTGCCTCGTCCGTATAGCGCAGTGCCATCGGCCTACCTTTTGGGCCGCGATGCGCGGCGGGCGGGCGCGGCCTTGGGTGAGGCCGCTCGTTCGGCCAGGCGCGTCCTCGCGTGCGCTTCGACACGCGACCACACGTCATCGTGGCCGCGCAGGGCGGCCACGCCGCTCTTCACGCGCTCAAGGACAGGGGCAACCTGGTCGCGCATCCAGCGGGTGTGTTCCAGCGCGGCCGTGGCCTCTTGGGCACGCTTGCGCACGTCCGGCCGCGGCGCCCGCAAAAGCCCCTCCTGGTAGTTGGTCACGTCGAGAGTGAAACGGGCGAGGCCCGCATCGCGCAGAGCTTCCACGGCGGTATCGGTGGAGGCAAACATGCGCACCTCACCGAACTTCGTGGCGAGCGGGCGATCCTGCATGCGGATGCTGGCCAGCACAATATAGCCGCCTTTCTGGCCTAGGATGGTGGCGGATTTGACGGCGCCGGCGGACACCATCTCGCGCAGCGTTTCCATTTTGATCGGAGCGTGTGACATTGATGAAGCCATATTTAGCTAACCCAGTATTAATTTATGCCTAAAATGTACTCGTCACAAGATAAATAGTCGGGGTTTATTTGACAAAGCCCGTGTTATGCATAGCCGCCAACAGCCCGCTTGAGCCGCCGTGGCATGGTGTTCGCCGGATCTTGTGCTGGCGGGCGTGGAAGCCACGCCTTGCGGGCCGACCGGGCCGGCTTGCGCGTCGCATCGAAACGCTCACGCCATGTATCTATCGCTTCATCGCGAGACAGAGATATATACTCGCCGCTCCGTGATGTGGAGCATCAGCGATGCCGGCGATCAGCTTCGAATTTTTTCCGCCCAAGACCGACGAGCAGCGTGCGCAGCTGGATCGCGCCGCGCAGCTGCTGAAGGCGTACCGGCCGGAATATGCCTCGGTCACCTTCGGTGCCGGCGGCTCCACCCTCAGCTACACCGGCGACACGGTGGCGCGGCTGCACCAGCAGCACGGGTTCAGCGTGGCGCCGCACCTGTCCTGCGTGGGCGGCACCCGCGCCGAGCTGGGCGCACTGCTGGACAGCTATCGCGCGGCGGGCTACCGGCGGATCGTGGCGTTGCGCGGCGACCTGCCCTCGGGCATGGCCACGCCAGGCGATTTCCGCTATGCCGCCGAGCTGGTGCGCTTCATTCGCGAGCACAGCGGCGATCACTTCCACATCGAGGTGGCGGCGTATCCGGAGACCCATCCGCAGGCGGACGACGCGCTGCGCGACCTGCAGCACTTCAAGGCGAAAATCGACGCCGGCGCCGACGGCGCGATCACCCAGTATTTCTTCAATGCCGACGCCTATTTCCGCTTCGTCGACGATGCCCGCGCGCTGGGCGTCAACGTGCCGATCGTGCCGGGCATCATGCCGATCGCCAACTACAGCCAGCTGAAGCGCTTCTCCGACATGTGCGGCGCGGAGATTCCGCGCTGGATCGCCAAGCGCATGCAGGCACACGGCGACGATGCCGAGTCGGTGCGCGCGCTGGGCGCCGAGGTGGTGGCGCAGCTGTGCCGGCGCCTGCTCGATGGCGGCGCACCGGGGCTGCACTTTTACACGCTCAACCGCGCCAGGGCGACGCAGGCGGTGCTGCAGCAGCTGCTCTGAAGCCGGCAGCCTGCGCGCGGGTATGCTGACGGCATGCGTCTGACCTCTGTCCTGCTGTGGCTACTCCTGCTCGCGGCAGCCGCGCCGGTGCGGGCGCAGAATCCGATCCACCACTGCATCGGCGCGCATGGCCATCCGGTGTTCACCGACCAGCCGTGCGCCGCGCTGGATGCCACGTCGGTTGGCGCCGCGCAGCCCACCGGCGACGACAGCAGCCTGCCGGACACCCCGCCGCCGGTGCTGTGCGCGGCCACCACGGCGCAATTGCGGCAGGGCGTGATCGACGCCTTTGCCCATCACGATGCCAACCGCATGGCTGGCCTGATGCTGTGGAACGGCTACGGCCGCGGCGCGGCGGTGGCCGACATCCGCTCACTGGCCGTGCTGATGCGCCAGCCACTGCTGGATCTGCAGCCCTCCGACAGCGCGACGGCGGCCAGCCCAGCGCCTGCCAGTGCCACCAGCAGCGGCGAGGCGCCGGCGGCGAATGCCGCAACGGCCAGCCAACAGCTGCAGCTGCAGCTGGCCGGCACCGACGCCAGCGGCAGCCCGCGCGAGCTGCGTTTCGACATCGTGCGGCGCGCCGGCTGCCTGTGGTTGCGCAACGCCGATTGAGCCCAGCGGTTATCATGGGGAGTCCCCCTGGAGAACCGACATGGCACAGCAATACCCCGAGTGGATCTGGCAGAACGGCAGCATCAAGCCCTGGCATGAAGCTACCACCCATGTGATGTCGCACGCGCTGCATTACGGTTCGTCGGTGTTCGAGGGAATCCGCAGCTACGCCACGCCGGACGGCGCCGCGATCTTCCGCCTCACCGACCATCTGAACCGGCTGTACCAGTCGGCCAAGATCTACGACATGGTGCTGCCGCACACGGTCGACGAGCTGGCCGCCGCGTGCCGGGCGGTGATCGGCAAGAACGGGCTCGGTGCCGCCTATCTGCGCCCGGTGGCCTACCGCGGGCTGGGCGGCTTCGGGCTGTCCGCCGAGACGCCGATCGACGTCGCGGTGGCCGCGTGGCCGATGGGCCCCTACCTCGGCGCCGAGGCGTTGGAAAACGGCATCGATGCCTGCGTGTCGAGCTGGCAGCGCTTCGCTCCCAACACGCTGCCGGCGGGCGCCAAGGCCGGCGGCAACTATCTCTCCGGCCAGCTGATCGCGCGTGAGGCGCGCCGGCTCGGTTTCGGCGAAGGCATCGCGCTGGCCTCCACCGGCCTGCTCAGCGAGGGCGCCGGCGAAAACCTGTTCCTGGTGTTCGACGGCGTGCTGCACACCACCCCGGCCAGCGCCTCGATCCTCGCCGGCATCACCCGCGACACGCTGAAGACGCTGGCCCGCGAAGATGGCATCGAGGTGGTGGAGCGCGATATCCCGCGCGAATACCTGTACCTGGCCGACGAAGTGCTGATGTGCGGCACCGCCGCCGAAATCACCCCGATCCGCTCGGTCGACGGCAAGCAGATCGGCGCAGGCAAGGCCGGCCGCGTTACCCGCCGGATGCAGGAGCTGTACTTCGGCCTGTTCGACGGCCGCACCAACGATCGCTGGGGCTGGCTGGAGCCAGTCTGAGGCGCGCCGCAAACGCTTGAGCCATGGCACAGCGTGCGCGCTTTTGTCGCAGCTTTTCGTGCAAGCTTTCCGGGGCCGCTTTCTTGTGGGAGCGACTTCAGCCGCGATGCTCTTGCCCTTGGGCTGCAGCAAGGCAAAGGCATCGCGACTGAAGTCGCTCCCACCGGAATCCCGCACCCCGCCCGGCCTCGGCGGCGAGTGCGGCCGCGTTTGCCGCGCGCCGCCGGAAGCCCGACAATACGGGGCCGTATCCACCGCAGCCGGCGCTGCGGCACGCCCAGCCACCCGACCGATGGAGCCCGCCATGAGTGAACGCGAAACGATGGAATACGACGTCGTCGTCGTCGGTGCCGGGCCGGCCGGGCTGTCGTTCGCGATCCGCCTCAAGCAGCTCCAACCCGACGTCAGCGTGTGCGTGATCGAGAAAGCCTCGACCATCGGCGCGCAGATCCTGTCCGGCGCGGTGATCGAACCGCAACCGCTGGACGCGCTGCTGCCCGGGTGGCGCGACAATCCGCCGCCGGTCTGCGTGCCCGCCGGCGAGGACGAATTCTGGCTGCTCAGCAAGACCGGTGGGCGCAAGATCATGGTGCCGCCGGGCATGAAGAACCACGGCAACTTCATCGTCTCGCTGGGCGCCATGTGCGCCTGGCTGGCGCCGCAGGCCGAGGCGCTGGGGGTGGACGTGTTCCCCGGCTTCGCCGCCGCCGACACCATTTACAACGGGGACGGCGCGGTCGCCGGCGTGCGCATCGGCGACATGGGCGTGGCCAAGGACGGCACGCACAAGCCGGGCTACACCGAAGGCATCGACATCAGGGCCAAGGTCACGGTGCTGGCCGAGGGCGCGCGCGGCAGCCTGACCAAGCAGCTGATCCAGCGTTTCAAGCTCGACAAAGACAGCGACCCGCAGAGTTATTCCATCGGCATCAAGGAACTGTGGCAGCTGCCGCCCGGGCGCGTCACGCCGGGCAAGATCGTGCACAGCTTCGGCTGGCCGGCCGACACGCACACCTACGGCGGCAGCTTCCTCTATCACCTGGACGGCGACCGCGTGGCGCTGGGCTACGTCAGCGGGCTCGACTACACCGATCCGAACTACCAGCCATGGGAAGCGTTCCAGCAATGGAAGAACCACCCGCTGACCAAACCGCTGCTGGACGGCGGCACGATCCTTTCCGCCGGCGCCCGCGTGATCGTCACCGGTGGCTACCAGTCGCTGCCGAAGACGGAGATGCCCGGCGCGCTGCTGATCGGCGACACCGCCGGCCTGCTCAATGTGCCCAAGGTGAAGGGCACGCACCAGGCGATCCGCAGCGGCATGCTGGCCGCCGAGCATCTCGCCGCCAGCGGCCTTGCCTCCGCCGGCTTCGATGCAAAACTGCGCGGTTCCGCAGTGATGGCCGAGCTGAAGAAGGTGCGCAACATCAAACCTGCCTTCAAGAAAGGCCTGTGGGTGGGCATGCTCAACGCGGCGTGGGAAACCGCCACTGCCGGCCTGTCGCCGTGGACGCTGAAGAACAAGGCCGACTGGTCCTCGCTGCACAAGCTGGGCGCACACGAGGAGCCCAGGCGCGACTACCTGCAGCGCACGCTGGCGCCGCGCGACCGCCTGGCCGGCGTCTACTTCGCCGCCACCGAACACGACGAGGACCAGCCGATCCACCTGCACGTGGCCGACACCTCGATCTGCGTCACGAAGTGCGCCGAGGAATACGGCAACCCCTGCACCCGCTTCTGCCCCGCCGGCGTCTACGAAATCGTCGACGACGCCAGCGCCGCTGCCGGCAAACGCCTGCAGATCAACGCCGCCAACTGCGTGCATTGCAAGACCTGCGACATCAAGGATCCGTACCAGATCATCACCTGGGTCACGCCGGAGGGCGGCTCGGGGCCGAATTACCAGGGGATGTGATGGCGTGACGGCAGCTGCCTGGGCGATGGGAATATACTTGTATAGCAACCTGCCGGAGCATACCTCATGCTTGCCATTCGCCTACCCGAAGCCATCGAACTGCGCCTGGAAGCGCTCGCCAAGGCCACCGGCCGCACCAAGACCTACTACGCCCGCGAGGCCATCGTCGAACACATCGACGATCTCGAAGATCTGTACCTGGCCGAGCAGGAATTGATCAAAGTACGCGCGGGACGCAGCAAGACCTTGCCGCTCGCCGACGTGATGAAGAAGTATGGCCTGGCGGATTGAGTTATCCGCCCTCGGGCAGAAAAACATCCATCAGCTCGATCCCTTGAACCGCCGGCGCGTGCTGACGTTTCTGAGCGAGCGAGTAGCGGTTCTGGACGACCCCCGCAGCCTGGGCGAATCCTTGAAGGGTTCAAAGCTCGGCAATTTCTGGAAATACCGGGTCGGTGACTACCGCATCATCGCGGATATTCAGGACGGCGCGGCGTGCATCCTGGTAGTCCGGGTCGGCAACCGTCGCGACGTATATCGGTGAACCGCGTTCACGAACAAATGGCAAAACTGCAGTGGCGCCTCAAGCGCGTCGGCTTTTTGCTGCAGCGGCTGCGCGGCAGCCTGGCGCTGCGCGGATGGCGCGACACGTTCGCACGGGTGGCGCAGGAATTCCAGCACCGCCCCGTCACCGATGACTCGCTCCAGCTGCTGCCGCTCGACCAGCCGTTCGCGCTGTTCGCATTGCCAACCTCGCCGGCACCGCGCATCTCGATCATTGTGCCGGTGCATGGCAAGTTGCCTTACACGCTGGCCTGCCTGCGTTCGCTGGCGCGACATGGCGCACGGGTGCCATTCGAGGTCATCGTGGTAGACGACGCCTCGCCGGACGATAGCACGGCCATGCTCGGGCAGATCGAAGGGCTGCGCCTGCTGCGCAACCCGCGCAACCTGGGTTTCATCGGCAGCAGCAATGCGGGGGCGCAGGTTGCCAGCGGCGAGTACCTGCTGTTTCTCAACAACGACACCCAGGTGACCGCAGGCTGGATGGACGCGCTGCTGCAGTGCTTTGCCGATCGCCCCGATTGCGGCATCGCCGGCAGCCGGCTGGTCTATCCGGATGGCCGTCTGCAGGAAGCCGGCGGACTGGTGTTTGCCGATGGCAGCTGCTGGACCACCGGCCGCTTCGAATCGCGCGATGCGCCGGCTTTTCGCTATCGGCGACAGACCGATTACGTCTCCGGTGCCGCACTGATGATCCCGCGCGCGCTGTTCCATCAGGTCGGCGGTTTCGACGTGCGTTACATGCCTGCCTATTACGAGGACGTCGACCTGGCGTTTGCGATGCGTCAGGCCGGACGCAAGGTGTACTACGAACCGACCAGCACGGTGATTCACTGCGAGGGCATCAGCGCGGGCACCGATCTGAGCTCGGGTATCAAGCAGCATCAGGCACTCAACCGGCACACGTTCGTGGCGAAATGGACCGATGAACTGCGCACCCAGCCACCGCCCGGCACGGCGCTGAACCGGGCGCTGCGCTGGCGCGCGCGCAGCCGCATCCTGGTGGTGGACGCGACGACGCCGGAGCCCGCACGCGACTCCGGTTCACTGCGGTTGTACGCGATCCTGCGCCTGCTCGATGCACAGGGATGGAGCTGCAGTTTCCTGCCCGACGATGGCCGTGCGAATGCCGCAGAAGTAACTCAGCTGGGTGCGCTCGGCATCGAGATACTGTGTCGTCCATGGGTGCGCGATCTGCCCACATGGCTGCGCGAACACGGCCACGAACTGCAGGCCGTCATGCTGTGCCGGCACACCGTGGCCGGCCAATACGCCGCGCTGGTGCGCAAGCACGCGCC
>JAJYSM010000020.1:0-27558 GCA_021793575.1 Pseudomonadota bacterium
CAGACCTTGCTGGAACTGGATGAGGTTGATGGACATGACGGTGTCCTCGGTGGAGAGGACGTCATCGTCACCCGCAGGCGTCGCAAATCACGCGACGGCGGGCTGAGGATCAGGGCGAATCAGGTCAACTCATTGAAATCAGAGGCACTGGATCCCGGCTTTCGCCGGGATGACGAGCAAAATCCTGGTTTCTAGAAGTTCCCTGGTGTCTCGCAACGACTGGATGGCGTGACCAAAGCGGCGATGTCGCCGGCGATGCGCATGGAGGTCCTCGACCGTCATGGCCTTCGCCTCTGCCTTGATCCAATACAGCACGGCGACGCCGTTCGATTGCCTCCTGGGGAATGGGGCTGCCGCTGGTCTTGTGCTGGCTTACGAATTTGCGCCGCGTATGCGCCCACGACGGCATGGATGCAGGAGGTAGAGCGACGCCGGAGCAGTTGCCGAGCAGTCGATCTCGCTGATGATGCCGGTGACAAACATCGCCTTGCAGCCGACGTAGTCGTCTGCCCGGCGGTGAATTGCGCTCCAGAATCAACGAACAGCAACGCAACGCGCAGACCACACGTGCCATCGTGGTCTGCGCGTCAGGGGTGGAAACGTCGCCGGGTCATGCCGTCCTTGGTTGAATCAACCGGCAAAGCGTTGCCGCAGATAGGCAATGACATCGCTGATGTCCTGCGCTGTCAGCGAGGAATTGCCGCCTTTCGCTGGCATTGCCATCGCCGACCCTTTGCTCTGGTAACCGTTCGTGATTCGCTCGGCCAGAACCGCATCCGTGCTGCTTAAAACTCCCTTCTTGGCATTGAAATCAGGTACACCCGGAAGTGCACCTTTGCCGTCACTTCCGTGACACGCGGCACAGCTTTGGCTGTAGATGGCCTCACCCTTTTTGGCATCGGCCGCTGAGCCCGCTCGCGGAACGCAAATTCCCGCCACCGCCACAGTAGCAACAAGCAGAAAAAAACCATTTTGGAAACGCATTTTTATATCTCCTCGACAAGTAAATCATGTCCGGCTAGCGATTGTACATATACGTACTGCAGTATTGTGTCATTCGAATGATATACAAGTGCTGTGGTTAGTTATCCTTGGCGCCCTGATCGACCCACTTTTCGATCAATTTTACATCCGCATCCGGTAACGATCGTGCATTCATCCCGGGCAGAATATGCTGGCTGTGCGCTTGCTCAGTGGCGGCATATTCCTTCGGCATATTGATCGAAGGATCAGCCTGGTGCTTGAGGAGACGAATGAGTGTGCTTGAGATGCTGGATCCGGGGATGATCACGGGTCCGAAATTTGTACCCTTCATCACATCCCGATACGAAGCCACACTGAACCCGCTCTTTTCGTATCCAGGAGCGCCAGGAGAGTGACACACGGCACAATTGGTCTGAAGTATCGGGCTTACATCACGATGGAAGCTTACTTCGCCCTGACTGCAAGCTGTAATCAGCAATGGCAAGACCACAGTCGCAAGGCAACGTTTTTTTGTCAACTGCATGACAGCAACCTCAATTAATAGACCTCTGGACCCAGTTTCAATAAATCGCACGCTTCACAAGCATGAGCGCCTCGGAAAAAATCATGCCGCCTCGACGTATGACTTGATTACAGCTCAATCAAACACACCTTTTCTCTATGCATCCAACAAAACAACGAAGCCAGCGGGCCTGAATTCTCCAAATGAATACAAGCACACCATTGTACATGATCAAGCGTTCGCAGCCGGCTGCTCAGATTCAGGGTCTCGTCCCGGGAATAGCACTTGAAAAAGAGAAACAAAAATCTGGGTTCCCCATGAAAGTCCCATGACGCTGCCAGCGACAACTACAGTATAAGCGAAAATCGGATCCCACTTTGTCAGATACCAGGTGGCTATATCAAGAACAATCGCAACAAACGGGGCTGCGATGACAACGTTCTTGAACCAGGTTGGCAATGCCGTAAGGGTGAAAATAAAACCGAGCACAAACGCCACCAAACCGATGCCAAAAAGGTGGATATGTGACAATTTGACCAAGGTCAGCATGGACATTCCCGTATTCACCTGCGCGACTTTGGTGATTCCCGAATATGTAGTGAAATCGGGGATGTTCATGCCTGACTTGGCGCTATGGCACTTCGCACAATCGTGCTCGACAATGGGTTGAATGGTTTTATTGTAACCAGCCTCATCGGCACCTGATTTCAGCCACGCTACGAATTGATCCATATCCTGCTGGCTTCTGTAGCCCTGCATGGGACCGCGCAGCATCGCTTCCAGCTTGGTGCCGCTGCGATTGCCGTAATAGCTGATCGCGACGTCCTGCACCGAAAGCCCTGGTTTGCCACTGAGCCCCTCGTGCGTCATGTACATGTACGAGAGCGCCATGAGATAGCCGAAACCAAGAACCACCATCACGCAGCCGTACAGCGTACGCTCGGTGCTGGAACAGTCGCGGAATGTTCTTCCCTTGACGACCGGACGATCTGCCGGCAGGCGGCCGAGCGCGCGTCGAATCCATACCACCGATGTCACCAAGCCGAAGGCGCCGACGATAAGGTGTGCTATCGCCATTTCCGGCATTTGAAAGCTGAGTGTGTCGGGTGACAAAACCGTCCACAGGGAAAGCACCAGGAAAACCCACCCTGGCCAGTAGGCGCGGCGCCACAGGATCGCGGTGCCCGCCACCGCCATCATGGCAACGCCGGTGATCAGGCAATTCCAAAAACTTTCCAGGTGCTGCATGGCGTGCGGACCGCCAACGTACCACGGCAAGGTAGCCATTACGGTTCCGATCAGGAGCCCTGCCACCCTGGCCGTCACTTTGCCTTTTGCCGGAACGCTGTTCTGTGTCATGGACTTGCTATCCTCTGCGTGTGCTGGGAGACACGCCACTTTCAGCGCCTCTCTACCAGCCGAATATTTACATCGCGAGCGATACCTTGAAGAAGATACCGCTGAGCGCATTAAATTACCAGTAGATCGTCTTGATGGGCCTACAGCCGCAATGCCCCCGGGCCGCCTCCGGGGGCTAACAATAAGCATATAGCTTCAAGGGCTAGGCGGCATGCCTTGACGCAAAATCCTGGCAGTTAATTTCACTCACCCTCGTCGAAGCGTGGAGTCAGAACACGTAGCTCTGGAAGACGAGATACAACGTGTTATTGTCGGCAGCATGACTCGTGTCGCCATTGAACTTTGTATAGAAGGTGTATTGCAGACCCACCCTCAAGTTCGCATAAGGCTGTGCCCAGCTGTCACCCTTGCCGAACGGAACCCAATTCAACTCGACTGAGCCGCCATCGGTGTTGGGTGAGTTATTGAGAGGACTGGCGGCGGAGTAAAGCAATGCGTCAGAGCTGCCACTGGTCGTGAATGCCCCCAAAGTGACCCCGTAGGTGTTTTCGTACCAGTAACCGGCGTTTACGTTCATGTTACTGAGATGATTGCGCAGATTGGATGCGTTCCCAGCCATATAACTACTGTTCAGCGCTTGTGTCTCTTTGACATACTGGCCCTGTACGACAAGCGCATGTTTGGTGCCACCGAACCACTCATAGCTTGCATCAATGCCGTAGTCTTTGTAATCGTCTGAACCGGAGCTCATGCTGCCCATCGGGTGCAGCTTGGGTTCAAAAAACAGGCCGCCGATTTCTAGATTGCTGTGTGAGTTCAAACTGGTTTGATATGCCATGCGCAGGTAGGGCGCGGGGATGTCGAGTCGACCCGGGTACATGCCGTTGACACGATCAATAAATGATTTCGATGGAACTTTATACAAACCACCTTCGAAGTACCATTTGCCATCGATCTGAGTATAGGCCACTGCACCGATCGATCCATTCATGAATCCGCCATCAACCATCGGGCTAGCAACCGTTCCCGGCGCGAGATCTGGTCCGAAGTAGGGATATTTCCACGCGTCGGTCGAGTTATAGATGTCAGAATTGGTCGGATTGTTGTTGATGGTGAGACCCCATACCGCCGTATGCGAACCAAATTTGGCAGTGCGCGCATACCGAATGTCGGTCATATCCCAGCCAACAAGATGACCATTCTGGGAATAGGACGTCTGCACAAGCATTCCCATATGGTCGGAGATGGCCCCCGCTAGATACAGACCCGCTGTCTGGAACTCCCAATTGTCGTTGCTGCCGAAGCCAGGCGCGGCCCCACCCGGCTGGGCCTTTTGCGTATGCGTGAAGGATTCAACCAACTCCAATGAAACCTTCGGGGTGAAACCCGAGCCAACCTTCATGGTGTAGCCCGTGAGTTTGAACTGGCGTCCAAACGGGGTCAGTTGCGGCCCGAAGCCACCGACATGGCATGCTGTACAGGGCATATTGACCTGCCGTGAGAAGGCCGGCACAGCTTTCGCTTGAGGGGCTAATCCTGCCGCTAACATGGCCACTAAAGCCAGGTTCAGCCATGCAGGCCATGTTTTTGAACGGGTTCGATGCGCAATCATGGAACACCTCTACTCGCAAGTTGATCGGGAAACTGTTGCCGCGACAGCTACTGGCCGCCGCTCTGCTGTTAAATGCCCTTCGCTCTAGTGAGCGCGAAGATCGGTCGACTCTTCATAAGTACATCCCCTTAGCCATGAAAAAAGCAGAGCGCGCAGCGCGACAGCTGCGAAGTTACTCGCGGTCCAACTGGGCGTACTTGACGTCGATCAAGTTCACAGAATTTTCGGTGCGGTGGATTGCCGCTATCTGCGCGCGCAATGTGAACCGCGGTAATTCCGGGTTGATCGGGCTCAGCCGGCAGCAACACTCCCAGGGCGCAGCACGATCGGCGACACAGGAGACAGCGGGGCTCGAACGAAGCTGCGGCTTGACGCCGCACACCCTGCCTTGCTGCAGCGTGCAACCCCGATCGACGACCGTCGGACGCCAGCCGGTGCCGCAATGCAGACAGGAATGGTGAGGCCTGCGTAGACTTGTTCGGGGATGCCCCTCCCGGCGAAGTCGATCCGCCGGAACCCTTCCTCGACTTGCCGAGATTCCACTTCAACATGAAACGCGCCGCCGGCATGCTCGCCTTCATCGCCCGCTTCGTGATACTCGGGCTGGCGTTCGCGTTCGTGATCGGCCTTTTCTGGCCGGGCAGCGGCGAGCGCCTGCGGGCACGCCTGGGTCTGGCCACCGCACCGACCCAGCTCGCCGCATCCGCGCCGATGACGGCACCGGTCTCGTATGCCGACGCAGTGGCCATCGCGGCGCCGTCGGTGGTCAACATCTACGCCAACCGCATCGTCTCCGAGCCGGCGGTGCGCATGTACGACAACCCGGTGCTGCAGCAGCTGTTCGGTGGTCAGCCCACCACCTACCAGCACCGCGAGCAGACGCTGGGCTCGGGCGTGATCGTGAGCGCGAAGGGGCAGGATTACGTATTGACCAACAATCACGTGATCGCCAAGGCGGCCGACATCCAGGTGCTGCTGTTTGACGGCCGCATCGCCAAGGCCACCCTGGTCGGCGCCGACCAGGAAACGGATCTGGCGGTGCTCCGGATCGACGCCAGCAACCTGCCGGCGATCCACATGGCCGAGCATCAGCCGCTGCGCGCCGGCGACGTGGTGCTGGCGATCGGCAACCCGCTCGGGCTCAACCAGACCGTCACGATGGGCATCGTCAGCGCCGTAGGGCGGCAGCTCAATCGCGCCAGCGCGGAGGACTTCATCCAAACCGATGCGGCGATCAACCTGGGCAACTCGGGTGGGGCGCTGATCAACACGCAGGGCCAGCTGGTGGGCATCAACACGCTGCTGATCGGCAAGGCCGCCGGCGCCGAGGGCATCGGCTTCGCCATCCCGGTCGCCACCGCGCGCAACGTGCTCGATCAGCTGATCACCACCGGCCACGTGGTGCGCGGCTGGCTCGGCGCCAACTACGCATTCGTACCGGTGGCGGCCAACGGCGGCCTGCCGGCGGCGGCACGCGGCGTACAGGTGACCGACGTGAGCCCCGACGGTCCGGCCGCGCTGGCCGGCATCCAGCCGAACGACATCCTGCTGCGCTTCGGCAACGATGACATTCTCGATCCCGCCGACCTGCGCCGGCACGAGGCGGCGCTCAAGCCCGGCAGCAAGGTCGAGGTATCCGGCCTGCGCAACGGCAGCCCGTTTCATGTGCAAGTGACCCTGGTGCAGCGCCCGCCGATGAGCACCAACGCCGGCGCGCTCGGCGGCTGAGGCAGGCGTCGGCTCAACCCGGCCCGCGCGCCGCCAGCGGTGGATGGATGGCCTCGCCGTAGCGCTTGCGCAGCGTGTCCACGCGCTGCACATAGACCTGGGTCTCGGCGTACGGCGGTACGCCGTTGTAGCGCTGCACCGCGCCGGGGCCGGCGTTGTAGGCGGCGGCGGCCAGCTGCTCGTTGCCGCGGAAATCGTGCAGCAGCAGGCTCAGGTAGCGGGCGCCGCCGCGAATGTTCTGGTCGGTATTGAATGCGTCAAGCACGCCCATGTCGCTGGCCGTGGCCGGCATCAGCTGCATCAGGCCCTGGGCGCCCTTGAGCGACAGCGCGCGCGGATTGAACGCGCTCTCGGCATGGATGATCGCGCGCAGGAACGCCTCGTCGACGCCGTACTCGATGCTGGCCGCGCGTATCGTGTCGGCATACGCGGTGAGGTTGAGCGCCACGCTGCCCCAGTGGATCGGCGAGTGCAGGTTGCACGCCGCGCAGGTGGCGATATAGCTGAACAGCATGGTCACCGCGTGACCGCGCTGGCCGATCGGACGCAGGTTGGTGTACTCCACGCTGCCGTCCGGTCGCACCACGCGGTAGACCGCGCCGCGCAGCACGCGGCTGCCGGGGTCGCTCACCACCGCCTGCGCCGCGCTGGCGTCGCGGGACTCGCGATAGCTCCAGCGGCCCGGGGTACCGGCGACGGCCAGCGGCAGCTTCGCCGTGGTCTGGACTGAACCCTGCACGGCGGCCAGCGACACGCGCTGCACCAGCACCGCGCCGAGCGGATGCGCCGTGGTCTCGACCGAGCCCTGCACGCGGATCAGCGACGTCTGCGCAGCACTTTCCTCGATACCAAGCACCCGCGCCGTGGTGGTCATCGCGCCGCTGACCGCGGTCAGCGAGATGCGGCGCGGCGACCGGCGCGCTGGCGCGGCGGTGTTGATACCGCCGATCCTGCGGCAACCGTGATAGCCCGCCGCGCTGCTGCTGAACACCGCCTCGCCATGGGTGCCGGTGCAGTGGTACAGCGCGCCGGCGTGCGCGCCCGACCCGCCGAGCAGCGCCGCCAGCAGCGCGCACGCCCGCGCGACCCGGAGCAGGATCGCGCGTATCGGGAAGCTCCCATCGGACCGATCGACGCTTCCCCCATGGCTTGCCACGTCGAACATGGGCCGCAGTGTGCCGCCATGCGCCGCCGGCGCCAAGTCCGGCCTGGCGATTCCGTGCGCCACGACCGCTCTGCCGGCAAGCCGCCCGGCCGCTGAAGGGCTCGGCGCAAGTGCTTGATCCGGCGCGCCGATCCGCTGGCTAGCCGATCGCACGGCGGGTAAACTGCACGGCTGCGCGGCTCGCGCTGCCTGTTTCACGAATCACGGTAACCCATGCCATGACCGGCAAGTCCGCCCCCGCGAAGCTCTTCATCAAGACCCACGGCTGCCAGATGAACGAGTACGACTCGGCCAAGATGGCCGACGTGCTGAAGGCGTCGCACGGCATGGAGCTGACCCGCGACGAGTCCGAGGCGGACGTGATCCTGATCAACACCTGCTCGATCCGCGAGAAGGCGCAGGAAAAAGTTTTCAGCCAGCTCGGCCGCTGGAAGGAATACAAGCAGCGCGACGGCAAGCCCGTGCTGATCGGCGTCGGCGGCTGCGTGGCCTCGCAGGAGGGCGCCGCGATCGTCAAGCGTGCGCCGTATGTCGACCTGGTGTTCGGCCCGCAGACGCTGCACCGCTTGCCTCAGCTGATCGAGGCGCAGCGCGCCAGCGGCAAACCGCAGGTGGACATCAGCTTCCCCGAGATCGAGAAGTTCGACCGCCTGCCCGAGCCGCGCGCGGAAGGCCCGACCGCCTTCGTCTCGATCATGGAAGGCTGCTCCAAATACTGCAGCTACTGCGTGGTGCCGTACACCCGCGGCGAGGAGCTCAGCCGCCCGTTCGACGACGTCCTCGTCGAGGTCGCCACGCTCGCCGCACAGGGCGTGCGCGAGGTGAACCTGCTCGGCCAGAACGTCAACGCCTACCGCGGCCCCACCCACGATGGCGGCGCGGCCGATCTGGCCGTGTTGATCCACGCCATCGCGCAGATCGACGGCATCGGCCGCATCCGCTTCACCACCTCGCACCCGCTGGAGTTCTCCGACTCGCTGATCGAGGCCTACGCCAACGTGCCGCAGCTGGCCAACTACCTGCACCTGCCGGTGCAGGCCGGCTCCGACCGCATCCTGAGTGCGATGAAGCGCGGCTACACCGTGCTGGAGTTCAAGCAGAAGATCCGCAAGCTGCGCGCGGTGCGGCCGGACATCTGCGTGTCGTCCGATTTCATCGTCGGCTTCCCCGGCGAGACCGAAGAGGATTTCGGCAAGACCATGAAGCTGATCGAGGACGTCGGCTTCGACCAGAGCTACTCCTTCGTGTTCTCGGCGCGCCCCGGCACGCCGGCGGCCAACCTCGCCGACGACACCCCCGCAGACGAAAAACACGACCGCCTGATGCGCCTGCAGGCGGCGATCAACGCCAACGCAAAAGCCATCAGCCAGGCGATGATCGGCAGCGTGCAGCGCGTGCTGGTGGAAAAGCCCAGCACGCGCGATGCCAGCGAGCTCACCGGCCGCACCGAGAACATGCGCTTCGTCAACTTTCCCGGCCACCCGCGGCTGATCGGCCAGTTCGTCGAGGTGCAGATCACCGACGCCATGGCCAATTCCCTGCGTGGGCGGCTGCCACGGGACGCAGCCGACGCCCCTGCCGGTGCGGAAGTCGCGCTCGCCTCGTGACGGATACCATGGCTATTCGCGAGATCGGCCCGGATGCGTTCGAGCGCATCTGGCCCATCATCCAGGCGGTGATCGCCACCGGCGACACCTACAACTACCCGGCCGATCTTGATGTCGACAGCGCATGCGCGATGTGGACGGCGCATCCTTCGCGCTGCTTCGTCGCCGAGCAAGACGGACGGATACTGGGTTTCTACAAGATCCGGCCCAACCAGCCAGGGCGCGGCGACCACGTGGCCAATGCCAGCTACATGGTCGCACCCGACGCGCGCGGCCGCGGCATCGGCACGGCGCTCTGCGAGCACTCGCTGCAGCAGGCGCGCGAGGCCGGCTTCAGCGCCATGCAGTTCAACTTCGTGGTGGCCACCAATGCGATTGCCGTGCGGCTGTGGCAGCGGCATGGCTTCCGCATCGTCGGCCAGGTGCCCGCAGCCTTTCGCCATGCGCTGCACGGACCGACCGACATCCTGGTGATGCACCGGATGCTGTAACCGGCGCAAGAACGCCTCAATCGAGCTGTTTGCGGAAGCGCAATATCGCGGCGCCCATCATCACCCCGATGAACGCCACCAGCGCCAGCACATCGGTCCACATTTCGCCGAGACTGGCACCGCGCAGCATCACCCCGCGAATCAGTCGCAGGAAGTGGGTCAGGGGCAGCACTTCGGCGATCCACTGGGCCGCCTTCGGCATTCCGGCGAACGGAAACATGAAACCCGACAGCAGGATCGACGGCAGAAACACGAAGAAGGTCATCTGCATCGCCTGAAACTGCGACTGCGCCCGCGTCGAGATCAGCAGGCCGAGGGAGAGATTGGCCAGAATCAACAGGCCCGCCGCCAGATACACATCGAGCACGCTGCCACGTATCGGCACCGCAAACAGCCACGTGCCGAGCGCCAGGATCACACTGGTCTGCACCAGTCCGATCACGATGTACGGCAAGACCTTGCCGAGCATCAGCTCCGCGCTGCTCAGCGGCGTGGCGATCAGCAATTCCATGTTGCCGCGTTCGCGCTCACGCACGATCGCGATGGCAGTGAACAGGACCATGGTCATGGTCATGATCACGCCGATCAGTCCGGGCACGATGTTGATCGCGGAGCGCCGCTGCGGATTGTAGAAACCCACCACGCTGATCCGCCCGGTTCGCGGCGTACTGGTCGCCGGCGCACGGGTGTCCGGCGCGGCGCTGTCGATCGGCACCTGCGCCAGCTGCGCCGCCGCGCTCTGCACCGCCGTATCGCTGCCGTCGACCAGCACCTGCGCCACCTCGCGGCCATCGATGCGGCGGCGCTCGAAGTCCGGCGGCAGCACGATACCGATGCTGATCGTGCCCCGGCGCAGCATCGCCATCAGCTGGTTCGGCGTATTCGCCATGGCCACCGGTTTCACCACGCCGGTGGCCAGCATGTCCATCACCAGTGCTCGCGAACCGGCGGTATGCGACTGGTCGGCGATGCCTGCGGCCAGTCCGCGCAGGTTGGTATTGATGGCGTAGCCGAACAGCACCAGCTGGATCACCGGAATGCCCAGGATCATCGCCAGCGTGATGCGATCACGACGCAGCTGGCGCAGTTCCTTGATCACAATGGCCCACAAGCGCCGCCCGTTCATGCCGCCCGCTCCGGTATGGACGATGTGCGGCGGGTGACTGCCACAAACACGTCTTCCAGGTTCGGCGGTGTGGCCATCACCGCAGCCTGTTGGCCGTCCGTATCCAGCGCATCGGCGACGGCAGTGCGAACACCACCAGCTTGATCGCTGCCGGCGGCGTCCACGCCGGTCAGCACACGCAGGCGGCTGCCCACCTGGGAGACGCCGAGCACACCGGGAAGATCCACAATCACGCGCCGCGCGCGGCGTGGTTCACGCGCCTCGACCATGAAGGTGCGCCCCGCCAGCTTTCCGGTCAGCTCGGCCGGGGTGCCGTCGGCCACCAGCATGCCGTGATCGAGGATGGCCAGCCGGTGGCAGCGTTCGGCCTCGTCCATCAGGTGGGTGGAGACCAGCAAGGTGGTGCCGGCATCGGCCAGCTCGAACAGCTTCTCCCAGAAATCCCGGCGCGACTCCGGATCGACCGCACTGGTCGGTTCGTCCAGAAACAGCAGCTCCGGTTCGTGGATCACCGCGCAGGCCAGTGCCAGGCGTTGTTTCTGGCCACCACTCAGGGTGCCCGCCATCTGTTTCTGGCGCTCGCCGAAATGGTACTGCTCGACCAGCGCGTCGATGCGGCCGCGGGTGCGCTGGCGTGAGATGCCCTGGATCGCCGCGAGAAACTCGAGGTTTTCGCGCACGGTAAGATCCTCGAACAGCGAGAACTTCTGCGTCATGTAGCCGATATGCCGACGCAGCGCCTCCGCCTCGGCGGGAATGCGCAGGCCGAGCACCTCGATCTCGCCAGCGCTCGGCGTCAGCAGCCCGCACAGCATGCGGATCGTGGTGGACTTGCCCGAGCCGTTCGGGCCGAGGAAACCGTAGACATGCCGCGCCGGCACCTCCAGATCGACATGGTCAACTGCGACCAGATCACCAAAGCGCCGGGTCAGGCCGCGCGCGCGGATCGCGATGTCGCCGCCCCGGCTCATCGGCCGGACCGGGCCCATTCGACCCTGACCGGCAGCCCGGCCGGCAAGTTCGCCGCGTCGGTGCCCAGCGTGACCTCGGCGAGATAGCTCAGCCGCGCCGCATCGGCACCTATCAAGGCGTAGTACGGCGTGAATGCCGGCTCGCTGCGCACCATCCTTACCCTGCCCGGGTAAGGTTTGGCACGGCCGGCCACGAACACCCGGAGCGAGTCGCCCACGTGTACCCTGGCGCGCTCCTGTTCGGGCACGTAGATGCGCGCGTAAGGTGCCTCGCCGACCAGCAGGATCGCCAGCGGAGCGCCGATCGGCGCCTGGTCACCCAATCGATACGGCAGGCTGTCGACCAGCCCCGCACGCGGCGCGACGACGTGCAGCTTGCCCAGCAGCACCCGCTGCGCCGCGGCCTGTGCCAGCGCTGCCGCCAGGGTGGCGCGCCCCTGGGCGATCTGCTCCGGCCGGGTGCCGTGCAACAGCTGGTCGAGCAGCGCCCGCGCCGCGGCCGCCTGCCCATCGGCACTGCCCGCTGCAGCGCGGGCACGGCCAAGGTCATCGGTGGAGACATAGTCATGGGTCTTCAGCGCCTGCAGCCGCTGGTAGTAGGCACGCGTCTGACGAGCCTGTGCCCCGGCGGCCGCCAGGTTCGCGCGGGCCTGGGTGATGTCGCCGGCACGCGGGCCGTTCACCAGCTGGGCCAGCGCATCGCGTTGCTGCTGCACCTGCGCCTCGGCCGCGAGCAGCCCCGCCCTGGTCTGTGCCGGGTTCAGCTGCAACAGCGTCTGGCCGGCCGCAACACGCTCGCCCTCATGCACATCGATCGAGACAATGCGTTCCGCCACCGGCGCAGGCAGGGTGATGCGGTCATATTCCAGCGTGCCCAGTGCCTGCGGTGACCCCTGCCTGCATCCGCACAGGACGGCTGCCGCCAGAAGTGCGAGGGCGAGGACACGGCTGCTGCTTCCTGAAATGTTCATCACGAATCTCCCGCTTCAGCCGGTACCCACACCATGGTCGAGCAGCGCCAGCGTGTGCTTGAGCAAGTCATCGGCGCCAAGATGCTCGGCGGCGAACACGCGCCGCCAGATCGGTGCGCCCGCCGCGGGGAACAAGGTCAGACCCACCAGCGAGACAACCAGCAATTGCGGATCGAGGCCTGCATTGAGCTTGCCACTCGCCCGGGCCGTCGCGAAGCGTTGCGCGAGCATCTGCGGCAGTTGCGGAATGGCCTGGTTGAACAGCACGTCACGCAGCGCGCCGCCCTCGCACAGCACCTCGCGCACCCACAAGGGCGGCAGCCACGGATGACGCGCAACGACCTCGCCGATACCGCGCACGAAACCCTCAATCAGTGCGGCGGGATCATCCCCGGCAGATTCCAGCCGCGCATGCACGGACGCCAGCGCCGGCAACAGCCGCTCGTCGACCAGTGCCTGCGTGAGCCGCGTCTTGTCGCCGAAATAGTAGTGCAGCATGGCCGGCGTAACGCCCGCTGCGGCAGCGATCGATCGCAATGGCGTCGCACCGATCCCCAGGCGGGAAAACTGCGCGATCGCCACATCCAGCAACAGCGCGCGCAAATCAGGTTCATCGGCGTTGGGCCGGCCGGCACGCCGGCCGCGCTTGTTCGCTGCACGATGGCCCGATGTCGTCATGGCGATAAATTAATTTACAAGTTAATTATGTGCAAGCGCGACATGCTGCCGCTTTGATTTACGGAACGGCTTTTTGTGGAGCGGCTTTTGTGGGAGACGGCTTCAGCCGCGATGCTCTTCAGTCATGCGAGAAGCATCGCGCCTGAAGCCGCTCCCGCAAAGACGAAGCAAACAGGCTGTGGTTCTTGCGCGGCTTGCGCGTTAATCTCGGCCACTTATGAGCGAACTCCATCAGCGTGACTTTGCGCTCGCCCCGGAAGACAACGCCCGCCTTGCCAGCGTCTGCGGGCCGTTCGACGAGCACCTGCGGCAGATCGAGCTGCGCCTGGGGGTGGAGGTCAACCATCGCGGCCACCTGTTCCGGGTGATCGGCGAAGAGGTGGCTGCGCGCGCCGGCGAGAAGGTGCTGCGGGCGCTGTACGCCGCCGCTGAGAGCGAGGCACTGACCGGTGCGAAGGTCAACCTGCACCTGGCCGAATCGGGCATCGACGCGATCAGCGATGCCGCCGCCGAAGGCACCCAGGACGTGCTGATCAAGGTCAAGCGCGGCGTGATCAAGGGCCGCGGCCCGAACCAGGCGCGCTACCTGCAGGCGATCGCCAGCCACGACATCAACTTCGGCGTGGGGCCGGCCGGCACCGGCAAGACCTACCTGGCGGTGGCCAGCGCGGTCGAGGCGCTGGAGGCCAACCGCGTGCAGCGGCTGCTGCTGGTGCGCCCGGCGGTGGAGGCGGGCGAGAAGCTCGGCTTCCTGCCTGGCGACCTGTCGCAGAAGGTCGACCCCTACCTGCGTCCGCTGTACGACGCACTGTACGAAATGCTCGGCTTCGAGAAGGTGGCCAAACTGATCGAGCGCAACGTGATCGAGATTGCCCCGCTGGCCTACATGCGCGGGCGCACCCTCAACGATGCCTACGTGATCCTCGACGAGGCGCAGAACACCACCGTCGAGCAGATGAAGATGTTCCTGACCCGCATCGGCTTCGGCACCGTGGCGGTGATCACCGGCGACGTGACCCAGGTCGACCTCCCGCGCAGCACGCGCTCGGGTCTGCGCCAGTCGATCGAGGTGCTGCGCGGTGTCGACGGCATCAGCTTCACCTTTTTCACCTCGCGCGACGTGGTACGGCATCCGCTGGTGGCGAAGATCGTGCGCGCGTACGAGGCGTACGAAGAAGCGGGAAACGGGGAACGGGGAACGGGGAACGGCAAGGGTGACGCAGCATGAGCCAGCGGCGACCCATGGCTCCTGTGGCAGCGACTTCTGTGGGAGCGACTTCAGTCGCGATGCTTTTGCCACCACAGGAAAGAGCATCGCGACTGAAGTCGCTCCCACAAAGATCGCTCGCACAAGAACCACTCACCCTGGCCGTGGGCTATGCGCTGCCGCGTGCCGGATTGCCGTCAGCGCTCAGCTTCCGCCGCTGGGTCGCCGCGGCGCTGCATGGCGCCCGCCGCCGCAAGCCGGCCGAACTGGCCATCCGCATCGTCGATGCCGACGAAGGCCGCGCGCTGAACCGCGACTACCGCGGCAAGGATTACGCCACCAACGTACTGTCGTTCCCCGCCGAGCTTCCGCCCGGGCTGCGGCTGCCACTGATCGGCGATCTGGCGATCTGCGCGCCGGTGGTGCTGCGCGAGGCCGCCGAGCAGGGCAAGCCGGCGCGCGACCACTGGGCGCACCTGACCGCGCACGGCGTGCTGCACCTGCTCGGCTACGACCACGTCGACCACCGCGACGCCGAAGTCATGGAAGCCCTCGAGATCCGCATCCTCGCCGGCCTCGGCATCGCCGATCCCTATGTGTAGGATCGACTTCAGTCGCGATGCTCCAGCTTTGATGTATGCCGAAGTGCAAGAGCATCGCGACTGAAGTCGCTCCCACTCGCCGGCATACCGCCGGGCAGCTTCCGCGAAGCCGCGCCGATGCCCGGAACCGTCACGTGTTTTCCGCTAAACTTGGCCACCGCCCGCTTGCGGGCACATCCCTGCGATAGATGAACGACGACCCTGGCAGTACCAGCGGCCCGGCACACCGCACCTGGTGGGATCGGCTGGGCCACATGTTTTCCGGCGAGCCGCGCAACCGCAACGAGCTGCTTGAGGAGCTCCGCGCCGCGCAAACCAACGGCCTGCTCTCCGTCGACACCCTCACCATGGTCGAGGGCGCGATCAAGGTCACCGAGCTGAGCGTCGACGACGTGATGGTGCCGCGCGTGCAGATCGTGATGCTGCCCGTCGAGGCGCCGCTGCCGGACATTCTCGCCGCTGTGGTGGCCTCCGGCCATTCGCGCTTCCCCGTGCACGGTGAAGACAAGGACGAGATCCTCGGCATCCTGCTGGCCAAGGATCTGCTGAAATTCTTCGGCGCCGCCGAGCATTTCGACATCCGCGCGATCCTGCGTCCGGCGGTGCTGATTCCCGAATCGATGCGTCTGAACGTGCTGCTGGCGGAGTTCCGCCTCACCCGCAACCACATGGCGCTGGTGGTGGACGAATACGGCGGCGTGGCCGGCCTGATAACGATCGAGGACGTGCTGGAGCAGATCGTCGGCGAGATCGACGATGAGCACGACGACGAGGAAGAGCCGCAGCTGATGCACGAGCAGCCCGACGGCGACTGGCTGGTCAGCGCGCTCACGCCGATCGCCGACTTCAACGAACACGCCGGCGTGACGTTTTCCGACGAGGAATACGACACCGTGGGCGGCATGGTCACTTCCGAATTCGGCCACCTGCCGGAAGTCGGCGAGGAAGTCGTCATCGGCGGTTACCTGTTCCACGTCACCGCCGCCGACGACCGCCGCGTGCAGCAGTTCCGCGTCATGCGGCAAGCCCCCTAGGTGGGAGCGACTTCAGTCGCGATGCTGTTGCTTTGATGCAGCCTGAGTACAACGGCATCGCGACTGAAGTCGCTCCCACCAGGGCAGCAAAAAATGCACTTCGACAAGGCAGTAATCATGCGGCAGATCCGCTTCGCTCTCTTTTTCGCCCTGTCCTGGTTATTTGCGCTGCCCGCGCACGCCGGCATCGCCACCGCGCCCGGCGCCGACCTGCGCGTCTCGCTGATCACCTACGGCCCCGGCGAAACCTACTGGGAGCGCTTCGGCCACGACGCGATCGAGCTGCGTGACACCGTCTCGGGCGAGGCGATCAACTTCAACTACGGCGTGTTCGACTTCAACGAGAAAAACTTCTTTCTCAACTTCGCGCGCGGGCGCATGCACTACCTGATGGATGCGGCGCCGAGCGCGCTCGACGAGAGCGACTTCATCGACAGCGGCCGCTCGGTGACGCGCCAGTCGCTGGCGCTGAGCGCCGATCAGGCCGCCGCACTGCGCGATTTCCTGCTGTGGAACCTGCGCCCTGAAAACGCCGGCTACCGCTACGACTACTACGTCGACAACTGCACCACGCGCGTGCGCGATGCGCTCAACCAGGCGCTCGGCGGCGTGCTGAAAACGCAGCTCGACGCCCGCGCCGGCGGCATGACCTACCGCCAGCAGACCGCGCGCCTGATGAGCGCGCAGCCGTGGCTGATGCTGGTGCTGGACCTGGGCCTGGGGCCGTATGCCGACCAGCCGCTGAGCGCCTGGCAGGAAAGTTTCCTGCCGATGGTGCTGCAGGCGCAGCTGCGCGAGGTGCACGTCGACAACGGCCACGGCGGGCTGCAGCCGCTGGTGCAAAACGAGCTGCTGGTTTCACCGAACCGGCTGCAGGTACCGCCGCCCGTCGCGCCCGACCTGCGCCCGCCGCTCGCGCTGGCCGGCCTGCTGCTGGCGGCGCTGATCGTGTTGATGCGGCGCACGTGGCGGCCCGGCTTTGTCGCGTTGGGCACGCTGTACCTGCTGGCGGCCGGCCTCGTCGGCATCCTGCTGCTGGCGCTGTGGACGCTCACCAGCCATCACGCGGCCTGGGCCAATGCCAACCTGCTGCTGTTCAACCCGCTGGCCTTTGCGCTGCTGCCCGCGCTGTGGCGTGCGCGCCGCGGCGTGATGCCGTCGCGTTTTGCCAACGGCGTGATCCTGCTGCAGCTGCTCGCCGCGCTGGCAGCCGTGCTGCTGCACCTGCTGCCCGGCACCGTGCAGAAGAACCAGCCCTGGCTGCTGCTCGCGCTGCCGTGCTGGCTCGCGCTGGCGTGGAGCCTGCGCCGAACCCGGTAAGCACGCACCCCGTGCGCGAAAACCCTGGTGGGAGCGACTTCAGTCGCGATGCCTTTGCTTTGATGCAGCATCAGAACAAGAGCATCGCGACTGAAGTCGCTCCCACCACCCACCAGGATCAGTCGCGCACAGGGTGCGCCCCTACACATTGCCCGGCCTGCGGTCGCCGGGCATCATGCGCTGCATGAGCCTGCTCACACCGCCTACGGCCACACCATCGCCCAACGACCAGGCGATGGTGGTCAATTGCGTCGCCTACAAAAGAGACGGCAGCCGCATCGGCGAAATCAGCCTGGATGCGATCAGCGATGTGCTGGCGCAACCGGACACCTTCGTCTGGGTCGGGCTGCATGAACCCGACGAGCCGCTGCTGCTGAAACTGCAGGAAGAATTCGGCCTGCACGATCTGGCGATCGAGGACGCCCACAACGCGCACCAGCGCACCAAGCTGGAAGCCTACGGCGACTCGCTGTTCCTGGTGGTGCAGACCGCGCAGCTGATCGGCGGCCGGCTGGCCTTCGGCGAAACGCACATCTTCCTCGGCGAGCGCTACCTGGTCAGCGTGCGCCACGGCGCCTCGCTGTCCTATGCGCCGGCGCGGCGCAGCTGCGAACACACGCCGAACCTGCTGGCGCTCGGCCCCAGCTATGCCCTGTACGGCGTGCTCGATTTCATCGTCGACAACCTGCTGCCGATCGTGCGCGACTTCCGCGAGGAGCTGCAGCAGCTGGAGCAGGACATCTTCGCCGAGACCTTCAAGCGCAGCACGGTGCATCGCCTGTACGACATGCAACGCGACCTGCTGACGCTGCGCCTGGCGGTGGCGCCGCTGCAGGACATCATCAGCCAGCTGGAGCGGCTGCATCAGCAGCTGATTCCCGACGTGCTGCGACCGTATTTCCGCGACGTGCACGACCATGTGTTCCGCGTCAACGAATCGATCGGCGCCATGCGCGAGATGCTCACCGCCGCCATCAACGTCAACCTCTCGCTGGTCACCTTCGGCCAGAACGAGGTGATGAAGAAACTCGCCGGCTGGGCCGCCATGCTCGCCGCGCCCACCCTGCTCACCAGCTGGTACGGCATGAACTTCACCCACATGCCCGAACTCGACCAGCCGTGGGCCTACCCCGTGATGATCGCGGTGATGGCCGGCGTGGTCGGCGGCATCTACGCGCTGCTCAAGCGCTCGAAGTGGCTGTGATCTGAGCATGCCCTGTGGGAGCGGCTTGTGGGAGCGGCTTCAGCCGCGATGCTCCCGGCTACTTCCTGCATCAAAACCAAAGCATCGCGACTGAAGTCGCTCCCACCAAAGCAATGTGATTTTTCAGCCGCGATGCTCCTACAGTCAAGGCGGCCGGCAACTACGCATACATGCGCCCGCCAACACTCGGCAACGATGATTCCGAATGTGCACATTGGCCGCATGTCAAACTTTCCAGCACTCGGATCTCGCCAATTGCGCAGCGGGCGTCGTTCCTTGCCGGGTCAGCTCTATCTGCTCACCACGGTCACTTGGCAACGCAGACCATACTTCCTCGATACGGAGCTGGCCCGTGCAACCGCCCGCAGCATCTCCGCTGCCGAGCTGTGGTTGCCAAACCGCTGCCTGTGCTGGGTGCTGATGCCCGATCACTGGCACGGATTGATTGAACTGGGCTGTGCAGAGGACCTCTCCAGAACCATGCAGCGCATCAAGGGCGCAACTTCACGCAACGTACGCCTGCAAACAACGGACACCGAGCCGCTCTGGGCCAAGGGTTTTCATGACCACGCACTGCGTCGAGACGAGTCCGTTGGTGCAGTGGCCCACTACATCATCAGCAACCCACTGCGTGCCGGACTGGTGAAAGACCTGATGGATTATCCCTACTGGGATACCTCTTTCATGGAAACCTGGCCGACGCCAGTAAGCCATGACCCGAAGCATCGCGACTGAAGTCGCTCCCACCAAAGCGGGAATCCCACCAAGGCAAGAGGCCACGCGAGCCTGTGGGAGCGGCTTCAGCCGCGATGCTCTGTGCTTCGGCTTGCATCAAGGCGAAGGCATCGCGACTGAAGTCGCTCCCACCAAAGCGGGAATCCCGCCAAGGCAAGAGGCCACGCGGCCCTGTGGGAGCGGCTTCAGCCGCGATGCTCTGTACTCCGGCTTGCATCAAGGCAACGCATCGCGACTGAAGTCGCTCCCATCATTCAAGAGCCTGACAGGCTCATTTCGACGGTGTTGCCGGCTCGCCTTTGGCTGTCCATCGCTTCAGCCAGGCGTTGACGGTGTCGTGCC
Source organism: Pseudomonadota bacterium (assembly GCA_021793575.1). Taxonomy (GTDB): domain Bacteria; phylum Pseudomonadota; class Gammaproteobacteria; order Xanthomonadales; family Rhodanobacteraceae; genus Rhodanobacter. The sequence continues at coordinate 19,639 of JAJYSM010000020.1, forward strand.
ACTGCACGCTGTTGTGCGGCTTCAGCACGAAATGGGTTTCGTCGGGAAAGGTGAGGAACTCGCTCGGGATGCCGCGGCGCTGCAGGGCGGTGAACGCGCCCAGGCCCTGGGTGATCGGGATGCGGAAATCGTCGCCGCTGTGCACCACCAGCATCGGCACGCGCCAGTCGCCCACGTGGTTCACCGGGTTGAACTTCTCGTAGTTCAGCGGGTGCTGCCAGGGCGTGCCGCCATTCTCCTTTTCCTCGAACCACAGCTCGTCGGTGTCGTAGTACATCGCGCGGGTGTCGAACACGCCGTCGTGATCGACGAAACACTTCCACGGCTTGTTCCACACGCCGGCCATCCAGTACACCATGTAGCCGCCGTAGCTGGCGCCGAGCGCGCAGGCGCGGTTGCCGTCGAGGAAGGGGAACTTCGACAGCGCCGCCTGCCAGCCACGCTGCAGGTCCACCAGCGGCTTGCCGCCCCAGTCGCCGGAAATCGAGTCGGTGAACGCCTGGCCATAGCCGGTGGAACCGTGGAAGTTCACCGTCACCACCGCGAAGCCCTGGCCGGCATAGGTCTGCGGATTCCAGCGGTAGCTCCAACCGTTGCTCATCGCACCCTGCGGGCCGCCGTGGATGATGAAGGCCACCGGGTAGGTCTTGCCGCGCTGATAGCCGGCCGGCTTGACCACGTAACCCTGCACGCTCTGGTCGTGCCAGCCGGGAAAGCGGAAAAACGTGACGTCGCCCATCTGCGCGTTTTTCAGATCCTGCGCGTTGAAGTGGGTGACCTGCTGCAGGTCGCCGCCATTCACGTCGAGCGTGTACAAGTCGGCCGGATGCTGCAGGTCGTCGCGGGTCAGCAGCAGCTTGCCGGCGGCCAGCGAATAGCCAGCCACCGTGCCGTCACCGGACAGCCGGCTGACTTCGCCGTTGGCCACGCGGATCGCGAACAGCGGATGCTGGCCTTCGTCGTCGGCGGTCGCGTACAGCGTCTTGCCATCCGCCGAGATGGACAGGCTGCCGGGCGAGCGATCCCAGCGCGGATCCACCTCGCGCTTCGCACCGGTGGCCAGATCCAGCGCCATGATGGCGAAGCGGTCGGCCTCGAAGCCCGGCGTCTTCATCGCCAGGTAATACAGCGTGCGGCCATCCGGCGAGGGCACCGGGTAGCCATCCCACGCCTTGTTGCCGGCTGTGAGATTCTTCGCTGCCGCCGAGCCGTCCACCGGCACGCGATACACATCGAAATTGGTCGACCACGGCTCGCTGGTGCCGGCGATGCGCACATCGAAATACGCGCTCTGGCCATCAGGTGCGAACGCGAATTCGCTGTCGTCGCCATCGGGCTTGCTCGGCACATCACCGTCGATGCCACGCGTCAGCAGGGTCGGTTCGGCCGGCAGCTGCCCGTGGCCATCAAAGCGCGCGGCAAACAGCTGGTTGCGCCGGCCGTTGGCCCACGCGTTCCAATGCCGCACGAACAGCTTGGTGTACAGCGTGCCGCTGGCCTTGTCGCTGGCGCGCGCCTCGATACGCTGCTCGGTGCAGGCCAGCGTGGCGCAATCGGTGAACACCTCGTACGACAGCAGCACCGCCTTGCCATCGGGCGACAGCTTGTAGAAGTTGATGTCCAGCGGCGTGTGGCTCACCTGCACCGGCGCGGCATGCGCCGTGAGGTTCAAGCCATTCACCCCCGCCAGATCCAGTTGCCACAGCTGCGTCACCCCCTTGGCCGGCGCCAGGAAATACAGGCTGCGCCCATCGGCCGACCAGCGCGCCGAGCTGCCCCGGTCCACCACCTTCACCGGCTTGCCGCCCTGTGCCAGATCCAGCACATAGACCGCGTTGACGCCCTTGTTCGCGGCATAGTCGGTGCTGCGCAGGCCAAACGCCGCATAGCGCCCGTCCGGCGACAGCTGCGGGTCGCTGACCCGATCCATCATCACCAGATCACGCACATTGAACGGATGCGGCGCGTGGTTCTCGACAAAAGCCGTGTTCACGCCATCGGCCGCCATCGCGGGCACCGCCACCAGCGCCAGCAGCAGCGCGGCCATCAAAGGTTTCATGAGTGTTCCCCTTGGCTGATCAAAGCAGTGACGGTAAGCGCCAAACCCGCCGCAGGCAAGCATTGGCGTCACCGCCCGCCGCTGATGCTGGAGCGCTCCTGCACGCGAAGGCGCGCTCGCATGGGGCCTCTGTGGGAGCGGCTTCAGCCGCGATGCCTTTCCCATCTTGCACCCAAGCCCATCGCGACTGAAGTCGCTCCCACACAAGAGCTATCGCGCACAGGGTGCACTCCTGCAGCGGCCAGGCGGACTCCCACCTGATTGCCACAGGAAGCCTGATAGGTAAGTATCCCCCGGCAGAGCCGGGGGCTTTACGATGGCTGGCCCCTCAAAGGGGCCAATTCGCCATCGGCGAAGATCAAGTGCCCAAAGCAGCACGGGGGAACGGAATCCCGGAGCTGTCAAACTTTGAGAGTCCCCCGGCAGAGCCGGGGGTTTTCCCGTGATAAATAATGCTCACCCGATACCCGGCGAGCCGGTGGGCAACGCCCGCCGCTCTGTGCGACGATGCGAATGAAGCTGGCGGGCCATGCCCGCCCTACCAAGGGTGACGACCGTGTCCATCCCGCAAGTACAGGCGGCGCTGGCAAAGCATCCGGAGATCGAGCTGGCGATTGTGTTCGGCTCGCTAGCCCGTGGCGAAGCGCGTCGCGACAGCGATATCGACGTGGCCGTGCAACTGCCCACGCCGCTGGACGCCGACCAGAAAATGCAACTCATCGCCGACATCGCCGCCATGACAGGGCGGCCCGTCGACTTAATCGACCTTCGCACCGTCGGCGAACCCCTGCTGGGGCAGATTCTCAAACATGGTCACCGGATTCGCGGCGACGCTATCGACATGGCCCTGCTCATGCAGCGGCACGTCTACGCCATGGAGGACTTCATGCCCTATGTCGAACGCACGCTGGAAGAGAGGAAACGGGCATGGATCGGTTGATCGTTGCGCGCAAGCTCGACTCGCTGCGACGTTGCCTCGATCGGGTGCGCGCGCGCTGCCCCGCCGACGTTGCAACGCTGGCAGGCGATCCCGACTTGCAGGACATCGTGGTACTCAACCTGAGCCGCGCCGTGCAGATCTGCGTCGACCTCGCGCTCCACGCATTGTCAATCCTGGGACAACCCGTACCCGACACCATGGGTCAGGCATTCGATCAGCTGGCCGGCGCGAATCGCCTACCCGCCGGGCTGGCGCTGCGACTGAAGAAAGCCGTCGGTTTCCGCAACATCGCCGTACACAACTACGGCGCCATCGACTGGGCCATCGTGCACGCGATCGCCACCCGGCATCTCGGCGATTTTGAAGCCTTCGCTCGGGCCATGAGTCAGGATCAAGTCTGAGCGGACCACGCGCAACACACGCTCGTGCGGCGCGCGTTGGATGCATACTTCCACACATCCAAAGGCATCCAATGGTCAAACATGCCCTCTCCTGATTCAACCCGCGCTCACCGTTGGTTCTGGTCCACGGCACTCATAGTACTCACGCTACTTGCCTTGGCCTTGCGCTGGTATTACGTGAGCACGGCTGTAGTGCTGAATCCCGTGCGCGGGGACGCCACGCAGTACTACTCCTACGCATGGAATTTGCTGCACCACGGCGCCTTCGCCAAGGATATTCCGGGAGCCGCAAGCATCACCCCGGACAATTACCGCGATCCCGGCTATCCGTTCTTTTTGGCCCTCTGGATGAAGGCATTCGGCACCGGCAGCAACTGGTATGCCGCGGTTCTGCTCTGCCAAGCCCTGCTCGGTGCACTGACCGTAACCTTGGCAACGCAGCTCGGAAGATATTGGCTGTCGACAGGTTGGGCGATCGGCGCAGGTGTGCTGATGGCAGTGTGGCCACACAGCATCACGATCAATGGCTACCTGCTGACCGAGACGCTCTTCAGCTTTCTTTGCGTGCTTGGCCTGCTGCTTTGGGCTCGCTCGTGTGAGCGCAAGGCGGCATGGCTGGCGATCATTGCGGGCCTTGTCCTTGGCGCTGCGGCGTTGACCAACGCCATCCTGTTGCCTTTCGGGATCTTGCTGGCCACCTTCCTTGCCTGGCGAAAGCTCGCGCCACGCCAAGTTTGTATGGCACTGGCAGCAGGCGCCCTGTTGCTGCCAGGAGCATGGGCTATTCGCAATGCGCAAATTTCCACTCAAAAATCGGGAAGTTCCTCCACAGATCGCGCCCTGCAAAATCTCGTACAAGGAACCTGGCCCGACTATCACTCTGCATGGCGCAACTCATTCTTTAGCGATCCGGAAACACAGGCTAGAGCGCAGGTCACGCTACATGCCATAGATACGGAGTACAGCGTCTTGCGGGCATCCCCTATTGCAGGGGCCAAGGCCATCATGCATCGCCTCGACGAGCATCCGTTGCGTTACGCCGTCTGGTACCTGTTGCGAAAACCTTATCAATTGTGGGGCTGGGATATCCAGATCGGGCAAGGCGATATCTATGTCTATCCCACCAAGAACGCTCCCTTCCAAATCACCCCGTCGTGGATAGCCTTGGAGGTAACGTGTCACGCAATCAACCCGATATTGATGTTGCTCGCGCTGGCCAGCCCGCTGGCTGCCTGGTCGAGGCGGCGCCAGGCAACGTCATTGGATACCGGCTGCGACCAGGCCGCGTTGATCGCAACAATACTTCTGCTGACATTCGCGACATTGCTGTACAGCGCACTGCAGGCAGAGCCCCGCTATTCCATTCCGTTTCGTCCGTTTGAGATGCTGCTTGCCGTCACCACAATCGCTGAAATAAGCAGATATTGGCGTGCGCACAGGGCTGCCAGCGCCAAACGCAGCCCCGTATTACTGAACTTGGTGGACTGAATTCGCGGACAGCTTCAGACAACTGTGACCCACAGCACGCAGCGAGCACGGGCTTGGTACAAAACGTGAATGCCACTGCCCGAAACAGGGGAGTTCACCATGCAGCGCAATCGCCTTTCCGCCGGCTTCACCTTGATCGAACTGATGATCGTGGTGGCGATCATCGCCATCCTGGCGGCCATCGCCATCCCGGCTTATCAGGACTATCTGATCCGCGCCCAGGTCTCCGAAGGCATGGTGCTGTCCAGCGGGGCCAAGGCCGCCATTTGGGATTTCGTCTCCAATACCGGCAGGTTCCCGCCCAACAACCAGAGTGCCGGCCTGTCCAAGAACACGTCGATCACCGGCAGTTATGTATCCAGCGTCGATGTCACCAACGGCGTGATCAAGGTGCTCTACCACGGGCCGAAGGCCAACAGTGCGATCACTCCCACCAGCCAGTATCTGGTGCTTTCGCCGACCAGCCACGCCGGCAGCATCGCGTGGGTCTGTACCCCGAGTACTCTGGATCCCAAGTACCTGCCGACCACCTGCCGCCCGTAGTGCACGCCAAGGCGGCACCTGATCCGCACCGAAGTTCAGCTGGCTTAGTCTTGCTCTACCGGGAAAAGGTGGCGCGAAGCGACGCGGCGGAGCTTCAGCGCTGATCGAGGGCTGGCGACCTCCAAGTCCCGGTCAACAACTGACAAAAAACGTCAACATATGCCCCGGCCCGATCAGCAGGCCGGCTGCTGCCATGAGCAGGCTCAACGCCCACCACGCATGGGCCAAGCCACCGCTTGTGAGCTTTCGTGACGACAGGCACAATTCGGTAGCCCGAGTTCATGCGGCAATACACCCGCCTTGGTCGTGGCACACAAGATGCTGTGACTGAAGCGAGCTTCCTGGTCGTTCCTGACCATGCGAGTTGCGGAGTGCCGGTCCACCTAGGGGATTCGGGACTGGGGCTCAGGGGGCATCACACGGTTAGCTAACCAACTTACAGAGGAACCACCATGAAGAAGATGCAGAAAGGCTTCACCCTGATCGAACTGATGATCGTGGTCGCGATCATCGCGATCCTCGCCGCCATCGCCATCCCGGCGTATCAGGATTACCTGATCCGCGCGCAGGTGTCGGAGGGCGCTGTGCTCACCGATGGTGCCAAGACGGCCGTTGCCGAGTATTACAGCAATTCCGGGACTTTTCCGCCCAGCCAGACTTCGGCAGGTCTTGCATCTCCAGCGTCCATTACCGGTAGCTATGTCAGCAAAGTTACTCTGGGTGCCAAGACGGGGATCATCACGGCTCAATTCAGCAAAACCGCCCCCCAGAAAGCCAACGCTGCAATCGATGGCGACATGCTTGAACTGTCCCCAATTACCTCAATGGGGAGTATCAAGTGGACCTGCAAAGGCGGTGCCACGGCAGTCCCTGCCAAGTACCTGCCTTCGTCCTGCCGTTGATACCCATCCAGCACAACTGATACATCTAGAGAGGCCGCCTTGCGCGGCCTTTCTTTTTTCCGGATATTCTCGATGCAAACTAGAGCGGTCTTGTCACCACTATTTGTATGGCTGGTGCTCTTACTGATCGCGTTCGCCGTCTACTGGCCGGGCCTGCACGGCAGTTTCCTGTTCGACGATTTCGCCAACCTGCCCGCTCTCGGCGCCACCGGCCCGATCGATCATTGGCCTACCTTCTGGCGCTACATCACCTCCGGCACCGCCGACCCGACCGGCCGCCCGCTGACGCTATTGAGCTTTCTGCTCGACGCGCACAACTGGCCCGCTGATCCGTATCCCTTCAAGCGCACCAGTCTGATCCTGCACCTGCTCAACGGTGTGCTGCTGGCGGCGCTGCTGCGGCAGCTGGGCCTCACTGCCTTTGGCCGGATGGCACAACGGCGCGTCGAGATGGCTGCCGTGCTCGGCGCCGCTTTCTGGCTGCTGCATCCGCTGTTTGTCTCGACCACGCTGTATATCGTGCAGCGCGAGGCGATGCTGCCGGCCACCTTCACCCTGCTCGGGCTACTGCTGTGGCTGCGCGGACGTCGGGCGCTGCAGTGCGGGCGCAGCGTGCGCGGCCTGATCTGGATCGCCCTGGGCCTGGGCGGTTGCACCGTGCTGGGCGTGCTGAGCAAGGCGAACGGCATCCTGTTGCCGGCGCTGGCGCTGGTGATCGAGTACGTGCTGCTGCCATGGACACCCTCTGCAGCCGCTGCGTGCATGGCGACCAACGGGAGTCCCCAAGGGACGACCAAGGGGAGCCCTGAAAGGCGAAGCGAGAGCATCGCGACTGAAGTCGCTCCCACTGTTGCAGCGAGGCCCACTGAGACAGCCACTGTTGCAGGGAGGCCCGCTGAGACAGCCACTGTTGCAGCGAGGCCCACTGGGGCAGTCGAGGAAAATTTTTGTGGGATCCGCGGACAGCAGCAGCAGGCCTATCGCTGGGCGATGGGTGTGTTCGGGTGGTTGCCTGCGTTGCTGGTGGCGGGCTATCTGTTGCGCTCGGGATGGGACGGTTTCGTGCATGGCGTGTCGGCATTGCGTCCATGGACGATGGGTCAACGGCTGCTGACCGAACCGCGCGTGTTGATGCAGTATCTCGATCTGCTGTGGCTGCCACGCCCATTCACGCCGGGGCTGTTCAACGACCAGATCAAGGCCTCGCTGTCGCTGTGGTCACCCGTCACCACGCTGCCCAGCGTGCTGGCGGTAGCCGGATTGATTATCGGCGCGTGGCTGCTGCGTCGGCGCTGGCCGGCCCTGGCGCTGGCCATCCTGTTTTATTTCGTCGGCCAGTCGATCGAGTCCACCACGATTCCGCTGGAGCTGTATTTCGAGCACCGCAATTACCTGCCGGCGATGCTGATGTTCTGGCCGCTGGCGCTGTGGCTGTGCGGTGTGCCGCAGGGCGGGCTGCTGGCAGCAAGAGCATCGCGACTGAAGTCGCTCCCACAAGCGAGCGAAGTCTCTGTGGGAGTGCCGCAGGATGGGCTGCTGGCGGCAAGAGCATCGCGACTGAAGTCGCTCCCACAAGCGAGCGAAGTC
>JAJYSM010000020.1:27658-50656 GCA_021793575.1 Pseudomonadota bacterium
GCAAGAGCATCGCGACTGAAGTCGCTCCCACAAGCGAGCGAAGTCTCTGTGGGAGTGCCGCAGGATGGGCTGCTGGCGGCAAGAGCATCGCGACTGAAGTCGCTCCCACAAGCGAGCGAAGTCCCTGTGGGAGTGCCGCAGGACGGGCTGCTGGCAGCAACAGCATCGCGACTGCAGTCGCTCCCACAATCAAGCGAAGTCCCTGTGGGAGTGCCGCAGGATGGGCTGCTGGCAGCAAGAGCATCGCGACTGAAGTCGCTCCCACAAGCGAGCGAAGCCCCTGTGGGAGTGCCGCAGGGTGGGCTGCTGACAGCAACAGCATCGCGACTGAAGTCGCTCCCGCAAGTGAGCGAAGCCCCTGTGGGAGTGCCGCAGAGTGGGCTGCTGGCGGCAACAGCATCGCGACTGCAGTCGCTCCCGCAAGTGAGCGAAGCCCCTGTGGGAGCGACTTCAGTCGCGATGCTTCGGCGACAGCCACTCACGCCGCGACAGGTCGATGCCGCCAGGGCTTTACTGGCCGTGCTGCTGCTGGCCGGGCTGGCGCTGATGACCCACGCCCGCGCGCAGCTGTGGGGCAATACCCGCGACCAGGCCGAACTGTGGGCAACGCTCAACCCCGGCTCGCCGCGCGCGCAGGCCAATGCCGCGCTGATGGAAATGTCCGCCGGCCGGCCACAGCCGGCCATCGCCCGCCTGGAAACCCTGCTGCGCAGCGAGCCGGATCAGGTGCAGCTCGCCTTCAACCTGATCGGCGCGCACTGCATGCTGGGGGCGCTGGGGCCAAACGATCTCGCTCAGGCGCGTCATGCGATTTCACACACGCGCGACCCGGGCGGCCTGCTGGTGCACTGGTTTGAGGGGAGTATCCCGATCGCCGTTGCGGGCACATGCCGCGGCCTCGACCTGCATGCCCTCGACAGCCTGCTCGAGGCGGGCTTGGCCAATCACACACTGATGGAAGTCGGTGGCCGACATCAGGATCTGCTGTACCTGAAAGGCCGCCTCGCCTTGGTCCGACACGACCCCGTGACGGCGCTGGGCGATTTCAATGCCGCGCTGGATCAGGACGTGCGCCCCGGCGCCGCGCTGGAGCAAGCCGCGCTGCTGGGCTCCGCCGGTTACCCGCGCGAGGGCCTGGCCCACCTCGAACACTACGAATCCGTGCGCCAGCGGCAGGCGCCGCCCGGCTTCGGCATGCCGTGGCTGCATGCCTGGGTCTTGCATGCCCAGGATTACTGGCCGAACGAGATCGCGCACCTGCGCGATACACTGCGCGCCGACGCCGCAAAGCAGGCGCGCACGAATGCGCCCTGAAAATCCGGCCTGCACGCGCAACGCCTCGGTGACCGTTGACTGGCGATGAACCTGCCCCGTTGACTCTGTTCATCGACGTGCATGATACGATGAATACACGCATTCACACGGAGCTCGCACCGATGGCTACCTCGATTCGGATGGCGCCTGAAACCGAAAAGCGGCTAGACGCCCTGGCCGCGCGCACCGGACGCACCAAGGCGTATTACCTGCGCGAAATCATCGACCGCGGGCTGGAGGACATGGAAGACTATTACCTTGCAGCGGACGTCCTGGAACTTGTCCGCAAGGGCCGGGAAGCTGTCTTCACGCTGGACGACGTGGAGCACGAGCTTGGCTTGGCAGATTGAACTGACCGCGTCGGCCAAAAAAGAGCTATCCAAGCTCGACCGACAAGCCGCCAAACGCATCACGACGTTTTTGCGTGAACGCATAGCCAGTTCGACGAATCCACGCAGTACCGGCAAGGCGCTGACGGGGCCGTTGGGCGGCTTGTGGCGTTATCGCGCAGGTGACTTTCGCATCGTGTGCGAGATACAGGACGATGTGCTGCGCGTACTGGTGATCAAGATTGGCAACCGGCACGAGATATATCGCTGATGGCGACGGCGTGAGGGCAGCCTGTTGGTTGCAACCGGCCAAAACTCCAGGACGTGGCGCGGGGCATGCCACAGTTCGTTGCCTGTGGTTCAATGGCCTGCATTCGCCCAATGGCTGTCGAAGCGTACTGAAATGAACCACCCTGACAAGGACACTGAACATGCCGTGCGCCGCTTTCTCGGCTTGATCGCTGCCGCCTACCACCCGGCGGGAGCGATCCTCTTCGGCAGCCGCGCGCGAGGCACCCACCGCCCTGACAGCGATGCCGATGTGGCCGTGTTGCTGAATGGCCCGCATCAGCGTTTTTTACCAACCAAGTTGGCCATGGCCGATGTGGCATTCGACGTGCTGCTTGAAACAGGCATCAATATCTCGCCATTGCCGGTATGGCTGGACGAGTGGAACCACCCGGAAAACTACTCCGACCCCAGCCTGCTTCAGCATATCGCCCATGACGGGATCCGGATGTGAGCCATCCCTGGCCACCCGCCGGATTGATGGCGAAGGCGGATCGCGCCTGTTTGTCGGCCCGTACGCTGCTCGACGCCGGTGATGTCGATGGTGCATGCAACCGCGCCTACTACGCCATGTTTGATGCCGCACGGGCTGCGCTGCTTGCGTCCGATCCGTCGCTGGCATCCGGCATCGGCAAGACGCATCGCGGCATCATCAACGCATTCAGCGAGCGACTCATCAAGCATGGATCAGTCTCGAAAGAAGTGGGGCGCTTGCTCAAGCGCGCCGAAGAAGTTCGGCTGATCGCCGACTACCGTGGCGACTCGGTGGAACTGGCCGATGCGCGCGAGCTGGTGGAGCAGGCGGAAACCTTCGTTTCGGCCATGCATCGGCAGCTTGCCTCGGAATGGGGCAACAACGATGACCCACAGATGTCGTGAGCCGCGACTTTTGACAAAACTTGCCGACCGACTTCGGCCTACCACGTATCCAAGCCTGGGGCTTCAGCGCCAGCCATACGGTCGAATAGTGCCGACACTGCTGCGCACTACCCTGCCAAGGCGCCGCCCAGCGTGCACCCCAATGAGCCTGCCTGACCGATGAAACAAAATTCAAGACGACACTGGCTGGGCGGATGGTGGCTGCTTGCCGCATTGGTACTGACGACGGTTGTGTACTGGCCTGGGCTGTCCGGCGGCTACCTGTTCGACGATTACCCGAACATCGTCGACAACCATGGCGTGCAGCCGCACGACGCCAGCGTGCCTACGCTGGTGCGCGCAGCGCTGTCCTCACCGTCCAGCGAGTTCAAGCGCCCGCTGGCCTCGCTGAGTTTTGCCGTCAACTACCTGACCACGGGTCTCGATCCGTACTGGATGAAACTCACCAACCTGGTGATACATCTGTTGAACGGGCTGCTCGTATTCGTGCTGGCGAGGGCGCTGGTGTTGTCCGCCCCTGCCCCAGGGAAACGCGGCTCGATCGTCGCACCGGCGCCTCTCCTCGCCGCGGCACCCCCTGTGGGAGCGACTTCAGTCGCGATGCTCCCCGCTGCACCACCGATCGCCAGCGCACTGACGGGAGACATCGCGACTGAAGTCGCTCCCACGACTGCGGGGAGCCCATGCAAGGCGACCGCCGGGAGTCTCCGTGGGACAGCATGGCAACAAAAACACGCTGGCGTGGTGGCCGCGCTGATCGCCGCCGGTTGGATGCTGCTGCCGATCAACCTCACCGGCGTGCTGTACGTGGTGCAGCGCATGGAGAGCATGGCCAACCTGTTCGTGCTGCTGGGGCTGATCGGCTATGTCGCGGGGCGCCGTCGCATGCTGCACGTTGATTCCGCCCTCGGCGATGACGTTGCACAGCCGCGCCATTCTTCCAACCTGCGCGGCTTCATGCTGTGCGTATTCAGCATCACCGTACCCACCGCCGTTGGCATACTGGCCAAGGAAACCGCGGTGATGCTGCCGCTGTACGCGCTACTGATCGAGTGGGCGCTGTTCCGCTTCAAGTCGCCGCGTCGACGCGATGTGTCGGACGAAAGCGCATTGGGAGCCAAGCTTTCCTTCGAAAGTGACTCCAACCGCGACGACAGTTCGTCGGGCAGCAGAGCATCGCGACTGAAGTCGCTCCCACCCACCGCAAAGAGCGCCCAACTCGACCGGCGCATCGTCGCCCTGTTTCTGCTGGTGCTGGTGCTGCCGATGGTGCTTGGCCTGGCGTGGCTGCTGCCGGGCATACTCACGCCCGAGACCTGGGCTACGCGGGATTTCACGCTGCGCACGCGCCTGCTCAGCGAGGCGCGCATCGTGGCCGACTACGTCCGCTGGACGCTGCTGCCGACGCCCGATGCACTGTCGTTCTACCACGATGATTTTCGCGTCTCGACCGGACTGCTGGCGCCGTGGACGACGCTGGCCAGCATGCTGTTTCTGGCGGGGCTGATCGCACTGATGCTGTGGCTGCGTTCGCGCTTGCCGCTGGCGGCGCTGGGCATTGCGCTTTTTCTCGGTTGCCAATTGCTCACCGGCACCATCCTGCCACTGGAGCTGGTCTACGAGCATCGCAATTACTTTGCCAGCTTCGGCCTGCTGCTGGCGCTGGTGCCGCTGCTGGCTGCGCCGCCGTGCCGGCCATCCACCCAAGCTCATGTGGGAGCGGCTTCAGCCGCGAATGAGGCCGACTGCACAAACAAGAGCATCGCGGCTGAAGCCGCTCCCACCAGAATCTGCTTCCAGCCCGGCGCGTTGCCGCTGGCCTTGCCACGCTTTGCACTACTGGCCGGACTGATGCTGTGCTGGGCGACACTGACTGGCCTGACGGCGTATGCGTGGGGCAACCCGCTGCGACTGGCGGAAGACCTGGCTGCACGCGCACCGCAATCGCCACGCGCCGAATACGAGTTGGGCCGCACCTACATCGTTTATTCGCACTACGACCCGGCGTCGCCCTTTACCAAGCTGGCCTATGCCCCGCTGGAGAAAGCCGCCGCGCTGCCGGATGCCTCGATCCTGCCCGAGCAGGCGCTGATCTTCATGAATGCGCGCATGCATCTGCCGATCAAGGATGCCTGGTGGAACAGCCTGATCGGCAAGCTCAAGGCGCGCAAATCCACCGTGCAGGATGAAAGCTCGCTGGGCGCACTGACGCAATGTGTGCGTGATCATCAGTGCAAGCTGCCCAAGCAGCGAATGATGGAAGCCTACTACGCGGCACTATCGCACCCTGATCCCAGTGCCCGGCTGCTTGCCATGTATGGCGACTACGCATGGAGCGTGCTCGACGACCATGCGCTGGGCCTGCGCATGACCGAGGACGCGGTCAAGGCCAGCCCCGCCGAGCCGGCTTATCAGATCACCCTGATCCGCATGCTGGCCGCGCTCGGCCGCAAGGTCGATGCCGACAAGGCCATAGGGCAACTGGCCACCCTGAATTTCGGTGGCCGGCTCAACAGCAGCCTGGCCGAGCTGCGCAAGCTGCCGGGGTTGCAATGAGTGGACCGCGATGAAAGCGTCACTGCGCCAACACGATCGGAGCGAGGCGCAGATGCTTTGGCCGCCAGCGTGGAGCATGAGCGTGGGCCGACGCCGGCATGGTCAAGCTGCCGCCACACAGCTTGATCGGCGCGTGATGTGACCCTTCGACCACGGAATAATGCACCGGCCATGCGCGTTCTCCTGCTCAGCACCTCCTATCCACGCGACGCGACAGACTGGCGCGGCGTGTTCATGCGGCACCTGGTCGGCGCACTCGCCCGCGCACCGGATATACAGCTCAGCGTCTGGGCGCCCCCGGGAGAGCTGCCCGTATCCGCAACGTCGGTCACCACGCCTGCAGAGGCTGACTGGCTGGCGCAACTGATGGCGACCGGTGGTATTTCACACCTGATGCGCCGCGGTGGCGTGCAGGCCATGCTTGCGCCAGTGAAGTTACTGCAGATGCTCCGCGCGGCCTATCGCCGCCATCCCGGAGTGGACGTCTATCACATCAACTGGCTGCAGTGTGCTTTGCCGCTACCGGACAACGGCAAGCCCGCGCTGATCACTGTCCTGGGCAATGATCTCAAGCTGCTGCGCCTGCCCCTCGTGCGCAGCCTGCTGCGTCGTGTCATGCGAAATCGCCCCGTGGCGATCTGCCCAAACGCGGAGTGGATGCAGGCGCCGCTGCAGGCAGCGTTTGGCGATCTGGCCGAGGTGATTCCGGTGTCCTTCGGAATCGACCCCTGCTGGTACGCCATCGAGCGCAAGATCGACGCCGATCAGCCCAAACGCTGGCTGGCCGTCACCCGGCTCACGGCGGCCAAGCTCGGCCCCCTGTTTGAATGGTCGGAAAGGGTGTTTGCCCGCAGTGGCCGCGAACTGCACCTGTTCGGCCCCATGCAGGAAAGCGTGCAGGTGCCGGACTGGGTGCATTACCACGGCGCGGCAACGCCCGAACAATTGGCCACGCAGTGGTTCCCGGGGGCCTGCGGCCTCATCACCCTGAGCAGCCATGCCGAGGGGCGTCCACAGGTCATGCTGGAAGCCATGGCCGCCGGATTGCCCATCGTCGCATCCCGCATGCCGGCGCATGCCGGCATCGTGCACGATGGCGACACCGGTATCCTGTGTCAGTCGCCCGAAAGCTATCGACGCGCGCTGGAGACACTGGAGGACAGCGCGATCAATAAGCGCTTCGGTGAGGCGGCACGCGATTGGGTCAGTCGCGACATGGGCACATGGGACGATTGCGCGCAGCGCTACGTCAGGATCTACCAAAAGCTGCTCGGGGAGACTTCGCGTGGATAATCACATTCTCGTTCTGGGCGCGGGCGGCTTCGTCGGCCAGCACCTGGTGCGCGCGCTGGCGCTGCGCGGTGACAAGGTCATCGCCGCGAGTCGTCGACCTGTCCACTTCGAGTTGGCCAGCGTCCAGTCGATCGTTGGCGAACTGAGTGAACCTGCGGACTTCATGCCGCTGATCGCCCGCAGTCGTGCGGTAGTCCATCTCGCCTCACGGTCCACTCCTGGCAGCTCAGCCGGCAACGTCATGGCCGAGCTGCAGAACAACTTGCGCCCGACACTCGCCCTGTTGCAGGCCTTACAGGACAAGCCGGAAACGAATCTGCTGTATCTGTCCTCGGGCGGCAGCCTTTACGGGACGACGGATGCTGCCGCTGCAGAGACGGCGCAGGTGCTGCCCCGCTCGTACCATGGCGCTGCAAAGATTGCCGCCGAGCATTTCATATCCGCGTGGTGCCTGCAGTTCGGCAGCGCTGCGACCATTGTTCGGCCATCCAACATCTACGGCCCCGGCCAAACCGAACGCACTGGCTTCGGCATCATCCCGACGGTTCTGGGCAAGACATTGCACGGCGAACCCGTCACCGTCTGGGGCGATGGATCCGCCGTGCGCGACTATCTGTACATCGATGACTTCGTGGCACTGTGCACGTCCATACTGGCTGCACCCATGCCCGCCGGTTCGTGCACGCTCAACGCCGCCAGCGGCATCGGTGTCAGTCTCCGTGAACTGCTGGCGGCCATCGAGTCAGTGACCGGCAAGCCGCTGCAACGCAGCCATGACGCAAGCCGTGCTGTGGACGCCACGCGAGTGGTGATGGACGCCACTCTGGCCAACCGGCGTTACGGATGGACGCCCACGACATCGTTGCAGGAAGGATTGAGGCAGACATGGGACTGGTTCAACACTACCCGGCATTGAACCGGCCGCCGGAGCCCATCTGCTCGGTCTGTATCGCCAACTATAACGGCGTGGCGCTGCTGGCCGACTGCCTGGAATCCGTGCTGGCTCAGCAGTGCGATCTCAGCATCGAGATCATCGTCCATGACGATGCCTCGACCGACGCTTCCGTGGCATGGCTGCGCGAAAACTACCCGCAGGTCGAGTTGCTGGCGAGCACGCAAAACGTGGGATTCTGCATCAGCAACAACCGCATGGTCGCGCACGCCCGCGGCGAATACATCCTGCTTTTGAACAACGACGCCGCGTTGTATCCCGATGCACTCTCAACCTTGCTCGATGCTGCACGCAAGCAGACACCCACCGGCATTCTGACCCTGCCGCAATACGACTGGACTAGCGGGGCCTTGGTGGATCGCGGCTGCTTGCTCGATCCGTTCTACAACCCGATCCCCAACCTCAATCCGGAACGTACGAATGTAGCCATGGCCATCGGCGCCTGCCTGTGGATGCCGCGCAACTTGTGGAATGAGCTTGGAGGCTTTCCGGAATGGATGGGGTCGATCGCCGAGGATCTTTACCTCAGCTGCATGGCGCGTTCGTGCGGATTTCCGGTGGATACAGTCATAAGCAGCGGATTTCGGCACCGACTCGGCACCAGCTTCGGCGGCGCGCGCATTGATGGGAAGAACCTCAAAAGCACGTTGCGACGGCGCCGGTTGAGCGAGTGCAACAAGACATTCGTATTGATCATCTTTACGCCAACACCCGCAGCGTGGCTGCTGCTGGCGATACACCTGCTGATTCTTCTCACTGAAGGCGTGGTAATCAGCCTGATCCGCTGGGATTTCGGCATCTTCCGCAACATCTATGCGAACGTCCCGGCAGCATTGGCACGTGACCAAAAGCAGATCCGTACGCTGCGCCACCAGATTCGGCGCGCCCGACGTATATCACTGATGGTCTACTTCGGCCCATTTTCCATGCTACCGAGAAAGTTGATGTTGCTTCTACGATACGGAATGCCGAAAATCTCGAAGTGAATGTCACTGGCGCGCGTGACTCAACGCCGTCTTGCTTCGATTTCGTATCCCAAGCCCAACGCATCCCAATCCGGGGTTATCCATGCCAACAGCATTCCGACAATATTGACGATCAGGACACCGAACAGTGCGGGCGGTAGCCGGAGATAGTCAAACCAGCGTCGGCGTGCATGCATTCCGCCGACCAGTGCAAGACTCAAAAGCAGCGCAGCAGCGCGTACGGCATGGCCGGTTTTCTTCAGCCTCACGATCTCGAAGCCGGCGAGGTCAAGGTCGCGGCGCAACCCGTATTGCGTCAGGCGCTGGAAATCATGGGGAGCATCATGGATCGGGTACAAAAATGGCATGCTGAAAAGCATCGACCCACCGGGTTTCAACACACGTGCAAACTCGGCCAACGCAGCTTGTGGATGGCGGACATGCTCCAGTACTTCCAGACAAACAACCGCATCAATACTTCCTTCGATCAGGGGCAGATGGGCCGCATCGGCAAAAATATCAGGATGCGCTCCATAGAGACCCTGCCCCGTCGCCAATAGATCCAGCCCAATGTATTCGGCCTCAGCCGAACAGTGGGTCTCCACCCAGCGATCCGCGCAGCCCACATCAAGAATTTTGCCAATCAGGTGACCGATTGCTTCTTGCGACCGCCGTGGTTCGAGCAGCCACTGCGGGTGACATGGCAAGCGTCGAACGTACCCGGCAATCGTTCTGATTCGAAGCATTGATTTATCCACTTGAAGTCCGTACTCACTTGAAGGCCAAGCAGGTGATGAACTCTCTTCTAGATGACAAACCCATCTCCCATACCTCTGCCAGCAGATGAGCGATGCGTAGCGATCTCTTTCGGTGATGCGCACCGATGTACTCATTTTTTGCTATCGCTTCACTTGAAGCAAAAACTTCAAATACCGATATCCCCCGCCAAAGCCGTCGAATATCTTTGAAACCCACGTCTTGCAAACAGTTCACAAGAGCTTTCGTCGTAAATATTACAAGATGTCTGGGCGGTTCGAGCCCACGCCAATTTCGCCCAAAACGACGCGACCCCAGGCTGCCGATATTCGGAGTTTCCAACCAAAGCATTCCACCTGGCTTGAGCAGTTCGTACAACCGCCGAAGTAGCACTGAAGGGTCATGCACATGCTCAATAACATGGCTCAGGGTTATGACGTCGTAGCGTTGAGGCTCGTCTGCGAAAAGCTCAATGCCGCCGTGGCGAACATTCAAACCAAGGGACCGTGCCGCGTTTACCGCCTCGATATCGAAGTCGACGCCTTCGGCCTGCCAACCTGCTTCCTCAGCTAGCGCCAGAAATCCACCATTGCCGCAGCCCACATCGAGCACCCGGCTTCCCCCTTTGGGCTGTGGCGGAAGATGTCGGTAACGCATCTCGGCAAAAGCACGCAACGGTGGAACAAGTGGCACAAGCCAACGGCCGAAGGACAAGGCTGGCCGTCGGCTCAGCCCGTAGCGATGGTTCATGTAACCGCGGATCAAGTCATGCGTGAAGCTGCGCAGACCGCCTTCCCTGTTTGTCGTCAGCTTGGTTGGCGAATCATGCGTGTAATACCGGGCATATGCACGCCCGATACTGGAGGGCGTGGGTCGAGGATCGAGATAGGCGCTGGCGCACTGCGTACACCGATACAGATCCCAGCTTCCATCCGCCACTTGAAATGCTCGATCCACCAGGCGGGCATGAAGCAGATTTCGCTGTGGACTTTTGCACACCGGGCAATGGAGCACAGCTTCGAGATCCTCTGCTGGCCAAGGCTTGATCATGGTTTTTTCTCCAGAGCTGCTGCGTTTGGGCGCCACCATTGCCACAGCAATCGCGTTGCGATCCCGGCGCAGCCAAGCAGTAAAGACAAAGCGATCACAGTCTTGAGCATGGCGTCTTCGCTGTAGGTTGCGGCTGCCAATCCGACGCTACCGGTTACAAGCAATGCTGCCGCAGTCACCAAGGATCCGCGCTGCTCTATCAGTAAACGCGAAGCCGCCCAATAGAGCAAAACAGCATCCACCGTCACACGTAGCGACCATGCGAGGGCAGCTCCCAAGAGGCCATAGGTATGGACCGCCAAAACCAATAAAACAATAAACAAGGGAAATTCCAGCACGTGCAGCTTTGCGGTCATGTCTGATCGCGCGTGGGCCTGTAGCAAAATAAAGGGTAGATAAGCGCAGGCATTTATGAAGATTCCCTGCAACAAGAGTTCAAAAATCGGAATTGATGTGGCTGCAAAAGCAGAGCCAAGCCATAGGTCGAGTAGCGGCTTTGCAAATATTGCTGCAATTAGTATGGGAGGCAGAACCAATGCCACAGTGGCCATCGTAGCCGTTCGGAGCAGCCGCTCAGCCTCGCCAGGCTTGGTTTGAGCTTGCGCAAGTGCTGGGAAAACTGCATTCAATGCAGTTCTTGGCAGCGCCGTAAGTTTCGTCGCCGAGTCATAGGGAACGGTGTAATGGGCCACACCAGCTGGCGGAAATACACTTGCAAGATAGAAACGATCAGCGTAATCCATTAGTGGCCCGATCAGGTTGCTCACTGAAAGCCAGCCACCGAAGTGCAAAAGATGATGCAGGTCTTCGCGTTGGTGGCGATCACCAGGCAGCCGGGGCAGCACGCGGCGCAGGCCGCGCACCCACACCACCGCGCTTAGTACGCGACTGGACGCCAGTGCCGCGATCACCCAGCCCACGTCCGGTCGCCACAGCGCCACCAGTGCGGGCAGGCCGAATTGCACGACGCTCAAGGCAGCGCGTTGGGTGCTGACGCGGCGGAACTCCTGCAATCCCTCCAGCGCGCCCATGGCACCGGTAGCGACCAGCGCGAAGGGCATGGAAAGGGCCACCGCGCGCAAACCAACGATCGTCTCGCCGGCCAAGCCGCCCTGCAGCTTGAACAGGTGCTGCACAACCAACGGCACCATCCACCACAGCAGCAGAACCCACAGCAGGCCAAAGCCCACAAGCAGACGCAGCACGTGCCACACCAGGGCTGCCACCGCCGCCCGCGGTCGCCCGCTGCCAAGTGCACTCGATACGGTTTGCGTGAGCGCTCGGCCCAAGCCCAGGTCAAGCAGACCGGAAAAGCCGATCAGCCCCAGCGCCAGGGTGAATATGCCAAGCCGTGCCGCGCCAAGCGCATGCAGCAGCACCGGCAGCGCCACCAGCCCCACGGCCAGCGAGGCCAGCGTGCCGGCCACGTTCCACAAGGCGTTGCGGGCGACTTTGCGGCTCATGACCCGGAGACGTCGGTGGCGTGCTGTGCCACCCGATTTACGCCCAGCCCCGGTGCACGCTCTCGTCGATGAGACGCTGGGCCGTTTCAAGCAGCACCGGGACATAGCGATGCCCAGCCTGGAGATTGCTGGCCAGCACATGCAGGTCGTCGACGTATTCGTGGATCATCTGATTGCGCAAGCGACGTGCTTCGATCCATGCGTCTGCGGATATGACCCAGCCCAGGCGCTCGGCGCGATCAAGGTTGTCGATCACCGCCCCGATGGGCTCCTGCAAGGCTTGCAGGAGCGCCGGCACGAACTTGTCGCCCACGGTGTCCTGCAGGCGCGCAAAGCGTGCCACAAATGCATCCAGCTGCTCGGCCTTCGCAGGATCGTCATCCATCGACTGCAGGCGCTGCGGGGTCAGCGGCGAGGCGAAAAGCCGCTCGTCGGTGGCGCGCAGATGCGACGACTCACGTCGCACGATTTTCACCAGAAATCGCAGTCGCTCCAGATTGCCAGGTGCATTCACAGCAGCACTCCGTCACGCAGGGCCACGTCATGGATCGGCAGGCGCATGAGGTTGGGCGCAGCCAGCACCACATCGACCTTGCGCCCGTACATCGCGCGGCTCACGCGCACTGAAAATCTTGCACTGGCCACACCAGGCTCGGCCACCGGCGCGTCAAGCTCGACCAGCAAATCCACGTCGCCACCGCGCGCGGCGTCATCCACGCGCGAGCCGAACAGCCGCACCCGCGCGCCGGCGCCGAATTGCTCGATGGCCAGTTGCTTGATCGCGGCGATATGGTGCGAGTCGAGTCGCATGCGACTTCCCGGCGTGGTTCGGCAGCCAGTTTAACCCAATGCCCAGCGGTCACGGCGAAGCCGCCCGCAGGGTGAGGCACAAGGACAGGTTCAATGCCCGGCCGCATGCAGCACCCATGGATGGCATGTCCGATCTGTTGCGCCTCGCCTACCAGAGCAATGTCGCGTTGAACTTCGCCATTGCCGGGTCGCGACTGACAATGGCCAGGCCTTCGAGTTCTGCCTGTGCGGCTAACATGCGGTCAAAGGGATCAACATGAATTTGATCGTAGCTGCCTGCCAGCAACGCGTGTCCGGTAGTGATCGCGAGTGGCACGAAGCCGTCTGCCGCGAGCAATGATTCATACCGCTGTAACGTCAACGCTGGCAATCCCAATTTTCCGAGTCGATGCTTGGTGGCAATCTCCCATGCGGACGCAGCGCTGGCAAAGATTTCGTTTTTCTCGTTGCTGATGGCCCGGCGTGCCTTGGCGGAAAGCTGCGGGCTGTCGAGCCACCACCAAAGCAACGCGTGGGTGTCGAGCAGCAGCTTCACTTGCCCTCCCAGGCATCCAGTTCAGCTTGCGGCAGTGGATCGAAGAATGCCGGATCCAGCTCACCTTTCAGGCGCCCGAGACGACGCTTTGCCGGCGGTTTGCTCAGCGGCATCAACCGCGCATAAGGTTTGCCGGCCTTGGACAGCACGATCTCCTCACCAGCGTGCGCCTGGTCCAGCAAACGCGAAAGATGGGTCTTGGCTTGGTGAACGTTGATGATCTCGGGCACGGCGATCTCCCTGTTAGTCAAGTCTGTGGACTAAGTCTAGCAGTGATCCGCCCTCAGGCATCGCGTCGATACGTCAGCACGGTGATCTGCCCGGACACCAGCCCGATCAGGAACACGATCACCGCGGCGCTCCACATCAGCGTACTGCCGTTGGTAAGCCGGCCGTCGTGCATGAAGGTCCAGGCGTAGTTGACGCAGCCGAGTACGAAGAACAGCGCGCTGGCCGGCACGAACAGCTTCAGCGGCGAATACAGCGTGGCGATCTTGAAGATGATCAGCAGGAATCGCAGGCCACGTTCCACAAGGCATTGAAGGCGACTTCGCGGCTCATGGGCCCGGAGCCGTCGGTGGCGTGCCGTGGCACCTGATTTACGCCCAGCCGCGGCGCTTCAGCTCGCCAACCAGCGCTGCGGCGACTGCTGCGAGTACCGGCACGTAGTCATGGCCGCTTTGCAAGGCATCGGCCAATACGGCAGGGTCCTTGATGTATTCGTAAACCATCTGATTGCGCAGCCTGCGTACGCGCATCCAATCATCAGGGCTGGTGATCCAGCCCATGCGTTCAGCATGATCGAGGTTGTCGACCATCAATCGCGCAGGCTCGCCCAGCGCAACCAGAAGCGCAGGCAGGAGCTTGTCGCCCAGCAGATCCTGCAAGCGCGAAAAGCGTGCGACGAACGCATCCACCCGCTCTGCCAGAGCCGCATCGCCATCAAGACCAGACGCACGCGCCACCGTGAACGGCTGCGCGAAAACACCACGATCAGTCGCCTGCAAATGGAGTGTCGTGCTCGACACCGCCTCGGCAAGATGCTGCAGGCGCGACAGTTGCTCAGTCGGCAGGTTCACAGCAGCACTCCGTCACGCAGCGCCACATCATGAATAGGCAAGCGCATGAGGTTAGGGGCAAGCATCACGACATCGACGCGACGCCCCTCCATCAAACGGCTGACGCGACTGGATAACCCTGCCGCCGCCCACGCGGGGCGATCCACCGGCGTGTCGAGTTCCACCAGCAAATCCACGTCGCCGCCGCGCGCGGCGTCATCCACGCGCGAGCCGAACAGCCACACCCGCGCGCCGGCGCCGAATTGCTCGACGGCCAGTTGCTTGATCGCAGCGATATGTTGCGAATCGAGTCGCACGCGACTCCCCGAAATAGTTCGGCAGCCAGTTTAACCCAATGCTCCGCGGTCAAGCCCGGGAGCCTGCCGGCACAAGAACCTCAGGCATCGCGCCGATACGTCAGCGCGGTGATCTGCTCGGACACCAGCCCGATCAGAAACACGATCACCGCCGCGCTCCACATCAGCGTGCTGCCGTTGGTCAGTCGGCCACCGTGAAAGTACGTCCATGCATAGTTGGCGCTGCCCAGCAGAAAGAATGCAGCGCTGGTCGGCACGAACAGCTTCAGCGGCGAATACAGCGTGGCGATCTTGAAGATGATCAGCAGGAAACGCAGGCCGTCGCGCAGCGGCTTGATGTGGCTCTTGCCGATGCGCTGGGCAGCCTGGATCGGCACGTAGGCCACCGCATAGGCACTGCGGAAGAAGGCCATGGTGCTGGTGGTGGGGTAGCTGAAGCCGTTCGGCAGCAGATGGATGAACTCACGGAACTTTTCCGCCTGCACCGCGCGAAAGCCCGAGGTGAGATCAGCCACCGGATGGCCGGTCATGCGCGTGGCCAGCCAATTGTAGAGAGTGTTGGCGAGGCCGCGGCCTACGCCGGCCTGGCTGCCCCAGTCGCGGGCGCCGACCACCATGTCGTAGCCCTGCCCCAGTTTTTCCAGCAGCCGGGCGATATCCGCCGGATCGTGCTGACCGTCGCCGTCCATGAAAACCAGCACGTCGCCGGTGGCCGCACGCGCGCCGCGCTTGATCGCGGCGCCGTTGCCCATCGAATACGGCGAGGACAGGCACATAACGCCGCTGCTGGCGCACAGGCTGCGGGTGTCGTCGGTGGAGCCGTCGTCGACGACGATGATCTCGGCCGCGGGCTGCGCCGCACGCAACCGCGGCAGCAGCTGCGCCAGCGCGGGCGCCTCGTTCTTGGCAGGCAGGATGATGCTCAGGCGGTTCAACAGAGGGCTCCCCGGACGAGGGTGGATCATAGCGTGAAGCCCGGCCCCTCATGAAGGATGAAGGGTTTACACGATCAGACACATGCCTGCAGAGTGGCGGCGGCGCGATCAAACGTCATGGTGTGCGTACAACCCGCAGCTTCAGGCGGGGCCTGCGGCACCGTCGGTGTCGAAAGCTATTCCGCCCAGTTTGCCAACCTGAGTCCGGGCACCCGCTCGAACTCACTGATGTTGTTGGTCACCAGGGTGACGTTTGCGGCGCGCGCATGTGATGCAATCCACAAGTCATTGCCGCCAATCGGGGTTCCGCGCCCAGCGAGCAAGGCGCGGATTTCCCCGTAGTGCTCGCCAGCCTCGACGGGTAGCGGCAGCACGGCAACGATCTGTGTGAACGTGTCCAGACGCAGCAGTGCATCCTCGCGCCGGGAACTCTTGGCAATACCAAATTGCAATTCACCGTACACGATAGCCGAGATGGCGATCCGTCCCGACGCCTGACGATCCACCCGCTGCTGCACATGCGGATAGCGGCCCGACAACGCGTAGATGCAGATATTGGTATCGAGCAGATAGCGCAGTGACATTACAGCCCCTTGCGCTCCTGCGGCGGGAGATCGGGAATATCGTCCGGCATCACGTCGTCCGGCCATGGCGGCAGCGCGCCAAGCAGCTCGGCCAGTTTGGGCCACTTTTCACGCAGCACGATTTCGTCGCCGCGACGGAAGATGTCGACCTCGGTGGCACGAAAGCGAAATGCCTTGGGCAACCGCACTGCCTGGCTGTTGCCGGATTGAAAAACCTTGGCGGTGGTCATGCTGCTGCCTCTATGTATATATTCAAAGGATATACATTGAACCGAGCATTGTCACTCCAGTCAAAGAAGTCACATCACACCGCACAGTCTGGACGTCACACAGTGGATGACCTGACGACCGGACTGCGGTAGATTCAACCACATACAGGGATACCCTCACAGGTCAGCTTATGTCATCTCAAGTGCAACCATCGCTGGTGGGGCTGTCCGGCATGGCGCGACGGCTGGTGTCCGAAGGGGTGCTGCCGGAAGCGGATGTGCGCAAGGCGATGGTCGACAGCGCCCAGCACAAGGTCACCCTGGCGGCCTGGATGCTGGATCGCAACCTGGTGGAGGGCATCCAGCTGACACGCATCGCCTCGGCCGAGTTCGGCATGCCGATGATGGACGTGTCCGCGATGAATCCGGCGTCGATGCCGCTGGACCTGATCAGCGAGGCGCTGATCAGCAAGCATCAGGCGCTGCCGCTGTTCCGGCGCGGCAAGCGGTTGTTTGTGGGCATCGCCGACCCGATGCAGTCGCACGCGCTGGACGAGATCAAGTTCCACTCCAACTGCATGGTGGAACCGATCCTGGTCGAGCGCGGCTCCCTGCTGCGGGTGATCGAGAGTCTGCTCAACAACATGCGCGACACCATGCCCGACATGGGCGGTGGCGATCTGGATGGCCTGGAGCTGGAGATCGGCGACGAGGAGACCGAAAGCAGCACTGGCATCGACGCCAATGCCAATGACGACGCGCCGGTGGTGAAGTTCATCAACAAGATTCTGGTCGACGCGATCCGCCGCGGCGCTTCGGACATCCACTTCGAGCCGTTCGAAACCCAGTACCGGGTGCGTCTGCGCATGGACGGCATGCTCAAGGCCGTGGCCAGCCCGCCGATGAAGATGGCCAACCGCATCGCCTCGCGCATCAAGGTGATGGCGCAGCTGGACATCGCCGAGAAGCGGGTGCCGCAGGACGGCCGCATCAAGCTCAACCTCTCCAAGACCCGCGCTGTCGACTTTCGCGTGAGCTCGCTGCCCACCCTGTTCGGCGAAAAGATCGTGCTGCGCATCCTGGACGGTTCGTCGGCCAAGATCGGCATCGAGAAGCTCGGCTACGAGCCGGACCAGCAGAAGCTCTACCTGGAGGCCATCCACAAGCCCTACGGCATGGTGCTGGTCACCGGACCCACCGGATCGGGCAAGACGGTGTCGCTGTATACCGGCCTGAACATGCTCAACACCAATGAGCGCAACATCTCGACGGTGGAGGACCCGGTGGAAATCCGCGTCGAGGGCATCAACCAGGTGCAGCAGAACGTGAAGCGCGGCATGACCTTTGCCAGTGCGCTGCGCTCGTTCCTGCGCCAGGATCCGGACGTGATCATGGTGGGCGAGATCCGCGACCTGGAAACCGCCGAGATCGCCATCAAGGCGGCGCAGACCGGCCACATGGTGCTCTCCACGCTGCACACCAACGATGCCCCGCAGACCATCGCGCGCCTGATGAACATGGGCATCGCGCCGTACAACATCACCTCGTCGGTGACGCTGATCATCGCCCAGCGCCTGGCCCGGCGCCTGCACGACTGCAAGAAGCCGCAGGAGCTGGCACCCCAGGTGCTGCTGGCCGCGGGCTTCACCCAGGCGGACATCGACGCCGGCCTGACCGTCTACCAGGCAGTTGGCTGCGACGGCTGCAACGAGGGCTACAAGGGCCGCGTCGGCCTGTATCAGGTGATGCCGATGCTGGAGGACATCCAGAAGATCATCCTGCAGGGCGGCAATGCGCTGCAGATCGCCGAGGTGGCCAGGGCGGCCGGCATCAACGACCTGCGCGCGTCGGCCCTGCTGAAGGTGAAAAACGGGCTGACCAGCCTGGCCGAGATCGACCGCGTGACCAAGGACTGACCGGCCAATCCGTGGCGGGCGTGGCACTGAACTTGCGTCCGGGGCCACGGTTTGACGCCGGCGAAGTAGCATAAGCTGTACAAAGAGCTTGTCAGCCGCCCACCGGGGCGGATCTGGACTGAATCACTGGGGGAAGATGCGCATGGCTACGGCTACCGCAACCGCAAACAAGGCGCGCGCGCTTGGCGCCCAACGCGCCGAAGTCAGCAAGCTGACCATCTACGAATGGGTGGCGCTGGACAAGCGCGGCAAGCGCATGAAAGGCGACATGCCGGCGAAAAATGCCTCGCTGGTGAAGGCCGAGCTGCGTCGCCAGGGCATGAACCCGCAAAGCGTGCGGGAGCGTTCCAAGCCGCTGTTCGGCGCCACCGGCAGCACGGTCAAGCCCCAGGATGTCGCCATCTTCAGCCGCCAGATCGCCACCATGATGGCCGCCGGCGTGCCGATGGTGCAGTCGTTCGACATCATTGCCGACGGCCAGAAAAACGTCCGCTTCAAGAACATCCTGCTGGACGTGAAGCAGAACATCGAGGGCGGCGCGTCGCTGCATGAAGCGCTGGGCCACTACCCGGTGCAGTTCGACGAGCTCTATTGCAACCTGGTACACGCCGGCGAAACCTCCGGCGTGCTGGACACAGTGCTGGACACGGTGGCGACCTACAAGGAGCGCACCGAAGGCATCAAGAAGAAGATCAAGAAGGCGCTGTTCTACCCGATGATGGTGCTGGCGGTGGTGTTCATGGTCGTGCTGATCATGCTGCTGTTCGTGGTGCCGGTGTTCGCGAAAACTTTCGCCGATGCAGGCGCCCAGCTGCCGGCGCCGACCCAGCTGCTGGTCAGCGCCTCGGAGTTCATGCAGAGCTACTGGTGGATCGTGATCGGCGTGATCGTGGGCGGCATCACCGCACTGATTGTCGCCAAGAAGCGCTCGCCCAAGTTCGCCCACTTCCTCGACCGCATGGCGTTGAAGATGCCGGTGATGGGCAACATCGTGCGCAACTCCGCGATCGCCCGCTTCGCGCGCACGCTCGGCGTCACCTTCCGCGCCGGCGTGCCGCTGGTCGAGGCGCTGGATGCGGTGGCCGGCGCCACCGGCAGCATCGTCTACGGCGACGTCGTGCGCCAGATGCGCGAGGACATCGCGGTGGGTCACCAGCTGCAGCTGGCGATGAAGCAGACCAACCTGTTCCCCAACATGGTGGTGCAGATGACCGCCATCGGCGAGGAGTCCGGCGCGCTGGACAACATGCTGTTCAAGGTGGCCGAGTTCTACGAGGAGGAAGTCAGCAACGCGGTCGACACGCTGTCGACCCTGCTCGAACCGATCATCATGGTGGTGCTCGGCACGCTGGTCGGCGGCATGGTGATCGCGCTGTACCTGCCGATCTTCAAGCTGGCCGGCACGTTCTAGCGCAAGCTCCAAAATCCCCTGCTCCCACCGTTCCTGCCGGGGCCACGGACTCGCTGTCGATCAATGTGGGAGCGACTTCAGTCGCGATGCTCTTGCCCTGATTGCCGTTGAGCGCCAGAGCATCGCGACTGAAGTCGCTCCCACCAGAGCAAGAGCATCCTGTGCCGGAGCTTCTGCACTTTTCGGGAAGATCAAGCGGCAGCACATCTACTCCCGGCCCCCGCGGGGCTTTGAAAGCGCAAGGCCAACGCATGCTCGAACTTCCTCTCGCTTACTGGATCGCCGTCGCCGGCGTGCTCGGCCTGCTGGTGGGCAGTTTTCTCAACGTGGTGATCCTGCGACTGCCCGAGCGGATGGCTGCCGCATGGCGCCAGGAAGCGCGCGACGTGCTGGAGCTGGAGGCCGATACCACGCCGCTGCCGCCGGGCATCGTGCGCGAGCCCTCGCACTGCCCACAGTGCAAGCACCCGCTGGCGGCGCGGGACAATATCCCGTTGTTCGGCTGGTTGCTGCTGCGCGGCCGCTGCCGCTACTGCCGGGAAAAAATCTCGATCCAGTATCCGCTGGTGGAACTGCTCAGCGGCGTGCTGAGCGCGGTGATCGTGTGGAAATTCGGCCCCTCGTGGGCCGCCGCGGCGGGGCTGGCGCTGACCTGGACGCTGATCGCGCTGTCCGGCATCGACCTGCGCACCCAGCTGCTGCCCGATCAGCTGACGTTGCCGCTGCTGTGGCTGGGGCTGCTGTTGTCGCTGCTGCCGATGTTCGTCAGCGCGCCGTCGGCGATCATCGGCGCCGCTATCGGCTACCTCAGCCTGTGGAGCGTGTACTGGCTGTTCAAGCTGCTCACCGGCAAGGAGGGCATGGGCTACGGCGACTTCAAACTGCTGGCCGCGCTCGGCGCGTGGATGGGGCCGGTCTCGCTGCTGCCGATGATTCTGCTGTCGTCGCTGATCGGCGCACTGGTGGGCGGCAGCCTGATCGTGCTGCGCCGGCACCAACGCGAACTGCCGATGCCGTTCGGGCCCTTCATCGCCGCCGCCGGCTGGGTCTGGTTTGTGGCTGGCGACGGGCTGCTGCGCGGCTACCTGCAGCTCAGCGGCCTGCGATGAGCGAACGCCGGCACGCCCGCGTGATCGCGCTGACCGGCGGCATCGCTGCCGGCAAAAGTGCGGTGGCGCGGCGCTTCGCGGCGCTGGGCGTGCCGGTGCACGACGCTGACGTGGCTGCGCGTGCGGTGGTCGAACCGGGCAGCGCCGGGCTGGCCGCGGTGGTCGATGCTTTCGGCCCGCAGGCGCTGGACGCCGCGGGCCGGCTGGATCGCCCGGCCATGCGCGAGCGGGTGTTTGCCGACCCGGCCGCGCGGCTGCAGCTGGAGGCGATCATCCATCCGCGTGTGCGCCAGTGGCTGCACGAACGCACGCTGGCCGAGCGCGGGCCTTACTGCCTGCTGGCGATTCCGCTGCTGGCCGAGAACATCTCGCACTACCGCTGGGTCGACCGCGTGCTGCTGGTGGATGCGCCCGAAAACCTGCAGATCGCGCGGTTGATGGCCCGCGACGGCATCGACGAGGCACTGGCCCGGCGCATGCTGGCGCAGCAGGCCACGCGTGCCGAGCGGCGCGCGCTGGCCGACGACGTGATCGAGAATGACGGCGACGAAGCCGCGCTCGATGCCGCCGTGGCCGACCTGCATCGGCGCTATCAGGCCATGGCCGCGTAACGGTTCAGGCATGCACGCCGGCGGTGAACGCCCACAGCACGATCACGCACATCACCACCACGTAGATGCGCAGCCCCCAGAACACCCACTGCTGCCCGGGCGTCAGCTGCACGCGGTGCACCGGTCGCAGTTCGTCGTGCCAGCGCTCCTCGGCCAGCAGCGCCTGCACTTGCTCGGGCGTGTATTCGTTCAGATCTTTCATGGGGTACCTCCGAAGATGTGCGGAAAGACGGTGACCAGCCCGTACAGCACGTTGCAGGCGATCAGGCCGAGCATGATCGCGATCGACAGCGCGTTGCGCACCGGCCCGTTGGCGTGCTCGCCCATCAACTCGCGGTCGTTGAGCAGCATCAGCAGGAACAGCATCGCCGCCGGCATGAACACCGTCGCGATCACCTGCACGCTGAGGTTGAGGAAGCCGATCGGCAGATTCGGAAACAGCACCACGCCGGCCGCGGCCACCGTGCCCATCACCGCCGGCGCATAGAAGCGCCACGCCTGGCCGGGCGAGGCGTTGAGCGAGCGCGGCAGGTCCAGCGCCTCGCCGATCGCCCAGCCGGTGCTGGCGGTGATCACGATGGTGGCGATCAGCCCCGCCTCGATCAGGCCCAGCGCGAACAGCTTCATCGCCGTCTCGCCCAGGCGCTGCTGCAGTGCGGACAGCACCGCCTCGGTGGTGAGGTCCTTCGCATCGGGCAGCCCCGACAGCGCCACCGCGCCGAGCACGATCACCGCGATCGCCACCAGCACCATGCCGCCCACGCCGAGCATCAGGTCGCGCCGGCTGGCCGGGATGTCTTTCGGCAGCAGGCCCTTGTCGACCACGCACGACTGCTGAAAGAACAGCTGCCACGGCGCGATGCTGGTGCCGATGTTGGCCGACAGCAGGATCAGGAAGGTCGCCGACAGCACGCCGCCGGGCAGCACCCAGCCGGAACCGGCAAACGCACGCGCCACCGCACCCCAGTGCGGGTGCGCCATCAGCACCAGCGGCACGAACACCAGGTTGAGCGCGGCGATGAACAGCGCGATGCGCTCCCACGCCCAGTAGCGCAGAAACACCAGCGTCATCACCACGAAGCCCAGCGTCAGCGGCACGCTCAGCGCATACGGAATGCCGAACGCCTCGCCGCCGATGCGGATGCCGAGAAATTCGGTGACCAGGGTCAGGATGTTGGCCAGCACCAGATCGACCAGCGAAAAGATGCCCCAGAACGGGCCGTAGCGCTTCCAGATCAGCTCGGCGTGGCCGCGCCGCGTCACCGCGCCGAGGCGGATGGTCATCTCCTGCACCACGTAGGCGACGAAGCCGAGCACCAGCATCAGCGGCAGGAACAGCCCCAGCCCGTAGGCCGCGCCGGTCTGCGCGTAGGTCAGCACGCCGCCGGCGTCGTTGTCGCCCAGCATCACCAGCAGACCGGGGCCGATCAGCGCGAAGGCCAGCACCAGCCGGTTCCACGGCGTGGCCGGGCGCCGGCGCAGCGCCGCCAGGTGCAGGCGGTCGCGGATGCGTTGCTGCAGGCCGGCGCGGGCCGCGGCGCTGGCGTGCGGTACGGAAGTATCAGGCACAGACATGGACAGGCTTCCTGTGGGTATCAAAGGGAGGATCAGAGGCTGAGGTGCATGCGCAGGCCGACCACCCGCGCCGGTCCGCGCGC
>JAJYSM010000087.1 GCA_021793575.1 Pseudomonadota bacterium
ACGGGATCGAGTGTTTGAGTTCATAGTCTTTATTTATCAATGAGTTATGATGACTCATCGTAACCGTCAACGCATCAATAAGCAAGCATTTTCGAGGGTGTTTCGCTTAAGTTGAGAGCATTGCCTTGGGCTCTGGATGGTAGCGGGTGAACCACCGGTTGTTTTGGTGATCGGCTTGCGCAAATTATCAAGCGCATTAGGCGCCAAGCACATTTCGCGCCAGAGAGTTTGACGTTATTCTTATCAACGGGTTATGTTTACTGCGTGCGTGATTCGAAACCGTTTTGTAAAAGTTGTCGACACTTCCAGGGACTGACCTGGATAGTCTACAGAGCCTGATTCCATGAACTCGTGCGGTCAGATCCAAACCGCGCTTGGCTCCGCGCACAGGTTGGGATCACCCGGTGGGTGAAGGCGATAACCCGGCATCCCGTGGGCACCACAACGCGCGTGATGACGTTTATACAAGTCCGGCAGGCTGGTAAGCGCACACCTCGGTCGCTGATCTTGAACGGTCCATCCAGTACTGCATCGGGGCAATGCAGATGCCCCGGGTGGAGAGCGGTGTCACGGGGAGGAGCTCATGGGATATCGCGACGTATAGGTGTGGGTCATTGCCGGAGCGGGTTGGAGCGTGCGCCGGTATCCTTCAGCCGCGCTTCGGCCTGACCTGCAAGAAAGCCGAGATACCACGGCATCGCCTCGGCCAGCCCCAGCGACAGCGTATGGGTGGGCGCGTAGCCCAGCCGCGTCGAGGCGCGGCTGATGTCGGCCAGCGAATGGCGCACATCGCCCGCACGAAAATCGCGATAGACCGGGCGGCGGGCGTACTCCCGGCCCTCCTGCGCAAGCTGCGCCACCAGCGCGTCGAACAGCTGGTTGAGGCTGTTGCTCTCGCCCACCGCCACGTTGTACACGCAATCGCGGCATACGTCTGCCGCCAGCGCCGCCAGCAGGTTCGCCTGCACCGCGTTGGCGACATGGCAGAAATCGCGCGTGGTCTCGCCATCGCCGTTGATGAACACGTCGTCGCCGCCGATCAACGCGGCGATCCACTGCGGGATCACCGCCGCATACGCGCCGTGCGGATCCTGGCGACGACCGAACACGTTGAAGTAGCGCAGGCCGATCGCCTTGAAGCCGTAGCAGAGTGCGAACACCTCGGCATAGATCTCGTTGAACAGCTTGGTCGCGGCATACGGCGACAGCGACCGCCCGATGCGCTCCTCGACCTTCGGCAGGCTGGGCTCGTCGCCGTAGGTGGAACTGGACGCCGCGTAGGTGAAGCTGGCCACGCTCGCGTCGCGCGCCGCGGTGAGCATCTCGAGGAAACCGGTGGCGTTCGCCGCATGGGTGGCGAGCGGGTCCTCGATCGAGCGCGGCACCGAACCCAGCGCCGCCTGATGCAGCACGTGGCGAACCCCGGCGCAGGCCGCCCGGCAATCCTCGCCGCGACAGATGTCGCCGTGGATGAAGCGAAAGCGTGACCATGCCGGCGCGCCGACGCGCTGGCGCACTTCATCCAGATTGCGCTGATGGCCGGTGGCGAAATTGTCCAGCCCGACCACCGTCTGGCCGAGGCCGAGCAGCGCCTCCAGCAGGTTGGAACCGATGAAGCCGGCCACCCCGGTGACCAGCCATGGCCCCGACTCGGCGCGCACCCGCGCCTGCAGCGCCGGCGGCAGCAGCGCGTCGATGCCGGCCATCACAGCCGCCCGTCCACCGCTTCGCGCGGCAGCACGTATTTCACGTCATAGATCACCGTGGCCGGCTTGCCGAAGGCGCGGATGCCTGCCGCGCCCAGCGCCACGAACTGCCGGTGGCCGACCGCCACGATCACCGCGTCGTAGGCACCCGCCGGCGGCTGCGCCAGCGGCGTGATGCCGTATTCGTGCTCGGCCTCGGCCGGGTCGACCCACGGGTCGTGCACATCCACCGCCGCGTTGTAGCCCTTGAGCGCCTGCACGATATCCACCACGCGGGTGTTGCGCAGGTCCGGGCAGTTCTCCTTGAACGCCAGCCCCAGCAGCAGGATCCGCGCGCGCACCGGGTTGATGCCCTTGCGCACCATCAGCCGGATCACCTCGCTGGCGATGTACGGGCCCATGCTGTCGTTGGTGCGGCGCCCGGCCAGGATCACGTCGGGGTGGTGGCCCACTTCCTGCGCCTTGTGGGTGAGGTAGTACGGATCCACGCTGATGCAGTGGCCCCCCACCAGGCCCGGTCGGAACGGCAGGAAGTTCCACTTGGTACCGGCCGCCTGCAGCACTTCCAGCGTGTCGATGCCGAGCTTGTTGAACAGGATCGCCAGGTCGTTCACCAGCGCGATGTTGAGGTCGCGCTGGGTGTTCTCGATCACCTTGGCCGCCTCGGCCACCTTGATGCAACTGGCCTTGTGCGTGCCAGCGGTGATGATCGAGCCATACAGCGCATCGACGAAGTCGGCCACTTCCGGGGTGGAACCGGAGGTCACTTTGAGGATACTGGTGACGCGGTGCAGCTTGTCGCCGGGGTTGATCCGCTCGGGGCTGTAGCCGGCGAAGAAGTCCTGGTTGAACACCAGCCCCGACAGCTTCGCCAGGATCGGCACGCAGACCTCTTCGGTGCAACCCGGATACACGGTGGACTCGTACACCACGATGTCGCCGCGCTTGAGCACCCGCCCCAGCGTTTCGCTGGCCTTGATCAGCGGCGTCAGGTCCGGCCGCTTGGCCGCGTCGATCGGCGTGGGCACGGTGACGATGTAGACATTGCAGCCGCGCAGGTCGGCGGGATCGGCGCTGAAGCGCAGCCGGGTCGAGGCGGCCAGCTCGTCGGCATCCACTTCGAGCGTGCTGTCGTGGCCGGTGCGCAACGCGTCGACACGCGCCGCATGGATGTCGAAGCCGGTGGTGTCGTAGTGCTTGCCGAACTCCACCGCCAGCGGCAGGCCGACATAGCCCAGCCCGATGATGGCGATCCTGGTGTTTTGCAAACTCTGCATGCGATACATCCCTGATGAATTCGGATTTCAGGCGGTCGGATCGACCCCGACGTATACCGCCGCAGGGGCCGCGCAGGCAGGCCACGCGCGGGATCATCCCCGCTGTCATTCCACGCCCCGCTGCGCCTGCACAGCCGACGCCGATGGCGCGGTGGGCAGCGAGTTATCCTAATCCCGCAGCGTGCCACAGTACATGACCGATCCCGCCGCACCCGGCATGCGCCGCCGCATGGCCGATGACATAATGCGCCGCCCAGGCAGCGTGCGCCGCGGCCCCTGCCAGGCAGGGTCTCCGCAGCCGGCCCGTCACGCGGCATTTTTTCATCCACAACGGTAACGATCATGGTGGCAATGGCGACCGAGCACGTGCTCGACGTGCGGCACTGGAACGACACGCTGTTCAGCTTCCGCACGACCCGCGACCCCGGCTTCCGCTTCGACAGCGGCCAGTTCGTGATGCTCGGGCTGGCCACCGACGGGCGCCCGCTGCTGCGCGCCTACTCGATCGCCAGCGCGCACTGGGAGGAGCACCTGGAGTTCTTCTCGATCAAGGTGCCCGATGGCCCGCTGACTTCACGCCTGCAACACCTGCAGCCGGGCGACCCGGTGATCATCAGCCGCAAGCCCACCGGCACGCTGGTGCTGAATGACCTGAAGCCCGGTCGACATCTGTACCTGCTTGGCACCGGCACCGGGCTGGCGCCGTTCCTGAGCCTGGTGCGCGATCCGGAGACTTACGAACGCTTCGACCGGATCGTGCTGGCGCACGGCGTGCGCCACATCAACGACCTGGCGTATGCGGATTATTTCGAACGCGAGCTGCCGCAGCACGACTACCTTGGCGAACTGGTGCGCGAGAAGCTGATCTATTACCCCACGGTGACGCGTGAGCCGTTCCGGCACCGCGGCCGCATCACTGACGCGATCGTCGACGGCCTGATGAGCGCGGCCACCGGCCTGCCGCCGCTCAACCCGGCCACCGACCGGGTGATGCTGTGCGGCAGCCCGGCGATGCTGGAGGACCTGCGTGCGCTGCTCGACGGCCGCGGCTTCCGCGCCTCGCCGCGCACGCGCGAGCCGGGCGACTACGTGATCGAGCGGGCGTTCGTGGAAAAATAGTGGCGCGGCAGCAGCACCGGGGCACCGGCGCTGGCGCCCGGCGGTCCGCTCTGGAGTGCTGCGGCTGCCGCCGATACCCGCCGCAGCCAGGACCTCACTGATGGATATCGCGCTGTACCTGCTGGCGGCATTGCTGATCGTCGGCGGCCTTGTCGGCGCGGTGCTGCCCACGCTGCCGGGCATTCCGATGCTGTTCGGCGGCATCTGGCTGGTGGCGGCGGTCGACCACTACCGGCATCTCGGCCTCGGCTGGCTGCTGCTGCTCGGCGCACTGGGCACGCTGGGGGTGATCGTCGACTTCGTCGCTGCCACGCTGGGCGCTCGGCGCGTGGGCGCCAGCCGCACAGCGCTGTGGGGCGCCAGCTTCGGCATGCTGATCGGGATGTTCTTCGGCGTGCCCGGGTGCTGCTCGGGCCGTTCGCGGGCGCGCTGCTGGGCGAGCTGGCCAGCGGCACCAGCGTGCTGCGTTCCACCCATGTCGGCATCGGCACCTGGCTCGGCCTGCTGTTTGGCACGCTGGTCAAGCTGGTGGTCTCGCTGATGATGGTCGGCCTGTTCGCGCTGGCCATGCTGATCGGCTGATCGCGCGCACGCTCAGCCGGGCGCGTCGGGAATCACGTACAGCAGCACCGCAA
Source organism: Pseudomonadota bacterium (assembly GCA_021793575.1). Classification (GTDB taxonomy): domain Bacteria; phylum Pseudomonadota; class Gammaproteobacteria; order Xanthomonadales; family Rhodanobacteraceae; genus Rhodanobacter. The sequence continues at coordinate 4,738 of JAJYSM010000087.1, forward strand.
GAAAATGCAGCACGCTGCCGGCCAGCACGAACACGTGCCACAGCGCATGGTGGTACGGCAGCCGGCGCCACAGGTAGAACGGCACGCCCAGCGTATAGGCGAGGCCGCCGGCGATCAGCAATACCATGCCGCCGGCTGGCAGGTGTGCGCTCAGCGGCTTGAACGCGATCATGCCGATCCAGCCCATGCCCACATACAGCACCACCGCCAGCTGGTGATAGCGCCGCAGCAGGCCGAGCTCCAGCGCGCTACCGGCCACCGCCAGCGCCCACACCGCCACGAACAGGCTCCAGCCCCAGACGCCGGGCAGCACGATCAGGGTGAACGGGGTATAGGTGCCGGCGATCAGCAGGTAGATCGCGATGTGATCGAGGGCGCGCAGAGCCGGCTTGGCGGCAGCCGCCGAAATCGAGTGGTACAACGTGGAGGCGGTGTAGAGCAGCACCAGCGTGCTGCCGAACACGGCGCAGGCGACCACCGCCAGCGCGCTGCCGTGCAGCGCGGCGAACGCCACCAGGGTGGCCAGCCCGCCGATGCTCAGCACGATGCCGACGCCATGCACGATGCTGCTGGCGAGCTCGTCGCCGAACGCATGGCGCGGCGAAACAGCGAGTTGGCTGGCGGACATGAAGGACTCTCGCGGCGGTGGCGGACGCTTGCGTTGTCACCTTACCCCGCCCGATCACGCTTGCCTACCCGCGCAATGGCGGTGGCGCCCATGACGCAGGCATTGGGCACCGGCACAGCGCTGCGCCATATGGCCTTCCAGACGTCCACTTGTGCACACGCCGGCAAGCGGCATAGGCTGCAGCTGCAACCGCACGATCCCCCTGCCCGCCGTGGCAGCGTGACGGTCGCCCCACGCCTACTGCCGCCAGGAGGTCGCCCATGTCGTCCGCAAGCCTGGCTGTTGCTTCCCGCACCCACCCCGACCGTGCCCGCATCGCCGCCATCAGCGCTGCGCTCGCACTCAACCTCGCCGCCCTCGTGCTCGCCTCGCGGCCGCTCGCGCCGGCACCACTCGCCACGCTGCGCCAGCTCGCCCCGGTGGCGCTGATCCGCTTCATCGATTCGCCGGCCGTCGCGCCGCCACCGCCGCCGATCGCGCTGAAGCCGCTGCCGCACCTACCTACCGCGCCGCCGTTGCGGCCGCGGACGCTGCCGCTGAGCGCGCCGGCGCTGCCGATCGCCGCGCCGTCCAGCATGAGCACCCCGGCAACCCTGCCGCCAGCGCGAACGATTACTGACGTCCCCGCCGGCCCCGGCCTGCCGGCCCCGGTGGAAGCGAGCCTGGCCTACCGCTCGGCGCCGCTGCAATTTCCGCTGCAGGCGCTGCGTCAGCGCATGCACGGGCTGGTGCTGCTGCGCGTGCTGGTGGATGAGGCTGGCAGGCCGGTCGAGGTTCAGGTGGAGCGCAGCAGCGGCTATCCGCTGCTGGACCGCAGCGCGCGCGAGCAGGTGCTGGCCGGCTGGCGCTTCCAGCCGGCGGTGCTGAACGGGCAGCGCGTGCGCGCGTGGGCCCGCGTGCCGGTGAGTTTCAGCCTGCGCCCGCTGTGACCGACCGGCCGCAGATGATGCGTCCGGCTTACGCCGCTTTAACGACAGCCATGCTCCACTGACTTTCATCCACCTTGCCGGGTTTGATGCATGGTCAGATACCTGCACACCCTGAAAACACTGCGCCAGATCGCGCTCGATCACGCCGCGTCGTCCCACCCGGATCTGGCCGCGACGGGGCGCGAACTTGGCCGCATCGTGCATCGCGATTCCAGCGCGCTGGCCGCCCAGCTGGCGCCATTGCGTCGGCGGCGACACGGCTTCGAGCGCTGGCTGGAACCGCCCCGGCAGCACGCCCTTGCCGGCCATCCGCACGACTGACCCGCAGCCGCTCGTCAGCACTCACCATCACGCGTTCGAGGGATGTCATGTTTCGACGGGTCGCCATCATCGGCGGCGGCGCCGCGGCAGCCACGTTGCTCGGCGAACTGCTCGGGCTGCGCACGCCGCAGCCGCTGCACCTGGACTGGTATACCGGCGCCGGCGTGCCGCCGCGCGGGGTGGCCTATGGCACCACCTCGGAACGCCATCTGCTGAACGTGCGGGCCGCCTCGATGAGCATGTTTGCCGGCCACCCGCGTGGCTTTCTCGACTTCCTGCAACGCGACGACCCGAGCGCGGCAGGCACTGATTTCGTGCCGCGCCGCCGCTACGGTGACTACCTTGAGGCGGAGGTGGCGCGCGCACTGCAGCAGGGCCGTGCGTATGGTCACCACGTGCACGTGATCCCGTTCGCGGTGGATGCGCTGGTGCCCGAGCGCGCTGGCGTCACGCTGATCCACGGCGAGGAAAGCCACCGCGCGGACGCCGCGGTGCTGGCGCTGGGCGCGCTGCCGCCGCAGCCACTGGCCGGCGTCACCGTCGAGGCACTCGGCAGCGGCCGCTACGCGGTGGATCCGTGGCCGCTGCTGGCACGCGCCGCCGCGCTGCCGCCGCCGAGCGAGGTGGCCGTGATTGGCCTCGGACTGACCGCAGTCGACGTGCTGCTGGAGCTGTCCGCGCTGTGGCCGCAGGCGCGGTTCACCGCCATCTCGCGCCACGGCCTGCTGCCCGAGGCGCACCGGCACGCCGCCGCGGCGCCCACCGACGACAGCGCCGGGCTGATCGAAGCGATGCACGAGGCGCCGGAGATCCGCCGCTGGCTGCACCTGCTGCGCGAGGCGATGGCGCAGGAAAGCGACTGGCGCACCGTGCTCGACAGCCTGCGCCCGCACACCTCCGGACTGTGGCGCGAGCTGCCGCACGAGCAGCGCGCGCGCTTCCTGCGCCACGCGCGCTGGGCGTGGGAACGCGCCCGCCACCGCATGGCGCCGCAAGTACTCCATGCGCTCACTGCGCTCGAACGCGACGGCCGGCTGCGGCGCCGGCGCGGCCGCGTGGGTTCGGTGGTGCTGGCCGGCGACACGCTGCGGCTGTGCGTCACCCATGCCGGTGACGCGCACACGCTGGATGCCGGGCTGGTGATCCAGACCACCGGCCTGCACACCGACGTGCGCCGCACCGACCACCCGCTGGTGCGCCAGCTGCTCACCAATGCGCACATCAGCGCCGATCCGCTGGGCCTGGGCATGCAGGCCGCCAGCGACGGCCGCCTGCGCCACGGCGACGGCTACTGGCCGCACCTGTTCGCGCTGGGTGGCCTGCTGCGCGGCACGCTGTGGGAATCCACCGCCATGCCGGAGATCCGCCAGCAGGCGCGCGTGCTGGCCGATCGGCTGCTGGATCGGGCCGGCGTGCCGGCAGCTTCCTAAAAGCCCTGCAGCACCAGCTTGCCGATCGTGCTGCCGCTCTCCAGCCGGGCGTGGGCGCGGCGCAGCGTGGCCGCATCGATACGGCCGAGGTTCTCGCGCAGCGTGCCGCGCAGCACGCCGGCGTCGACCAGCCCGGCCACCTCGTTGAGCAGATGGTGCTGCGCCAGCATGTCCGGCGTGTGGAACAGCGAGCGTGTGTACATGAACTCCCAGTGCAGCGAGATGCTCTTGCGCTTCATCGCGCGGATGTCGATCGGCGTGGCCGGATCGTCGATCAGCCCCAGCCGGCCCTGCGGATTGAGCAGCTCGATCAGCGCGTCGTAGTGCTGCGCGGTGTGGGTCAGGCTCATCACGTAATCGACGCCCTGCGGCGCCACCGCGCGCACCGCCTCGACCAGCGGCTGCCGGTGATCCACCACGTGATGCGCGCCCAGCTCGCGCACCCAGGCCTGCGTCTCGGCGCGCGAGGCGGTGCCGATCACCGTGAGCCCGGTGAGCTGGCGCGCCAGCTGCAGCGCGATCGACCCCACCCCGCCGGCGGCGCCGGTGATCAGCAGCGTACCGCCCGGGCCGCCGCGCGCCACGCCGAGGCGGTCGAACAACAGCTCCCACGCGGTGACGGTGGTCAGCGGCAGCGCGGCGGCCTGGGCGAAATCCAGCGTGGCGGGCTTGCGCCCCACGATGCGCTCGTCGACCAGCTGCAGCTCGGCATTGCTGCCGGGGCGGTCGATCGCGCCGGCATAGAACACTTCATCACCCGGCTGGAACAGGCTCGCCTGCGGCCCGACCGCCAGCACCGTGCCGGCGGCGTCCCAGCCGAGCACCTTGTCGGCGCCCTGCGGATCGACGTTGCGACGGATCTTGGTATCGACCGGATTGACCGACACCGCGTGCACGCGCACCAGCAGATCCCGTCCGCTCGGCGCGGCAGGCTCGGGCAGGTTCACGTCAAGCAGGCTCTGCGCATCCTCGATCGGCAGCGACTGGCGGTAGGCAACGGCTTTCATGGCGTCTTCCGGCAACGGGGGTCGCGTCATGGTAATCCGCGCGTGCCGGCGGCGGCACGGCTTGCCGCAGGCCACCCGGATTGACCACACTGCACGTCGAGCACGACCCCCTCAGCAAGGTTGCCGATGACCGCCGTTGATCCCCTGCGACAGCCCGCCCGCAGCATGGCCAGCGCATGCTGAGCCCGCTCGCGCAGTTCGCCCTGCTGCTGCACCTGCTCGGCCTGCTCACCGCGATGCATGCAGTGGTGCATACGCGCACGCCGCAGGGCGCCCTGGCGTGGACGCTGGGGCTGGTGCTGCTGCCGTACTTCACCCTGGTGCCGTATCTGTACCTCGGCTCCAGCCGGTTTCACGGCTATCTGCGCAGCTACTCGGCCCGCCCGGTCCGGCCGGCGCCGGCGGCCGGCGAGACCAATCCGGTGTGTCAGCGCTATGCCGCGATCACCGCGATGCTGGGGCGCGACTTCCGCGGCCAGCATCGGCTGCGCCTGCTGATCGACGGCCCGGCTGCCTTCGATGCGATGTTCGAGGCGATCGCCGGGGCGCAGCACAGCCTGTTGGTGCAGTTCTTCGTGATCCACGACGACGCGCTCGGCCGGCGCCTGCAGCAGGCGCTGCTGCAGCGGGCGGCCGCCGGCGTGACCGTGTGCGTGCTGTACGACGGCATCGGCAGCCACGATCTGCCGCCGCAATACGTCAACACGCTGCGTGCCGGCGGCGTGGCGATCCATCCGTTCGCCACCCATCGCTGGCGCAACCGGCTGCAGCTGAATTTCCGCAATCACCGCAAGATCGTGGTGGTGGACGGCAGCTGTGCCTTCGTCGGCGGCCTCAATGTGGGCGACGAGTACATGGGCCTGAAACTGCCGCTGGCACCGTGGCGCGATACCCAGCTGGAGCTGCGCGGCCCGGCGCTGGCCGACCTGCAGCAGCTGTTTGCCGACGACTGGCAGTGGATCACCGGTCGCCAGCCGCCGCTGCCGCCGCCCGCAGCCTGCGCGGGCGACGCCAGCGTGCTGGTGGTGGCCAGCGGGCCGGCCGATCCGCGCGAGACCGCGTCGCTGTTCTTCACCGCCGCGATCCACGCGGCGCGCGAGCGGTTGTGGTTGAGCACGCCCTACTTCGTGCCCGACCCGTCGGTGCTGGCGGCGCTGCAGCTGGCGGTGCTGCGCGGCGTCGACGTGCGCGTGCTGATTCCGTCGCGACCGGATCACCGCACCGTGTTTCTGGCCTCCACCCTGCACGCGCACCACGCGCTGCGCGCCGGCATCCGCATGTTCCGCTACCAGCCCGGTTTTCTGCACCAGAAGGCGCTGCTGATCGACCACGACAGCGCCGCGATCGGCAGCATGAACCTGGACAGCCGCTCGTTCCGGCTCAACTTCGAGGTGGATGCGCTGGTGGTCGACCGCGCCTTCGCCGCCGAGGTGGCGGCGATGCTGGAGACGGATTTCAGCCACTCGCTGGCGGTGGACGAGCGCGAATATCTCGGCGCGCCCTACCTGCGCCGGGTGGCGATGCACGTGGCGCGGCTGTTCGATCCGCTGCTGTGACGGCGGCGCCCGCAAACGGCAAATACCTGGACTTCGTCACATCCGTAAGGTATGAGTTGTGCTAGCGCAGGCGCAGGGAACGTGGCGGTATGGCGTCAACATTCGGCAACATCTTCGCCTGGACGCGTGATCGAAGGCGGCCCATGGCAGGTGCCGAGCTGGCCGCCGACGATCTGCTGCCGGTGCGCTACCGGCCCCGGCTGGTGGCCGAGCTGCTGCTCGACGGCGCCACCGCCCGCAGCCTGATGCGCGCCCTGCTGGACGCCTGCCGCAGCCGCGACGAGGACCTGCAAATCGCCCGCCTGCGCAATTTCGCCGACTGTTTCCACCGCACCACCCTGCTCAAGGGCGTGCAGTTCTACCCCTATCTGAACTGGGCGCTGGGGCGCGATACCGGCACCATGATCCACTTCCGCTCGGTGCAGGCCGA
>JAJYSM010000088.1 GCA_021793575.1 Pseudomonadota bacterium
CTCGGGCTTCCTTCAGACGACCAGTCACCCGATCGCCCTTGCCTCTGGCTAATCCTTCCCCTTGCCGGGTGGATAGAGGACTTTCACCTCCAAGCAGGTGCGCCCTGCCGGGCGCACCATGAAAAACCCCGCCGGCTTGCGCCGGCGGGGTTTTCATTCACGACAACCGACGCTCAGCCAGCGGTGCTGGCGGAAGCCGGCGCCTTCTTGGCAGCGGCCTTGTGGTGGGCCTTGTGGTGGACCTCGTGATGAGCCTTGTGGTGGGTCACGTGATGTGCCTTCGAATGGGCCTTCATGTGGTGCATGGGAGCCTTCTTCGGGGCAGCGGCAGGCGCGCTCTGCTCGGTCGCCGCCGCCTGAGGGGCAGCAGCCTGAGCCAGCACGGAACCGGAAAGAGCCACGCCCGCCACGAGCAGGGAAGCGATCGCAAGTTTACGCATCATGATGTTGAGCCTCGGACGATTTGGGTATCGCGAACCCGGCCGGAACCCGGCAACTCGGGTGGCGCGACGAGCCGACAATAGCAGCATGCAAGGCTTACCACGACTGAACGAAACGCACGATTTCCATGCGGCGCCAGTGGCGGGAGGTTGACATTGATCCACCGCAGCCCCGGCCGCACGTAATTGCGATCAGCCCAGACTGAGCTGCAGCAACTGGCCGATCAGCGCCTGCAGCGGCGCCGCCCCGGCCGCGTCATAGTCGAAACTCTCTTCGTCCATATAGTTCAGCTGCGCCAGCTCCAGTTGTACCGCCTGCACGCCCGCGCCGGGCTGGCCGTAATGCCGCGTGATGTAGCCGCCCTTGAAGCGCCCGTTGACCGCGAAGCCGTAGCGCGACTGCGATTGCAGGCACGCCTGCAGTCGCGCCTGCAGGTCGGCGCCACAGCTCGCGCCGTCCGCCGTGCCCAGGTTGAGGTCCGGCAGCCTGCCCTCGAATAGCATCGGCACCCGGCTGCGGATGGAGTGACCTTCCCACAGCACCACGCGACCGTGTTCGGCACACAAGCGAGCAAGTTCCTGCGTCAACGCGTCGTGATAGGGCTGCCAGAAATCGTTTATGCGCTGTTGCGCTTCGGCCGGCTGCGGCGCCAGGCCATCGCGATACAGCGGCGCGCCGTCGAAGCCGATGGTCGGCACCAGCCCCGTCTCGCGCTGGCCCGGATACAGCGCGTGGCCGTCGGCCGGGCGGTTGAGGTCGATCACGTAGCGCGAGGCGCGCGGCTTCAGCACGCTTGCGCCCAGCGCCTGCGCCAGCGGCTCGTACAGCCGCGCCACGTGCCAGTCGGTATCCGGCGCGCGGCGCGCGGCCGGGTGCATACGCGCGGCGATGCCGGCGGGAATGTGGCTGCCGTCGTGCGGCAGGCTGATCAGCAGCGGCACGCGGCCGCGCTGCAGGCTGTAGATGCTCATGCCCGACAGTGTAACGACGACGCGCCGGCATCAGCCCATCAGCACCAGCTCCTCCGCGGCAGTGGGATGGATCGCCACGGTGGCGTCGAGGTCACGCTTGCGCAGGCCGAGCTTGAGCGCCACCGCAAAGCCCTGCAGCATTTCGTCGGCGCCGGGGCCGAGCGCATGGATGCCGACCACACGCTCGTCGGCCCCAGCGCAGACCAGCTTCATCACGCTTTGCTCGTGCCGGCCGGCCAGCGCCCACTGCATCGGCGTGAACCGGCTGCGATGCACGCTGACCTCATCGCCATGGATTTCGCGCGCCTGCGCCTCGGTCAGCCCGACCATGCCCAGCGGCGGCTCGGCGAATACCACGCTGGGGATGTTGCGGTAATCCAGCTGCGCGTCCGGCTGGCCGCCGAACAGGCGATCCGCCAGATGCCGTCCGGCCGCCACCGCCACCGGCGTGAGCGCCTTGCGCGCGGTGACGTCGCCTACCGCGTGGATGCCGGCGCGGCTGGTGTTCTGCCGGGCATCGGTGACCACGTGGCCGCGCTCGTCCAGCCGCACCCCGACCTGCGCCAGCCCGAGGTGGTCGGCGTTGGGCACGCGCCCGACCGCCCACAGCAGCGCGTCGTAAGGCCCGCGCGCCGCGGTCTGCGCATCGTCGTCCAGCCACAGGCCGCCGGCGCCGCGCCGCGCCGCGCGGATCGCGCTATTGCCGGTGATCCGCACGCCGTGCGCCGCCATCTGCTGAGTCAGGGCCTGCACCAGCTCCTGATCGAAGCTCTCCAGCAGCGCCCCGCGGGCCAGCAGGTCCACTTCGCTGCCGAGCGCCTGCAGCATGCCGGCGAATTCCACCGCCACGTAGCCGCCGCCGACGATCGCCACGCGCTGCGGCCGCGCCGTCAGCGCAAACATGTCGTCCGAGACCATGCCCAGCTCGAAGCCAGGCAGCGCCAGCCGCCGCGGACGCGCACCAGTGGCGATCACGATCTGCGGCGCCTGCAGTCGCGTGCCGTCGTCCAGCTCGATCGTGTCGGCGGCGATAAACCGTCCGCTGTACGCCAACCGCTGCACGCCGGCCTGCTGCAGTCGCTGCGCATAGCGCCCGGCGATCGCGTCGATATGGCGCGCGCGCAGGCTGCGGAAATGCGCCCAGTCCAGCGTCCCCGGCACTCCCGCAAAGCCGATCGCCTGAGCCAGCCGCTGCGTCTGCGCCCACTGCGCGGCAAACCACAGCGCTTTTTTCGGCACGCAGCCGCGATGCACGCAGGTGCCACCCGGCGGCGCCGGATCGAGCAGCGCCACGCGGGCGCCATGCTGCGCAGCACGCAGTACGGTGGCGAGGCCGGCAGAGCCCGCGCCCAGCACGATCAGATCATGGTTTGCGGTCATTGCTGCGCCCTCCGGTAGTGCCTCACGCTAACCGATCAGCGGCAGCGCCGGCATCCGGGCGAGTGCGCACTACAGCCCGAAGCGCGCCGGTGCATACGGCGCGGCGTCGATCGGCGCGGGCGAGCCGCCCAGCATCGCCGCAATCAGTTCGCCGGTGGCGGTCGACATGCTCACGCCGAGCATGCCGTGCGCGGTGGCCAGCAGCAGGTTCGACCAGCGCGTGCTGGGGCCGATGATCGGCACCTCGTCCACGCTCATCGGCCGCCAGCCCCACCATGCCTCCTGCAGCTGCGGGCCCTGCGGTTCGCGCAGGCCCTCGGCCGCGCCGCGGCGCAGCGCCTCCAGCCGGCGCGGGTTGAGGCCCTCGCGGTAACCGGAAAACTCCATCGTGCTGCCCAGCCGGAAACCCTCGTTCCAGGTGGTCACGCACACCGACGCCTCGCGCAGCGCCAGCGCGTGCCGCGGCACCTGCGCCGGCCGGCTGTAGGTGAGCGAATAGCCCTTGCCCGGCTGCATCGGCAGGCGCAGGCCCAGCGCCCGGCCCAGCAGCGGCGACCACGCGCCCAGCGCCAGCAGCACGCGCTCGCCCTGGAAACGGCCGCGGCTGCTGTGCACCTGCGTGATGCGCGCGTCGGCGGTGCCGAAGCGCTCGATCCGCGCGCCGCATTCGATCGCCCCGCCCAGCTCGATCACCCGCCGCGCCAGCTCGGCCGCGTAGCGGTCCGGCCGCAGCCGCGCATCGCCGGGATGCAGCAGGCCGCCGACCACGCCAGGCTTCAGCGCCGGCTCCAGCGCCTCGACCTCACTGCCTGCCAGCGGCTGCACGTCGATGCCCAGGCGATCGAGCACGCTGACGTGCTCGCGCCGATCCTGCGCCAGCTTCGCCGCCGTGCGATACACATAAAGCACGCCTTCCTCGACGAACTCGCAGTCCAGCGGCTCGCTGCGCACCAGCTCGCCCAGCAGCCGGCGCGAGCGCAGCAGCAGCGCCGCGCGGGCGTCGGTGGCGCGGACAAAATCGCGCCAGTTGCAGTGGCGCGCAAAGCCCAGCAGCCAGCGCAGCCGCGGGCCGTCCAAACGCGGATCGAGGTACAGCGGTGCATCCGCTTTCAGCATCGAACGCAGCGCCACGCCGATCATCCCGGGCATCGCCAGCGGCGCTGCGTGGCTGGGCGTGATCGTGCCGCAGTTGCCGTGCGAGCTGCCGCAGCCGGGCGTGCCCTGCTCCAGTATCCGCACGCTGGCGCCCGCCTTGAGCAGGTACAGCGCGCTGGCCAGACCGATCACGCCACCGCCGAGGATCAGCACATCGCTATGGGTCGTATCCATGCATGCCAGTCTAGCCAGTCAGGCGAGCAGCGCGCAGGCGCCATCCAGCGTGTCCTGCGGTACTTGTTCCCTGATCGGTTCGCGCGCAGGCTCTGCTCATAACAGCCCTGCTCGGTGGTCGTCATGCCGAAAAGAATGTTCGCCATGGTCACGTGCCTGGTGGTGTTGCTGGGTCCGGCGGGTGTGTGCGCGCAGTCGTTTGACGCCACGGAAATAGACATATTCCACGCCGTGCGGCGGCAGCCCAACGCGCTGGCCCGCTACGACTATCTGGTTCAGCGCATGCCGCAGCTTTCCGCGGCGGACCAGGTGATCATCGGCCAGTTCCGCGCTTTCGCGCTGGACGAGCTGGGGCTCTACAACCAGGCGGTGCTGAGCTTTCCGCTGCAGAGCATGCAGCCTCCCGGCCTGGTGCTGCCGGACCGTGCCGAATGGAAGCGCGCCGATGCGACCGATGTCATCACGCAACTGGCCGCGGATCGCCACATCGTGATGATCAACGAGGCTCACCACGATGCGCATACCCGCGTGCTCACGCTGGCCCTGCTGCCGCGGCTGCGCGCGCTCGGATTCGGCTACTTTGCCGCCGAGGCGCTCGGCGACGACGACCCCGCACTGATGCAGCGCGGTTATCCGATACCCGCGAGTGGCACCGAGTACCTGCGCGAGCCGCTGTACGGCGAGATCGTGCGCGAGGCGATCCGGCTCGGCTTCATTCTGGTTCCCTACGACAGCTCCGGCAGCGGCCTGCAAACGCGCGATGCCGCGCAGGCCGAGAATCTGTTCCGCAAGGTATTTGCCCGCGACCCGCACGCGCGGTTGTTCGTGGACGCCGGCTATGCGCACATCGACAAGGCGGCGGGACGTCTGGGCGAGATCCAGCCGATGGCCATGCAGCTGGCGAAGCTGAGTGGCTTTGACCCGCTGTCCATCGACCAGACGCAGTTTCTCGAACACAGCCTCGGCGGAACGGATGACTACCATGTGCTGCTGAGCCGGTTTCCGACGCGCTCGGCCGAAGTGCTGCTGAACCGCGCATCGGGTGCGCCATGGAGTGCCCAGCCGAAACTCTATGATCTCAACGTGATCCTGCCGCTCGCCCTCAACGTGAATACCTTCGGCAACGGGGCGAGCAACATGTTTGGCGATGCGCAACCCAGAAACGTCCGCGACACTACGGAACTCGCCACCGATTCGCTGATTGCGTTGAACGACATGCAGCGCCCGGGCTGGCTCACGCTCGGAGGCCAGCGCGTCGCGTTCCCGATCGACACCACACTGTGCAGAAAGCAGCTGCCCTGCGTGATCGACGCGCACTACCTGCGCGAACCCGACGACGCCACGGCCGCCGACCGCTACGCCTTCTTCGAACCCTACAGCCGCAGCAAACTCTACCTGCGCCCGGGCCGCTACCGCCTGCGCGCGTGGAATGCCGCCGGCAAGACCTTGTCAGTGAAAACGATCGACGTGTCGCAGCGCTGACTTGCCGGGTTGCGCAGACCAATCCCGCCCTCCTCGCATCCGGGCCGTCAAAACAGCGTCGCTTGCGTTTCTTGAATTACACGCGTAATCTTTTATCGACTACAGATGTAATCACACCACGCCCCTGCCGGAAACCCGACATGTCCGATGACCCGATTGCCATCAGCGACGCCGAAAGCCGCGTGATGGAGGTGCTGTGGCGACAATCGCCGCAAAGTGCGGAGGAGATCGTCAGCACGCTGCAGCACGGCACCGCGTGGCACGAGAAAACCATCAAGACCCTGCTCAACCGTCTGCTCGGCAAGCGCGCGGTGAGCGCGCAGAAGGACGGCCGGCGCTATCTGTACGCGCCACTGCTGCGCCGCGAGGACTGGCAGCAGCAGGAAAGCCGCAGCCTGCTCGACCGCGCGTTCGGCGGCAGGGTGGCGCCGCTGCTGGCGCATTTCAGCCAGCACGAGAAGCTCTCCGCCAAAGACATTGCCGAGCTGCGCAAACTGATCGATGCGATCGACAAGAGGGGGCGCTGATCATGCTCGACATGCTGCTGTACATCACCGCCGGACTGGCGCTGGCGCTGGCGCTGCGCAAGCCGGCTCGACGCCTGTTCGGTGCCGGGCCGGCCTTTACGCTGTGGCTGCTGCCACTGCTGCTGGCCGCACTGCCGTGGCTGCCCGCGTTGCCCGTCGTCTGGCTCGACCGCAACACGCTGCAGGTGCTGCCGACTGCGCACGCGTTCACCGCGCAGATCCGTGCGACGGCACCGGCGAGCCACTGGCCGCTGCTGCTGTGGCTGGGCGCTGCCGCCATCGGCCTGCTGCGCTTGGTGCGGCATTACAGCCGGCTGCTGCGTCAGTGCCAGCGCCTGCCGCCGGCGATGTCGCAGCAGCTGCAGCCTGCGCTGGGCGCATCGGATGCACGCCGCCTGCGGCTGCACCCGGCTGGGCCGGCGGTGCTGTGGGCACCGCGCAGCCTGATCCTGCTGCCGGCGGATTTTCTGCAGCGCTTCGACGCCGACGAACGGCGGCTGGTGCTGCGCCATGAAGCCACCCATCTGCGCCGCGGCGATCCGCTGTGGAGCCTGCTGGCGGAACTGGCCTGGGCGCTGCTGTGGTTTCACCCGCTGGCCTGGCTGGCGCGGCCGCGCTTGCGGCTCGACCAGGAGCTGGCCTGCGACGAGCGCGTGCTGCGGCGCGCGCCGCGGGACGAAGCGAAGTACGCCCGCACCCTGCTGCACAGCACCGGCATGGACGCCACGCCGGTGCTCATTCCCTGGCTCGCCGAGCCCCAACTGAAGGAGCGATTGAGCATGATCCAGCATCCACGCCCGGCCACCTGGCGGCGGCGCCTCGGTTTCATCGGCCTGGCGGCGCTGATGACCGGCGGCGCGCTGATGGCGCACGCCGCAGCGCAGGCCCGTGCCGAACCCGCCAGCCCGGACCTCGGCTACAACGTGCGGCTGCAGCCGCCCTACCCGCAGGACGCGGTCGCGAAAAAAGAGCAGGGAACCGTGATCCTCGATGTGCTGGTCGGCACCGATGGCACACCGCGCCAGGTGAGCGTGAATCCGGCGACGAGGGCCGCGCCGGAACTGGTGAAGGCGGCCAGCGAGACGGCCATGCAGTGGCGCTTCCAACCAGCGATCAGGAACGGCAAACCGGTCGAAGGCTATGCGCGGGTGCCGGTCAGGTTCAGCCTCACTCCGCTTCCGCCCGTGGCGCCAGCACCGCCAGCACTGCCTGGTACTGCCGACTTGCCCGCACCACCGGCACCGCCTGCCCCACCGGCCACGCCGACCCCACCTGCTCCACCCCCGCCGCCGGCCCCACCTGCTTCGCCCAGAGTCTGAGAACTTCCTTACAAGCCATTGATTTGATAACCTCGGTGCGACTGACGTCGAGGTTATTCATGCGCCCGTATCGTGTCGCCCGCCACGCTGCTTCAGTGTCGCCAACGCACGCCGGCAGCCGCGGGCTCCTGCTTGTCACACTGCTGCTGATGGCCGCGTGCGCCAGCAGTCCGCACCGGCGCGAGGCCACCTTCCGCACTTCCCGCTCCGCGCTGGCCGACCTGCCGCCACGGGCGCCTTCCGCCGCGATGGCCGGCGAGGCGAACGACGTGCTGTTCCGCGCCATCGGCCTGGTCGGCACGCCGTATCGGTGGGGTGGCAACACGCCGGCCGGCGGCTTCGACTGCAGCGGTTTGGTCGATTACATCTACCGCGGCGCCACCGGCCTGCAGCTACCGCGCACCTCCTACGAAATGGCTGCGATGGACGTGCGCAAGGTGCACCGCATGACCCAGCTGGCCAGCGGCGACCTGGTGTTCTTCGATATCGGCGGACGGATCAGCCACGTCGGAGTGTACGTGGGCAAGGGGCGTTTCGTGCACGCGCCGGACACCGGCGGCACGGTGCGTCTGGACGATATCGACGGGCCCTACTGGCGCGAGCATTTCGCCTACGGGCGGCGCGTGCTGGATTGAGGGCGCAGAAGCTTGTGCCCGGCGAGCTCAACCCCTCATCCCAACCTTCTCCCCAAGGGGGAGAAGGAGCAAACGGATAACGGCACCCGCGGGTGCCGTTATGGTTTCACTTCATTGAGGCGGCGCTTTCAGTGCGCTTCGGCACCGGGAGCATGCGCGTGGCCGTGCTGGATCTCTTCCTCGGTGGCCTCGCGCACGTCGCCGATGGCCACGTCGAAATGCAGCGCCTTGCCGGCCATCGGGTGGTTGAGGTCGACATCGATCGTGCTCATGCCGACCTTGTGCACGGTCACCGCGCGCTGGCCGCCGTCTTTCAGCTTCAGCACGGTGACCATGCCGGGCTTGAGCCGGCTCGCCTGCGGAAAATACTTTTTCGACATGCGCTGGATCTGATCTTCCGCGCGCTCGCCGTAGCCCTCGGCGGCGGCCACCTCGACCTGCAGCGCGGCGCCGCCCTCGTGGCCCTCCAGCGCCTTTTCCAGTCCCGGAATAAGCTGGCCATGGCCCAGCAGGATCCACAGCGGCTCGCCGCGATCGTGCGAGCTTTCCACCGGCTCGCCGTCCACCGTCAAGGTGTAGTGGAGGGAGATGACCTTGTCCTTGCCAGCTTTCATTGCGCGTCTCGTGGTGGATAGCAAAACGCGGATTCTATCAGGAGCACTGCACGTCGAAGCCGATGCCGCGCACCTCCGACCCCGTCGTGCAGGCAGCACCAGCAGCACGGTCAGCGACACGCAAGCCAGCTCCGGGCATTCCTCGAAGCACATGAATCCGCAGCCGTGAGTGTGGCCATGACAGCTGCGAAACGCGCCATGCTGCGGGTTGCACGGCAACATGGCGACCGTTGCCGACGCTACCGTTCAGACTGGGCCGCCGCAAAAGCAGACGCCGCCCCGTTTGTACCGCTATACTCGGCGGCGCAGTCACCCTGACTGCTGCGGCGCACTGCCGCCTCTTCCCTAAGTCCGCAACACGGTATCAACACTCCGGGTTGCTCAGGAGTGTCTCCAATGTCTTTCGATTCGCTGGGCCTTGTGCCCGCGTTGCTGCGTGCGCTTGCCGATTACGGCTACACCCAGCCCACCCCGATCCAGCTCGCCGCTATTCCACCCGCCGTGGCCGGCCACGACTTGCTTGCCGCCGCGCAGACCGGCACCGGCAAGACCGCCGCCTTCGCGCTGCCGCTGCTGCAGAAGCTGTCGACCAGCGGCCAGACCATGACCCGCCGCCCGCGCGCGCTCATTCTCACCCCGACCCGCGAGCTGGCCGCCCAGGTGCACGAGAACCTGCGCGACTACGGCAAGCACGTGCAGGTCAGCGCCACCACCATCTTCGGCGGCGTCAGCATGGGCCCGCAGATCAACGTCCTGCGCCGTGGCGTCGACATCGTCATCGCCACCCCGGGCCGGCTGATGGATCACATGCAGCAGCGCACGCTGGACCTGTCCGGCGTCGAGACGCTGATCCTGGACGAAGCCGATCGCATGCTCGACATGGGCTTCCTTCCGGCGCTCAAGCGCATCCTCGCCGCGGTGCCGAAGAAGCGGCAGACGCTGCTGTTCTCGGCCACCTTCCCGCCGGCGATCAAGACGCTGGCGCTGGAGTTCATGCACAACCCGCGCGAGATCTCGGTGGACACGCCGAATGCGGTGGCCACCCTGGTCAGCCATCAGGTGCACCCGGTCGACGCCGCGCGCAAGCGCGATCTGCTGCTGCATCTGCTGTCGGTGGACAGCCGCCGGCAGTCGCTGGTGTTCAGCCGCACCAAGCACGGCGCCGACAAGCTGGTGACCTACCTCAACGCGTCGGGCCTGCGCACCGCCGCGATCCACGGCAACAAGAGCCAGAACGCGCGCACCCGCGCGCTCAGCGACTTCAAGAGCGGCCGCGTCACCGTACTGGTGGCCACCGACATCGCCGCCCGCGGCATCGACATCGACCAGCTGCCGATCGTCATCAACTTCGACCTACCCGCGGTGGCCGAGGACTACGTGCATCGCATCGGTCGTACCGGCCGTGCCGGCATGGAAGGCCTGGCGGTATCGCTGGTCAGCCATGACGAAAGCGGACTGCTGCACGACATCCGCAAGCTGCTCAAGCAGGACATCGCGATCAACCCTGTGGCCGGCTACGAGCCGTCCGCACCGCTGCGTCTGGATGCCGGTGCGCCGCGTCCGAAGCAGGGTGGTGGCGGACAGCGTCAGCAGCAGCGCGCACCACAGCGTCAGCCGCGCCAGGGCAAGGCGTCCACCTCGGCCCGACCGAACGGCTATGCCGCACCCGCCGGCCGCGGCGATCACGCCGCCGGCAACCAGCGGCGTCGCCCCAACCAGCGCCCGGCCGCCAAGGCCTGAGCAAGGCCACCCGTGCGATATCGAATGTGGCGACCAAGGGCCGCCACATTCATTTGCGGGATCCACGGCCATGCTCAGTCCGGGGCGCGAACCTTCGCCGTGAGTACGTGGTCTTGCCATTGCCCGGCAATCTGCAGATAGGCGCGCGCATAGCCTTCGCGCTCGAAACCGAGCCGCTCCAGCAGCCGCGCACTGCGGTCGTTATATGGCAGATAGTTCGCCATCACCCGGTGCAGGCCAAGTTCGCCAAATGCCCAGGCCAGGGTGGCCTCCAGGGCATCGTGCATCAATCCCTGACCCTGCCAGCAGGCATCCAGGGAGTAACCGAGCAGGCAGGCTTGAAACGGGCCGCGCACCACGTTGGACAGGGTCACGCTACCTAGCAGCCTGTCGGACTAACCCGCTCTCCTCAGCTAAAATTAGCCATCCTCGATGACGACCGACGGCATGCGCAGATTTCGACTGATCGACCGCGAGACCGACTACTTGTTACCGCCGTCCGTGCA
>JAJYSM010000021.1 GCA_021793575.1 Pseudomonadota bacterium
TGTTACCGCTTCAATCGCCGCTTCGACTTGGCGGCACTCGTCCCTCGCCTCATCGTCGCCGCCGCCCGAACCCCGCCGCTGACTTACCGGCTTGCAACGTTGGATGCGTGATGTGGGGAATCAGGACATAGAAAGAGCGCAGTGGGGATGTGCGACAAAATCGTCAATGCTGGCGGTTCGCTGCGTAATGCGCCAGTTCGGTGAGCAGGGTGCCACGGCTGCCCCACGGCGCCACGGCGGCCAGCGCGGTGGCGGTGAGTTCGCGCAGCCGCGCGCGCGAGGCGTCCAGCCCGATGACCGAAGGGAAGGTGGGCTTGGCGGCAGCAGCGTCCTTGCCGGCGGTCTTGCCGATCACCGCCGCTTCGCCTTCCACGTCGAGAATGTCGTCGCGCACCTGGAACGCCAGGCCCACCGCGTGGGCGTAGCGATCCAGCGTGCGCAGCGTGCCCGCATCGGCCCGGCCGATCAGCGCGCCCAACTGCACCGAGGCGCGGATCAGCGCGCCGGTCTTGCACGCGTGCATGTGTTCGAGTTCGGCCAGCGTGAGGTGGCGGCCGACCGCTGCCAGGTCCAGCGCCTGGCCGCCGGCCATGCCCTCGGAGCCGCAGGCGCGGCCCAGCGCGCCCAGCATGGCGATGCCGGTCCCAGCGTGGTGGATGCCGTGATCGGCGAGGATCTCGAACGCCAGCGCCTGCAGCGCGTCGCCGGCGAGTATCGCCATCGCCTCGCCGAATGCGATGTGGCAGGTGGGTCGGCCGCGCCGCAGCGCGTCGTCGTCCATCGCCGGCAGGTCGTCGTGCACCAGCGAATAGGCGTGGATCAGCTCGACCGCGCAGGCAGCTGCATCGAGCTGCGGGCCGGTTTCGTCCAGCGCATGCGCCGCCGCATAGACCAGCAGCGGACGCAGTCGCTTGCCGCCGCCGAGCACGGCGTAGCGCATCGCGCGATGCAATTCCGCCGGCGATTGGGCGGGCAGCGGCAGGCAGCGATCCAGCGCCTGTTCGGCGCGAACGATCAGTGCCTGCAGTGCGGGGCTCAGCTCAGAGTTCGGGTTCAAACGGTTCGGCGCTGTCGGGAGCTTCGGGATCCAGCAGCAGGCGCACGCGCAGTTCGGCCTGCTGCAGCGACTGCTGGCAGTGGCGGTACAGGCCGATGCCGCGCTCGAACGAGGCGAGCGATTCGTCCAGGCTCAGCGCGCCGCCTTCCATCCGCGTCACCAGCTGTTCCAACTCCTCCAGCGAATGCTCGAAGTCGGCGACAGGCGGGGTCTTGGCAGGGGCGGGAGCGGTCTTGGCCATGGCTCGCCACGCTAACGCAGCGGCGCTGCGGAATCAATCGGTGCGCGGCACGCAACGGCCACCGGATGGAACCGGATCAGCGTGCCGCGCGCCAGCACGGCCGCGCGCCGGCGTGCTGGAAAATGGCCGCGCCGCGCGCGCTGAGCCAGCGGTCGGCCACGGCGATGAGTTCCTCGCCGGCATACAGCAGCGGGCAGCCGGCGCGCTGCCACGGCGGCATCGCGTCGCGCTGGAACAGGTCGCGCAGTTCGCGCGTGTGCGCATCGCCGGCCGGCTTGATGCGTTCACTGCCGCGGCGCAGGCGCACGTCGAGCGGTTCGGCCAGGCGTGCCTCGACAGCGTGCAGCGACAGCGTGCCGCCGTCGGGCAGCGTCAACGGTTCGCCGTGCCAGCGCACCGTCCAGTCGACGGGCGCGCTGCGAGCGGGCGGCAGCGCCCACAGCCGCTGCTTCCACACATGCAGCTCGGTGCCGGGCCAGCGGATGCATGGCAGCTGGCCGGGGCGCGCGGCGCACTGGCGCTCGATCTGCCGGCGCTGCGCGGTGGTGGGCGCGGACCGCCCGCGCGCGTGCAGCCAGTGATCCAGCAGCGGCTCGCGCAGCGCCGGGTCCAGCGCCAGCCAGCCGGCGGCATCGAGGCTGCCGCTGGCCGGATCGTGCAGGTTGTCCAGCGCCGCCAGCCACTGCGTGCGCAGCGTGTCTGCGGCGGCGCGGCTGAGCGCGGCGCTGTGCAGGATCGAATCCACCGCCTGCGGCCAGTGCTGCCGCAGACGCGGCAGGATCTCGTGACGCAGCTGGTTGCGCGCCAGCCGGGTATCGGCGTTGGAGGGGTCCTCGATGCACGGCAGCTGCCAGGCCTCCACATGCTCGCGCAGCGCCTGCCGCGACAGCGCCAGCAGCGGTCGCCACAGCTGGCCGCGACCGAACGGGCGCCGCGCGCGCATGCCGCCCAGCCCGTCCGGGCCGGCACCGCGCAGCAGTTTCAGCAGCACCGTCTCGGCCTGGTCGTCGCGGTGGTGGCCGAGCAGCAGCCATTCGTCGTGCTGCAGCTGTTCGGCGAAGGCGCTGTAGCGAGCGTGCCGCGCGGCGGCTTCCAGCCCGCTGCCGCGGTCGGTCTCGACCTGCACGCGCAGCACCGCGCAGGGCAGCTGCAGCGTGGCGCAGTAGCGCTGGCAGTGCTTGGCCCACGCTGCGCTGTGCGCGTGCAGGCCGTGATCCACATGCAGCGCGCGCAGGCCGCGCGCGCGCGCGTCGGGCAGCTGCGCCAGCGCGTGCAGCAGGGCGGTGGAATCCGGGCCACCGCTATAGGCCACGCACAGCGGCGCCGCCGGCACGGTCGCCAGCGCGGCGAGCAGATGCTGGCCCAGCGCGTCGCTCATCGGCTGCCGGCGCGGGGGCGCACGTAGATGTGCTTGCCGTTGCCGATATGGCGCTCCTCGGTCTCGAACAGGCCGGTGCCGTTGACCAGTCCGCTGAGCTTGGCGTAGCCGTAGTTGCGCGAATCGAAGTCGGGCGACTGCTTGTTGATGATGCTGCCGATCGCGTCCAGCCTGGCCCAGCCGGTGTCGTCGGAGGCTGCCTCGATCGCGTGGCGCAGCAGGCTCAGCAGATGCGCGTCGCCGCGCAGCTCCTTCGCCGAGCGCTGCTTCGGCGCCGTCTCGGGCTCGGTCTCGGCCGAGCCGGCCAGCACTTCGGTGTAAATGAACTTGTCGCACGCGGTGCGGAATGGTTCGGGCGTTTTCTTCTCGCCGAAGCCGTACACGATGCGGCCTGACTCGCGGATGCGCGAGGCCAGCCGGGTGAAGTCGCTGTCGCTGGAAACGATGCAGAAGCCGTCGAAGCGCTCGGTATACAGCAGGTCCATCGCGTCGATGATCATCGCCGAGTCGGTGGCGTTCTTGCCCACCGTGTAGCGGAACTGCTGGATCGGCTGGATCGACAGGCGCAGCAGCACCTCCTTCCAGCCGTTGAGATCGGGCTTGGTCCAGTCGCCGTAGATGCGCTTCACATGCGCGGTGCCGTACTTGGCGATCTCCGCCAGCAGGCCTTCGACGATCGCCGGTCGCGCGTTGTCCGCGTCGATCAGCACCGCAAGCTTGGTGGTGTCGGTGGCCATGGGGGATCCCGTCAGCAGCTAAGGTCACACCGATGGTAACGCCGCGCGGGTACGTCCAGTGGGAGCGAGTCCTGTGGGAGCGGCCTTTGTGGGAGCGGCTTCAGCCGCGATGCCCTTGTTTCGATGCTGCCAAAGTGCAAGGGCATCGCGGCTGAAGCCGCTCCCACAGAAGCCCCTCCCCCACCAGCCAGCTACTCCTGATAGGCGCCGTAGCTGCGCAGGCGCCGGTAGCGCTGTTCGAGCAGCTCGCCGATCGGCAGCGCGGCCAGTTCGTCGAGCTGGTTCAGCAGCACGGCTTTCAGGCGCACGGCCATCGAGCGCGGATTGCGATGCGCGCCGCCGAGCGGTTCGCGCACGATCTTGTCGATCAGGCCCAGTTGCAGCAAGCGTGGTGCGGTCATACCGAGAGCTTCGGCGGCGTCCCTGGCCTTGTCCGCGCTTTTCCACAGGATCGAGGCGCAGCCTTCGGGGGTGATCACCGAGTAGGTCGCGTACTGCAGCATCAGCGTGCGGTCGCCCACGCCGATCGCCAGCGCGCCGCCGGAGCCGCCCTCGCCGATCACGGTGCAGATGATCGGCACCTTCAGCTCGGCCATTTCCAGCAGGTTGCGCGCGATCGCCTCGCTCTGGCCGCGCTCCTCGGCGCCCACGCCGGGGTAGGCGCCGGGGGTATCGATCAGGGTCAGCAGCGGCAGGTGGAAGCGCTCGGCCAGTTTCATCAGGCGCAGCGCCTTGCGGTAGCCCTCGGGCCGCGGCATGCCGAAGTTGCGGCGCACCTTGGTCTTGGTGTCGCGGCCCTTCTGGTGGCCGATGATCACCACCGGGCGGCCGTTGATGCGACCGAGGCCACCGACGATGGCAGCGTCGTCGGCATACATGCGATCGCCCGCCAGCTCGTGGAACTCCTCGCAGATCACGCCGATGTAGTCGAGCGTGTACGGGCGCGCCGGGTGGCGCGACAGCTGGGTGGTCTGCCATGAGTTGAGGTTGCGGAAGATCTCGTTGGTCTTGAGCTTCAGCTTCTCGCGCAGGCGGCCGACTTCCTCGTCGATATTGAACGCCTGGCCGTGGCTGGCGTGGCGAAGCTCTTCGATTTTCGCGTCCAGTTCGGCAATCGGTTGTTCGAAATCGAGGAAGTTGGGGTTCATTCGCAGCTTTTCGTGGTGCACAAGCGTCCAAGTATACCGATCCGCGGAAAAGCGCGAGAACGCCGCCGTATGGCGATCGCCGCTTTTTGCATCAGGCTGCGCGCCTCCCGGCGCATGGCGGATTGCGCTATCGTCCGCTCCAACCAAGCGTACCCCGCCGGAATCGACCATGCCGATCAAGCCGCCCATCGACCACGCCAAGCTCGATCGCATCGTCGCCGACGCGCGCCGCAACGCCGAGCAGCGCGAGCTGGGCTATCGCGAGCGGGCACTGAAGATGTATCCGTGGATCTGCGGCCGCTGCGCGCGCGAGTTCACCCGCACCAACCTGCAGGAGCTGACCGTGCACCACCGCAATCACGATCACGACTGCAACCCGGCCGATGGCAGCAACTGGGAGCTGCTGTGCGTGTACTGCCACGATAACGAGCACTCGCGGCACATCGACCACGTGCGCGGCGGCGTGCTGGAAGTGCAGGAAGCCCCGGCCGCCACCGGCAATCCGTTCGCCGATCTGAAGGCGATGCTGGAGCGCGGCAAGAAATCCTGACCGTGCCGACGGCAGCGACAGTGGGAGCGACTTCTGTGGGAGCGACTTCAGTCGCGATGCTCCAGCTTTGATGTATGCCGAAGCACAACAGCATCGCGACTGAAGTCGCTCCCACGGTCGCTCCGACCCACCGCTGATGCCGTGCCGCAGGCGCGACGATCAATCCGCCTGCTTGACGATGCGCAGCCGCGCGGCCTGCACGCCGGGCAAGGCGCGCACCACGCGCAGCAGGGCGGGAACGGCGTCGACGCGCCAGTCTTCGCCGAGCTCGACATCGGCCTGCGCCGAGCGATTGCGGTAACCGTGCAGCACCACGCTGGCGCGGCCGCCACGGAAGCCGGCCAGCGCCTGCTGCAGCCGCTCGACAAAGCCTGGTCCGACCCCGTTCAACTTCAGCTGCAGCAGCCGCGCGTGCTTGCGGCAGGCGTCCGCCAGCGAGCTGGCGTTGCGCGCGCGCAGCTGAAAGCCGCCGCCGGAAAAGTCGTCGATGCGCAGGCCGCCCTCGACGATCAGCACCTCGTCGCGGGTGAGCAGCGGCGCCACCTGCTGATACAGCTCGCCAAAGAAGCTCACCTCGATGCTGCCGCTGCCGTCCTCCAGCCGCACGAACGCTTCGCTGTCGCCGCGCTTGCGCACGGCGGCGACCATGCCGGCGACGGTCCACGGTGTATCGGGACCGCGGCGGAAGCGGTTGCTGTCGCCATCGTCGTTCCGGCGCGGCCGGCTCGATGAGTAGCTGGGCGGCTGGTAGCGCTCGACGATCTCGCCCAGCGGGCAGGTCGACAGCTGCGCCAGCTCGTCCTTCCACGGATCGGTGGGATGGCCGGACAGGTAATGGCCGAGCGTGTCGCGCTCGCCCTGCAGCTTCTGCTCCAGCGGCCACTCCGGCGCCGTGGGCAGGTCGATCTGCAGCACCGGCGTGGTGGCGCCCATCGCCGTACCGAACATGTCGTTCTGACCGGACTGGCGATCGCGCAGGTGCTGTTCGGCGGCCTTGATCGCGTCGGGCAGCTGCAGCATCAGGCTGGCGCGGGTGGGCGCCAGCGCGTCCAGCGCGCCGGACAGGATCAGCGCTTCGAGCACGCGCCGGTTGAGCTTGGTCGGATCGACGCGGCGGCAGAAGTCGGCCAGGTCGGTATAGGCGCTGCGCGCCCGCTCGGTCACGATCGCCTCGCACGCGCCCTGGCCGACGCCCTTGATCGCGCCCAGGCCGTACTGGATCACCTGCGGCTGCACCGCCACGAACATGTACTGCGAGGCGTTGACGTCCGGCGGCTGCACGGTGATGCCGAGCGCGCGTGACTCGTCCAGGAAGGTCACCACCTTGTCGGTGTTGTCCATGTCGGCCGAGATCGTGGCGGCCATGAACTCGGCCGGGTAGTGCGCCTTCAACCACGCTGTCTGGTAGCTCACCAGCGCGTAGGCGGCGGCGTGCGACTTGTTGAAGCCGTAGCCGGCGAACTTCTCCATCAGGTCGAAGATTTCATCGGCCTTGCTGCCGGGCAGGCCGTCTTTGGCGGCGCCGTCGCGGAACTTCTGGCGCTCCTCGGCCATCTTCTTGGCGTCTTTCTTGCCCATCGCGCGGCGCAGCAGGTCGGCGCCGCCGAGCGAGTAACCGCCCACGATCTGCGCCATCTGCATCACCTGCTCTTGGTAGACCATGATGCCGTAGGTCTCCTGCAGGATCGGCTCGACGCGCGGGTCGGGGTATGCCACTTCCTCGCGGCCGTGCTTGCGCGCGATGAAGCTGGGAATCAGGTCCATCGGGCCGGGTCGATACAGCGCCACCAGCGCGATGATGTCCTCGAAGCGGTCGGGCTTGGCGTCCTTCAGCATGCGCTGCATGCCAGAGGATTCCAGCTGGAACACGGCGACCGTGCGCGCCTTTTTCAGCAGCTCGTAGGGCTTGGGGTCGTCCAGCGGCAGCTGCGAAATATCCAGCGGTGCCTCGTGGGTCTGCACACGCCTTTGATTGATCGCCTTCACCGCCCAGTCGATGATGGTCAGCGTGCGCAGGCCGAGGAAGTCGAACTTCACCAGGCCGACCGCCTCCACGTCGTCCTTGTCGTACTGGGTCACCACGCCGCCGCCGCCGGGCTCGCTGTACAGCGGCGCGAAATCGGTGAGCGCGGTGGGCGCGATCACCACGCCGCCGGCGTGCTTGCCGGCGTTGCGGGTGAGGTTTTCGAGTTTCAGCGCAAGGTCGATCAGCGCCCGCGCGTCCTCGTCCTGCGCGTAGGCATCGCAGAACTCCCTGACCACGCGGTCGGTTTCCTTCTTCGATTTCTCCGAGCGGCCGAGCGCGTCGGACAGCGTGAGGTCGAGCGGCCGCGGCGGAATCAGCTTGGCCAGCTTGTCGACCTGGCCGTAGCCCATGCTGAGCACGCGGCCGGAGTCGCGCAGCACCGCCTTGGCCGCCATCGAGCCGTAGGTGATGATCTGGCTGACGCGGTCGCGGCCGTACTTGCGCGACACGTAGTCGATCACCTCGTCGCGGCGATCCATGCAGAAGTCGATGTCGAAGTCCGGCATCGATATGCGTTCGGGATTGAGGAAGCGCTCGAACAGCAGGTCGAACTGCAGCGGATCGAGATCGGTGATCTTCAGCGCCCACGCCACCAGCGAGCCGGCGCCGGAACCGCGGCCCGGCCCCACCGGGATGCCGTGCTGCTTGGCCCAGTTGATGAAGTCCGCCACGATCAGGAAGTAGCCGGGGAAGCCCATCTCGATGATCACGTCGAGCTCGCGCTCCAGCCGCGCCTGGTAGACGTCCAGCGTGTGGCCGTTGGCCAGCGGCGCGCTGGCGAGGCGTTGCCGCAGGCCCTCGCGCGACAGCTCGCGGATGTGGCTGGCGAGGTCATGCCCGGCCGGCACCGGAAAGTCGGGCAGGAAATATTTGCCGAAGGTCAGCTCCAGGTTGCAGCGCCGGGCCAGCTCGACGGTGTTTTCCAGCGCCTCCGGCAGGTCGGCGAACAGCGCGGCCATTTCCTCGGGCGACTTCAGGTATTGCTGCTCGCCGTAGTCGCGCGGGCGCTTCGCATCGGCCAGCACGCGGCCCTGGTTGATGCACACGCGCGCCTCGTGCGCCTCGAAATCGTCGCGGGTGAGGAAGCGCACGTCGTTGCTGGCCAGCACCGGCAGCGCGAGTTCGGCGGCCAGCGCGAGCGCGGCGGTGTTCCAGTTTTCCTCGTTGTCGCGGCCGCAGCGGGTGAGCTCCAGATACAGCCGGTCCGGCAGTAGCCGCGCCAGCGGGCGCAGTTTTTCCAGCGCGGCGTCGCTGCCCTGCTGCAAGGCGATGCGGCCCACCTCGCTGTCGCGGCCAAGCAGGGCGATCAGGCCGCCGGTGGCCTGCGCGCTCAGCCAGCCGGCGTCGACCAGCGCCCGCCCGCCGTGCTGACCGTCGCGCCATGCGCGCGACACCAGCCGCGACAGGTTGAGATAGCCGTCGCGGTTCTGGCACAGCAGGGTGAGTCGCCACGGCCGCGGGTCGTCCGGCGCGGAAATCCACAGGTCGCAGCCGCCGATCGGCTTGATCCCCGCCGCGCTGCACGCCTTGTAGAACTTCACCAGCGCAAACATGTTGCATTCGTCGGTGAGCGCCACCGCCGGCATGCCGGCGCGCACGCAAGCCTCGACCAGCGCCTTGATGCGGATGGTCGAGTCGACCAGCGAGTATTCGCTGTGCAGGTGCAGGTGGGTATAGCGGACGGTCATGCAGGCTGGCGCGGTGAGTCCATGCAGGCTAACCGGCGCCCCGTGCAGCGGCAAGATTGACTTCCGCGGCGATTGTGCGAACGGCGCGTGGGCTGCCGCTGTGCGCGTTCGCCGCGACGCATGCTCACGGCGATGGCGACCGCTGCAGCAGCACGCGCACTGGCGCGAAGCTGCGGCGGTGCTGCGCGCACGGCCCCAGCCGCTGCAGCGCGGCCAGGTGGGCGGGCGTGGGGTAACCCTTGTGCACGGCAAAGCCGTAGCCCGGATGCACCGCGTCCAGCGTCACCATCAGGCGGTCGCGGCTGACCTTGGCGAGGATCGAGGCGGCGCTGATTGCCGGCTCCAGCGCGTCGCCGCCGACGAGCGCGCGGCCGGGGCAGGGCAAGCCCTGCGGCAGTTGGTTGCCGTCGATCAGCACCTCGTCGACGGTCACGGCCAGACCAGCCACGGCCCTGCGCATGCCGGCCATGGTCGCCTGGAAAATGTTCAGCCGGTCGATCTCGTCGGGCTCGATCAGCACCACGCAGTACGCCAGCGCGCGCTCGACGATCAGCGGATACAGCGCCTCGCGCCGGGCCGCGCTGAGCTTCTTGGAATCGTCCAGCCCGGCGATCGGGCGCGCCGGGTCGAGAATCACCGCCGCCACCGCCAGCGGCCCGGCCAGGGGTCCGCGCCCCGCCTCGTCCACCCCGGCCACAAGCAGGCCTTTTGCGGTTACCCGTTCTCCCCCGGGGGGAGAAGATGCGGATGAGGGGCGGGTGATCGCACGGAACTCACCTATCGGCATGCTCGCCCTCCAGCAGCTGCGCGATCGCCGCGGCCGCGCGATCGCCGGCGTGGCCTTCGAGGCCGCCGCGCAGATCCTGATGCAATTGCTCGAACGCGGCCACGATGCGGCCGCGCCGCTCGCTGTCGCGGAACAGCGCCAGCGTGGCTGCCGTGAGGTTTTCGGCGGTGCAGTCGTCCTGCATCAGTTCCGGCACCAGCAGCTCGCCGCCGGCGCGGCCGCTGGCCCGCGCCAGGATGTTGGGCAGCGCGTAGATGTCGGTCTTCAGCATGCGCAGCACGCGCGCGATGCGGTAACTCAGCGGC
The DNA here is from genome assembly GCA_021793575.1 of Pseudomonadota bacterium. Taxonomy (GTDB): domain Bacteria; phylum Pseudomonadota; class Gammaproteobacteria; order Xanthomonadales; family Rhodanobacteraceae; genus Rhodanobacter. Next base: position 9,918 of record JAJYSM010000021.1, read on the forward strand.
GAGACGCGGTAGCCGACCACCATCGGGCGCTTGGCCAGCATCGCCTCCAGCGTGGCGGTGCCCGAGGCCAGCAGCACCACGTCGGCCGCCAGCATCGCCTCGTGCGCGTGGCCGTCGAGCAGCAGCGGTGCGGCTTCACCCGATGGCCTGTTCGCCAGCAGGATTTTCAGCCGCGCATGCACCTGCGGATTGGCCGCCGGAATCACGATGCGCAGCCCGGGCAGCGCCGCGGCCACCCGCGTCGCTGCTTCGATGAAAAGCTGGCCCATGCGCGCCAGCTCGGACAGCCGGCTGCCCGGCAGCAGGGCCAGCACCGGCACGTCCGGCGGCAGCTGCAGCATCGCGCGCGCGCCGGCGCGGTCGGACACCAGCGCAAAGCGATCGGCCAGCGGATGGCCGACGAAGCGCGCGTCGATGCCATACTTGGCGTAGATCGCCGGCTCCATCGGAAACAGGCACAGCACGCGATCGGCGCTGCGACCGATTTTTTCCGCGCGCTGCTCGCGCCATGCCCACACCGACGGGCTGACGTAGTGCACGGTGCGCATGCCGGCCAGCTTCAGGCGCCGCTCCACGGCGAGGTTGAAGTCGGGCGCGTCGATGCCGACCACCACGGCCGGTCGGGCATCCAGCAATCGGGCCAGCAGCGCCTGGCGCAGCCGCAGCAGGCGCGGCAGGTGGCGGATCACTTCGCTGAAACCGAACAGCGACAGCTCGTGCATGTCGTACCAGGATTCGAAGCCCTGCGCCTGCATGCGGGCACCGCCGATACCAACGAAGCGTGCCTGCGGGTAACGCTGGCGCAGCGCCACGATGAGATCGGCGCCGAGCTGGTCGCCGGAGTCCTCGCCGGCGATGAGGGCGATCAAGGGAGTGGTTGCATGCGGCCGTGCGTCTGGGTCCTGGGCTGAATCAGAGCCGGTGCGCTTGCCTGATTTGCTGATATGCGCTACGCGCATATCAGCGGGCCAGTCCCCGCTCGCTGCGGTCGAGAAAGTCCAGCATCGCCCGCACGTCCTCGCTCTGCTGCGCCAGTTCGACCAGTTTCTCGCGCGCCTCGGCCAGCGGCAGGCCGCCCATGAAGAGGGTGCGGTAGGCGCGCTTGATCGCGGCGATGCGGGTGGTGTCGAAGCCTCGGCGCTTCAGGCCCTCGCTGTTGATGCCGCGCGGGCGGCCGGACTGCTCGTTGGCCATGGTCACGAAGGGCGGCACGTCGTGACCAACCAGACAACCCATGCCGATGAACGCGTGCGCGCCCACCTTGCAGAACTGGTGCGCGCCGGAGTAGCCGGCGAACACGGTCCAGTCGCCCACGTGCACGTGGCCGGCCAGCGCGGAGTAGTTGGAAAACACCGTGTGGTTGCCGATCTGGCAGTCGTGGGCGATGTGCACGTAGGCCAGCAGCCAGTTGTCGTCGCCGATTCGGGTGGCGCCACCGCCGTCGCCGGTGCCGCGATTGATGGTGACGAATTCGCGGATCAGGTTGCGCTCGCCGATCACCAGCTCGGTGCGTTCGCCGGCGAATTTCTTGTCCTGCGGGTCGCCGCCGAGTGAGGCGAACTGGGCGATGCGGTTGTCGCGGCCGATCCGCGTGGGGCCGTCGATCACCACGTGCGGACCGATCACCGTGCCCTCGCCGATGACCACGTCGGCACCGATCACGCTGTACGCGCCGATGCTGACGTTGGCGCCGATCACGGCGCTGGGGTCGATCTGCGCGCTTGGGTGGATCAGTGCGACGTGGTTCGCGGCGGGCTGGATCATTTCTCCGACCTCGCGGCGCACATCAGTTCACAGCTGGCCACTTCCTTGCCGTCGACCAGGCTGCGAGCCAGGAACAGGCCCATGCCGCGCATGAGCCGCTTCAGGTTCACCTCGATGCGTAGCTGGTCGCCGGGCACCACCACCGCGCTGAAGCGCGCGTTGTCGACCTTGACCAGATAAAACAGCGAACTGTTGTTGTCACCCTTCATGCGGCTGCTGAGCTGGGTCAGCAGACCGGCGGCCTGCGCCATGGCTTCGATGATGAGCACGCCTGGCATCACCGGATGGCCGGGAAAGTGACCCTGGAAAAACGGTTCGTTGGCGGTCACATTCTTCAGTGCCACCACGCTGCGTTCGGGCACCAGCTCGATCACCCGATCCACCAGCAGGAACGGATAGCGGTGCGGCAGCAGCTCCTGGATCTGCTCCACATTCACCGGCAGGGTGATGGTCGCGATGGGGTCACTCATGATTCTTGTCCTTGTCCTTTTCCAGCGCCGACAGCCGGCGCGCATACCCGTCCAGATGCTTGAAGCGGGCGGCATTCTTGCGCCACAGGCGAGTGTCCTGCAGCGGCACACCCGAGGAATACTCGCCCGGCTCGCGAATCGAATGCGTGACCAGGCTCTTGGCGGTAATGGTAACCCGGTCGGCCAGCTCCAGATGCCCCAGCACGCCGGCGTTGCCGCCGATCATGCAGTAGCGGCCGATCTTCGCGCTGCCCGCCACCGCGGCGCAGCCGGCCATCGCGGTGTGCGCGCCGATCTGCACGTTGTGCGCGATCTGGATCTGGTTGTCCAGCCGCACGTCCTGCTCCAGCACGGTGTCGTCCAGCGCGCCGCGGTCGATCGTGGTGTTGGCGCCGATCTCGCAGTCGTCGCCGATGCGCACGCCGCCCAGTTGCGGCAGCTTGACCCAGCCGCCGTGGTCGAAGGCGTCGCGATCGAAGGCAAGGCCGAACCCGTCCGAGCCGATCACCGCGCCCGGGTGCACCAGCACGCGCTTGCCCAGGCTGACGCGCGTCACCAGCGTTACGCGGGCCACCAGCCGCGCATGCGCGCCGACGTGGCAGTCGTCGCCGACGATGCAGTGTGGGCCGAGCACGGCGCCATCGCCGATCACCGCGCGATCGCCGATCACGCAGCATGGGCCGATGCTGGCGCTGGCGCTCACCCGCGCGCTCGGGGCAACTACCGCGCTCGGATGGATGCCGGGCGCCGCGGCGGGCAGGCGCTCGAACAGCGCGGCGATCTTCGCGTAGGCCACATACGGATCGCGCGCGACCAGCGCGGCGGTAGGGCAGTCGGCGAGATTTTCCGCGTGCAGCACCACCACGCCGGCGCGGGTGGCGCCGAGCTGGGCGGCGTATTTGCTGTTGGCCAGGAAGCTCAGCTGGCCGGGGCCGGCGCCGGCCAGGGTGCCGACGCCATCGATCCGACGGTCGGCTTCGCCGTGCAGCCGCAGTTCGAAGCGTGCGGCCAGTTCGCTGAGGCTGTGGGTGATCGTGCTCAAGGGCATCCTCCGCACATCGGCGCCCGAAGTGACGCCGGCGCGCCGAGCTGGGTGGTCAGAACCGACCGCTCCACGCGTTCCGATCGGATCGCCCGATCAGGCCGCGTGCAGCAGACGTTGTTGGATCAGAGGTTATTGATCACAGGTTATCGATCAGAACTGGCTGCCGAAGGTGAACTGGATGCGCTCCAGGTAGCGGCTGTCGCCCGGCTGCGTGCGGAACGGCACCGCCAGGCTGATGATCAGCGGTCCGATCGGCGCCTGCCAGTGCAGCGACACGCCGGTGGACGCGCGCAGCGTGCTGGCATTGAAGCTCTGGTAGTCCTTGTAGGCATTGCCGACATCGACGAACCACGATACGCGGGCGGTGTTGGTGTCCTTCAGGAACGGCAGCGGGATGTAGACCTCGGCGGTGCCGAGCACCTTGAACGCGCCACCGATCGGCTGGGCGTAATAGCCCGTCGGGCACAGGCCGTTACTGGCCGGCACGTCGTTGCTGTTGATGCAGAAGCGCGGCCCCAGCGTGTTGGTCTGGAAACCGCGCACGTCGCGCACGCCGCCGGAGTAGAAGTTCTGGTAGAATGGGAAGTCCTGCCGCATGTCGACCAGCGGGTGGTCGGTGGTGGCGGCCTTCAGCGCGGCGAAGTCGGCGTTGCTGATGCCATTGCTGCCGTAGGTCTGGCCGTAGCCGAGCTGGCCGTCCAGGTACAGCACGAAGCCCTTGCCGATCGGCCAGTAGTGGTTGGCTTCGGCGGTGAGCTTCCAGTACTGCACGGTCGAGCCGGGCAGGGCGACATCGGTCGAGGCCGAGATCAGGCCGCCGCGGGTCGGCGCCCAGTAGTCGTTGCGGGTGTCGTGGTTCCAGCCCAGCGTGCCGGTCCAGGAATGGATGGTCTTGTTGCCGACCTCGTTCTGGTAGTCGAGCAGCACCTGTGGGCTGTAGCCGGGAATCAGCGATACCTTGTTGCTGCTGATGCCCAGGCCCACGCGCACGGCGTCGGTTTCGGTGACCGGAATGCCGAGGTAGGTGGAGAAGCTGCGGTTGCTGGTGGCATAGTTGGCGAACGTGGTATTGCCGTAGTTGGTCTTGGTGAAGGTGGCGTTGTAGCCGATGCCGATGCCGTTGTCGGTCAGGTACGGGTTGTAGTAGCCGAGGCTGAAGCTGGTGCTGTAATAGCTGCGCTGACCGCTGATCGAGAAGCTGTCACCGCTGCCGAACAGGTTGTTCTGCGACACCGAGGCATTCAGGATCATGCCGGAGAACTGCGAGTAGCCCACGCCGAACTGCAGTTGTCCGGCGGATTGCTCCTCGACCTTGACGCTGACATCCACCTGGTCCTGCGTGCCGGGCACCAGCTTCTTGTCGATGTCGACCTTCTTGAAGTAGCCCAGCCGCTGCAGGCGGATCTTGGAGCGGTCGATCGCCGCCTGCGAATACCAGGAGCCTTCCAGCTGGCGCATCTCGCGGCGCAGCACGTTGTCTTCGGTACGCGTGTTGCCGGAGAAGATTACCCGGCGCACGTACACGCGCTGGCCCGGCTCGATGTACAGGGTCAGATCGACGGTGCGCTTTTCCTTGTCCAGCTTGGGAATCGGCGTGATCTTGGCGTACGCATAGCCGATATTGGCCAGCAGGGCCTTGATCGACTTGGTGCTGGCCTCGATCGCGGCGCGGTTGAACAGGTCACCCGGCTTCACGTACACCAGCTGGCGCAGCGTCGCCTCCGGCAGGATCAGCTCGCCAAGCAGCTTGACCTCGGCCACCTTGTAGACGGCGCCCTCCTTGATGCTGGTGTCGATGTACATGGCGCGCTTGTCCGGCGCGATCGTCACCTGGGTGGAGTCCACGCCGAAGTCGGCATAGCCGCGGTCCATGTAGAAGGACTGCAGTTTCTCCAGATCGCCGGAGAGCTTCTCGCGCGAATACTGGTCGTCCTTCGAATACCAGGACATCAGGCCGGGCGTGTTCGATTCGAAGCCCTTGCGGATCTGCTTGTCGGTGAAGGCGTGGTTGCCGAGGATGTTGAGCTCCTCGATCTTGGCCGCCTTGCCCTCGCGGATCTCGATATCCACGGCGACCCGGTTGCGATCCAGCTTGACCACGTGCGGCAACACCGAGACGTTGTACTTGCCGCGGTTGTAGTACTGGCGGATCAGCTCCTGCTGCACGTTGTCCAGCGCCAGCCGGTCGAACGTCTCGCCTTCGGCCAGGCCGATCTGCTTGAGGCCCTTCTTCAGATCCTCGGTCTTGATGTCGTGGTTGCCGCGGATCGTCAGCTTGGCGATCGACGGCCGCTCGACCACCTTGATCACCAGGATGCTGCCCTCGCGATCCATCTCCACGTCGCTGAAGAACTTGGTCTGATACAACGCACGGATGGCCCGCTGGGCCTCGGCGTTGGTCATCCGGTCGCCCTTGCTGACGGGCAGATAGTTGTACACCGTGCCGGCGGAGATGCGGCTGAGACCGTCAATGCGGATGTCCGACACCACGAACGGGTCGAACGCCAACGCATTGGCGGAGAGGGAGGCAAGCAGGATCAGCGCGGCGATACGCTTCATCGTCGGTTCCATTGGGTTAGTGCGACGAGACGGCCAGCGCGGCCGCCCCGATCGACGTGTGAGACAGGGCCAGGCCCGGTCTCGAAAAAGAATCTGCACTGCGCAGACGCAGGTCGTGTGAGGTGCCGTTGCGCAGCCGCACCGCGACAGTCAGCCGCGGTGCAACCCAGTTGTCCGGATGGCTGGCCAGTGACATCACGACAGCAACATGCGGTGAATGTCGTTGTAGAACGCCAGCCCCATCAGGCTGAACAGCAGGGCCATGCCGATGTACTGCCCCACCACCATCACCTGTTCGCTGACCGGGCTGCCCTTGACCAGCTCGATCAGATAATACAGCAGGTGTCCGCCATCGAGGACGGGGATCGGCAGCAGGTTGAGGATCGCCAGGCTGAGCGAGACCAGCGCCAGGAACTGCAGGAACCACGACAGGCCCATGTGCGCCGAGGCATTGGCCACTTCGGCGATGCCGATCACGCCGGACAGGTTGCGGGTCGAGGCTTCGCCGCTGAGCATCTTGCCGAGCATGCCGAAGGTCTGCCGGGTATTGCGCCAGGTCGTTTGCAGCGAGGCACCGATGGCCTTGAACGGACCATAGCGCAGGGTGGCAGCTTCCGGCGGCGGCGGGCCAATGCCGAGGATCCATTTGGATGGCTGATCCGCCAGCGAGGCCCAGCGTGCGGTGACGTTCAGGGCCAGCGACTGGCCGGCGCGCTCGACCCCGATCACCAGCTTCGGCGAACGCACCGCGGCCGTCTGGATCAGCTTGCCGAAGGCGATGAAATCGCTCACCGGCTGACCGTTGACGCTGACGATGCGATCACCGCTGCGCATGCCTGCCTGCGCGGCGGGATCGCCGGCCATCACCGTGGCGGCCACCGCCGGCGGCGGCGCCAGCTGCAGACCCAGTTCGCCAAAATACTTGTCGACGGACTGGCCGGGCGGCAGCTGGTTCAGTGGCAGCAGCAGCTGCCGCGACAGGCCATCGCTGCCGCGCACGCTCAGCGGCAGCGGCGTGCGCGCCAACAGGGCGTTCGCCACCGCGTCCATCGCGTCGCTCCAGGTGGTCACCACGCGGCCGTCGACGCTGAGGATGCGATCGCCAGGATGGATGCCTGCCGCGGCAGCGATGCTGTGCGGCGCGGCAGTCACCACCGGGGCCACGTCCGGCCGCCCCAGCATGAACATCAGCCAGAACGCGACCAGCGTGAAGAGCAGGTTGAAGCCCGGCCCTGCCGCCACGATGGCGATGCGCTGCCACACCGGCTTGCCGGTGAACTCCTGCGCGCGCAGCGCCGGATCGACCTCGCCCTCGCGCGCGTCCAGCATCTTGACGTAGCCGCCCAGCGGGATCGCGGCGATCTGGTACTCGGTACCGTCGCGGCCGGCGCGCTTCCACAGCGGGCTGCCGAAACCGATCGAGAAGCGCAGCACCTTGACGCCACAGCGCCGGGCGACCCAGTAGTGGCCAAATTCATGAAAGGTCACCAGCACGCCCAGCGTGACCAGCAACCAGAAAACCGAGCCGAAAAAGGAAGTCATCAATGGCCGTGGAAGGAAATCATCGGAACAAGAATATCAGCAAGCATTGCGCAGAACGCGGCGGGCTGCCTCGCGGGCAGTCCGGTCGCGTTCCTCCAGGGTCGCTATATCGACCACGGCTTGCCCCGGCAGTTCCGCCAGCACCGATTCCACCACGTCGGCGATCGACAGGAACGGCAGCGCGCCAGCCAGGAACGCCTCCACCGCGATCTCATTGGCGGCATTCAGGATGGCCGGCGCGTCGCCGCCCGCGCGCAGTGCCTGGAAGGCCAGCGCGAGGCAGCGGAAGGTGGCCAGATCCGGCGGCTCGAACGCCAGCGGCGCGCACGCGGCCAGATCCAGCGGCGCCACCCCGGCCTCGACCCGCTCCGGCCACGCCAGCGCGTGCGCGATGGCCGTGCGCATGTCCGGGTTGCCCAGCTGGGCCAGCACCGAGCCGTCAACGTATTCGACCAGCGAATGCACCAGGCTCTGCGGGTGCACCAGCACCTCGATCGCCTCGGCCGGCGCGGCGAACAGGTGATGCGCCTCGATCACCTCCAGCCCCTTGTTCATCAGCGTGGCCGAATCGACCGAAATCTTGCGGCCCATCACCCAGTTCGGATGCTTGCACGCCTGCGCCGGGGTGACGTGGGCCAGTTGCACACGTGTCTGACCGCGGAACGGGCCGCCCGAGGCGGTCAGGATCAGCCGGCGCACGCCGCTGCGCTGCAGCGGTGGCCGGCCGCCGGGCAGGCACTGGAATAACGCGTTGTGCTCCGAGTCCACCGGAATCAGCGCGCCGCCGCCGGTGGCAACCGCGTCCAGCAGCAGCGGCCCGGCCATCACGATCGACTCCTTGTTGGCCAGCAGCAGGTGCTTGCCGGCGCGTGCGGCGGCCAGCGTAGAGGCCAGCCCGGCGGCGCCGACGATGGCCGCCACCACCGTGTCGCACAGGCTGCTGGCGGCGGCGGCGGCGATCGCGGCGGGGCCGCTGGCGACGTCGCAACGCACGCCGGCCGCCACCAGCCGGCGGGCCAGCTCGCCTTCCAGCGCCGGATCGGCGATCACCGCCAGCGCGGGCTGATGCCGCACGCACAACGCGACCAGCGCCTCGACCTGGCGATGCGCGGTCAGCACGCTGGCACGGAAACGCTGCGGGTGACGCGCAATCACGTCGAGCGTGTTGCCGCCGATCGAGCCGGTTGCGCCCAGCACGGCGACGTTCTTGATCGCGATGGCGGTCATCTCAGAGCCGCAGCAACAGCAGGCCGGCGGCGAACACCGGCAAGGCGGCGAATACGCTGTCGAGCCGATCCAGCAGACCGCCGTGGCCGGGCACCAGGGTGCCGGAATCCTTTACCTGCGCGTGCCGCTTCATCAGGCTCTCGAACAGGTCGCCCACGATCGACGCGCCCACCGTGATCGCCGCCAGCAGTCCCAGCGCCAGCAGCTGGCCGCCGCGCACGCCGAGCAGCCAGCCGCCAAGCAGGGTTACCAGCACGCCGGCGACCAGCGCACCGCAGGCACCGGCCCAGGTCTTGCCGGGACTGATCTGCGGCGCCAGCTTGCGCCCGCCGAATGTGCGCCCGCTGAAATACGCGCCGATATCGGCGGCCCATACGATCACCAGCGCCAGCAGGGTCCACCAGGGGCCGTTCGCCTGGCTGCCGTGGATGCTGACCAGCGCCACCCAGGCAGGGAACACGACGAACAGCCCGGCCAGCAGCTTCAGCGCCAGGTTCTCGCGAGTCGGCGCCGCAGCGAACGCGAAGTGCCGCAGCCACACGCAGGCCAGCAGCCACCACGCCACGCCTGCAAGCAGCAGTAGCGGCGTCCAGACGCCGGCGTGCAGCCACCACAGCCCTCCGAACAGCAGCGTCGCCAGCAACAGCCAGGCGATGCGCCAGGCGGCCTGCCGCAGCCCGCTGAGCTGCAGCCATTCCCACAGCGCCAGCAAGAAGGCGGCCGCCGCGATCAGCGCGAACACGGCGGTCGACGACAGCAGGATGAGCAGGATCACCAGCGGCGCAAGCACCAGGGCGGTCAGGGTACGCTGGAAGAGCATCGGAGTCCCTACGAAGCGGTGGCGACCTGCTCGCCGGTGCGGCCGTAACGGCGCTCGCGGCGGGCATAGTCTTCGATGGCCCGACGCAGGCAGGCCTGGTCGAAATCGGGCCACAAGGTGTCAGTAAAGTACAGCTCGGCGTAGGCCGCCTGCCACAGCAGGAAGTTGCTGATGCGGCATTCGCCGCCGGTGCGGATGAACAGATCCAGCGGCGGCAACTCGGCCAGCGTCATCCAGTGGGTCAGCTGCGCCTCGTCGATCTGCTCGGCGCGCAGCTGGCCGCTCGCCACCGCGGCGGCGGCCTGACGGCACGCCTGCACGATATCCCAGCGGCCGCCATAGTTCACCGCCACACTCACGTGCAGCTTGTCGTTGCCGGCGGTGCGCGTCATGGCCGCCTGCATGCGCTGGCGCAGCGGCGTGTCAAACGCAGCCAGGTCGCCGACGAAGCGCAGTCGTACGCCGTGCCCGTGCAGCTCGTCGACCTCCTTGTCCAGCGCGCGCACGAACAACCCCATCAGGGCACTCACTTCATCCGCCGGCCGCTGCCAGTTCTCGCTGGAGAAGGCGAACAGGGTGAGTGCCCGCACGCCTTCGCGCAGACAGGCCTCGATCACTTCACGCACCGCTTTGCGGCCGGCATTGTGGCCGAAGCTGCGCGGTCGGTGACGCGCCTTGGCCCAGCGGCCGTTGCCATCCATCACGATGGCAACGTGACGGGGGACGGGCGCGGGTTCAGGCTTGGCGGTCATGCTATTCGACGCGTTGCGGGCGATCCCGGCGGCGGCATGCTCACAGCGCCATCAGTTCGTCTTCCTTGTGCTTGACCACGGCATCGACATCCTTGACGAAGCGATCGGTGAGCTTCTGGATATCGTCATCCGCCCTGCGCTCGTCGTCCTCGGTGATCAGTTTTTCCTTCAGCAGATCCTTGACCTGCTGCAGGGCATCGCGGCGCACGTTGCGGATCGCGATCTTGGCGTTCTCGCCCTCGTGGCCCACGTGCCTGGCCAGCTCGCGCCGGCGCTCCTCGGTCAGCGGCGGCATGTTGAGGCGGATCACGGTGCCGGCGGTGGTCGGCGTGATGCCCAGATCCGAGGCCATCAGGGCCTTCTCGATCACCGCCACCATGGGCTTCTCCCACGGCGTGATGAGGATGGTGCGTGCATCGGCCAGTGCGACCGAGGCCACCTGGGTCAGCGGCATGTCGGCGCCGTAGTAGGACACCTTGATGTTGTCCACCAGCGCTGTGCTGGCACGCCCGGTGCGCAGGCGGGTGAGGTCGTGCCTGAGCGAGTCGATACTCTTGCCCATGCGGGTCTGGGCATCGTGCTTGATGTCGTTGAGCATGTGGCTTTCCCCGGGGAATCTGGCTGGCCGGCGATTATAGCAGCGAGGTGGCGACTCAGTCGGCGCACACCAGCGTGCCGATCGGCTCGCCGTGCATGATCCGCATCAGGTTACCTGGCACGGTCATGTCGTAGATGCGCATCGGCATGCGATCGTCGCGACACAGCGCGATGGCCGCGGTGTCCATCACCGCCAGTTTGCGTTCGATCACCTCGTCGTAGGTCAGGCGGTCGTAGCGGCGCGCGTCGGGGTGCTTGGTCGGGTCGGCGGTGTAGATGCCGTCGACCTTGGTGGCCTTCAGCAGCAGATCCGCGCCGACCTCCACCGCGCGTAGCGCGGCGGCCGAGTCGGTGGTGAAGAACGGGTTGCCGATGCCGGCGGCGAACAGCACGATGCGGCCTTTCTCGATATGCCGGATGGCGCGGCGGCGGATGAAATCCTCGGCCACGTCGTGAATCTGGATCGCGCTCATCACGCGGGCGAAGCCGCCGCGCTTTTCAATCGCATCCTGCATCGCCAGTGCGTTCATCACGGTGGCCAGCATGCCCATGTGGTCGCCGGTGACGCGATCCATGCCGGCCGCGGCCAGGCCAGCACCGCGAAAGATGTTGCCACCACCGATCACCACGCCGATCTGGATGCCGGCGCGCTGCACCTCGATGATCTCTTCGGCCAGCCTGCCGATCATCTTCGGGTCGATGCCGTAGTCGGCCTCGCCCATCAGCGCTTCGCCGGAGAGCTTCAGCATAATGCGGCGGAACTGGGGCTGGTCGCTCATGACATCTCCGGATTGTGTGGGGCAAAACAGGTGCATTGTAGCCGCTGGCGCAAGCGGCAGGGAGTTGCGCTGATCGCGGCGGCGACGCACCGTGCAACGGACACCGGGCGCCACCATGTGGTGGCCCGACGACACAAAAAAAGCCGCGGTTACCCGCGGCTTTTCGGCAACACGGCGGAGGCTCGACGCTTACGCCAGGCCGGCCTGCTTCATCACTTCGGCGTGGAAATCCTCTTCCACCTTCTCGATGCCTTCGCCGACCGCCAGGCGCACCACCGCGATCACGTCGGCGGCTTCCTTCTTCAGCGCGTCGCCGACGCTCAGGTTGGTGTCCAGCACGTAGGGCTGGCCGAGCAGGGTAACTTCGGAAATGATCTTGTTGACCTTGCCGCCCACGATCTTCTCAAGGATTTCGGCCGGCTTGGCCTTCTCCTTGTCGGACATCTGGCTCAGCGCGATGTCCTTTTCCTTGGCCAGGAAATCGGCCGGCACGTCCTCCGCGCGGACGTAGGCGGGGTTCATCGCTGCCACGTGCATTGCCACACCCTTGGCCAGTTCTTCGGAGCCGCCCTTCAGCGTCACCAGCACGCCGATGCGGCCGCCGTGGATGTAGCTGCCGATCACGCCGGCATTGGCTACGCGTGCCATGCGGCGCACGTCGATCTTCTCGCCGATGGTGACGATCAGTGCCTTGGCCGCTTCGCCGACGTTGCTGGCGCCCGGATAGGCGGCGGCTTTCAGCGCGTCGATGTCGGTCGCGCCGGAGTTCAGCGCGACGCCGGCGACGGTGTCGGTGAACTTCAGGAAGCTGGCATCCTTGGCGACGAAGTCGGTCTCGCAGTTGACCTCGACCAGTACCGCCTTGCCGGCGCCCTGGGCGGCGACAATGCGGCCTTCGGCGGCGACGCGGCTGGCCTTCTTGTCGGCCTTGGCCAGGCCGGACTTGCGCAGCCACTCCATTGCGACGTCAATGTTGCCGTCGTTCTCGACCAGCGCTTTCTTGCATTCCATCATGCCGGCGCCGGAACGCTCGCGCAGCTCCTTTACCAGTTGGGCGGAAATATTGCTCATCGGTATTCCTCACAAGGCCTTTGAATGCGCCGCAGCGATGGTTGGCCGCAGCGCAGGTATCGCTTGGTGTGACGACGGCGGTGAGGCCGTCGCCGGATTTACCTGGCCGGTGCGCCGTCGTTGCGCGGGCCGCGGCCGCCATCGCGACCGCCGTCACGACGCGGTGCGCCGGCGCCCTTCCTGGGGGCCGCGTCGCGGCGCGGCGCGGCCGGCTTGCGGTCGATCTTGGCAACCGGGTTGCCTTCCTCGTCCAGCTCGACGAAGTCGTTGGCATCGCCCTGGGCGGCGGCCGGCGCGGCGGCCTTGCCTTCGAGGATCGAGTCGGCGGCGGCGCGGGCGTACAGCTGGATCGCGCGGATCGCGTCGTCGTTGCCCGGGATGGCGTAATCCACCAGTTCGGGGTTGTAGTTGGTGTCGACCACCGCGATCACCGGGATGCCGAGTTTCTTGGCTTCCTGCACCGCGATGTCCTCGTGGCCGATGTCGATCACGAACAGCGCGTCGGGCAGACGATTCATGTCCTTGATGCCGCCCAGCGAGGCCTGCAGCTTGTCGCGCTCGCGGCGGCGGGCCAGCACTTCGTGTTTCACCAGCTTCTCGAACGAGCCATCGGTCTCGGCCGCTTCAAGCTCCTTCAGGCGCGACACCGATTGCTTGACGGTGCGGAAGTTGGTCAGCATGCCGCCGAGCCAGCGCGAGGTGACGAACGGCATGCCGGCGCGCGCGGCCTCCTCGGCCAGCGGCTCGCGGGCGGAGCGCTTGGTGCCGACGAACAGCACGGTGCCGCGCTTCTGCGCCAGCGCCGACAGGAAGTTCATCGCGTCGGTGAACAGCGGCAGGGTCTTTTCGAGATTGATGATGTGGATCTTGCCGCGGGCGCCGAAAATGTACGGGGCCATCTTCGGGTTCCAGTAGCGGGTCTGGTGACCGAAATGGACGCCGGCTTCGAGCATCTGGCGCATGGTGACTTGGGCCATGGGTGTAACTCCTGCATGTGCCTTCCGTGGAAGGCTGGGGGTTGGGACCTCCACGTATCCCCGGCTTCGACCGCGACCTGCCCGATGCGTTGGTGGGCATGCCGCAGCACCCCGAAGGCGGTGCCGATACGTGTGTGGCGTTGGTTGGGTGTTGTACCGCGGGCGGTTACAATCCCGGTTCGTTTTGCGCTGGGATGGCTGTGGAAACGACACATGCCAGGTCAGCAAAACTCCGAAATTATAGCCGGCTTGCCGGCGAACCGGCAAGTTGCGGGCAGGTTCAAGGTTGAACCTCCGCGCGGACGCCGCCATACAGGCGCAATCATGGCAATCACCCTGAAGACCACCGAAGACCTCGAAGGCATGCGCGTCGCCGGCCGGCTTGCCGCCGAAGTGCTGGCCATGCTCAAGGATCACATCCGGCCCGGCGTCACCACCGAGGAGCTGGATCGGCGCGCCTACGAGCACATCGTCAACGTGCAGCAGGCGATCCCCGCCAATGTGGGCTACCACGGCTTCCCCAAGACCCTGTGCACCTCGGTCAATCACGTGATCTGCCACGGCATCCCGAACGAGGGCAAGGTGCTCAAGGACGGCGACATCATCAATCTCGACGTCACCGTGATCAAGGACGGCTGGCATGGCGACACCAGCCGCATGTATTTCGTGGGCACGCCTTCGGTGCTGGCCAGGCGGCTGGTCGATACCACTTTCGAGGCGATGATGAACGGCATCCGCGCCGTGCGTCCCGGCGCTACCCTGGGTGATGTCGGCCACGCCATTCAGCAGCACGCCGAGGCGGCCGGTTTCAGCGTGGTACGCGAATATTGCGGCCACGGCATCGGCAAGGTCTACCACGACGAGCCGCAGGTACTGCATTACGGCAAGCCGGGCGCCGGCGCCGAACTTAAGAAGGGCATGACCTTCACCATCGAGCCGATGATCAACGCCGGCAAGCCGCAGACCCGCCAGTTGCCGGACGGCTGGACAGTGGTGACGCGTGACCGCTCGCTGTCGGCGCAGTGGGAGCACACCATCGCCGTCACCGACGACGGCTACGAAATACTCACCGCGTGGCCGGATGCGTGATCCTGCGAGGATGGCGGTAAGCTGACCGGCCAGCTTGCTTTGACCTGACGGTGGGAGCGGCTTCAGCCGCGATGCTCTGGGTTACATGTCGGCAGACAAGCATCGCGGCTGAAGCCACCCCTGAAAAAAAGCCGGACGCCGTTTCCCTGCCAGCCGCAAGGCGCTACCGAGCCCCGCCCAGCCATGTCGCCCATCTCCACCGCCGCCGGTCTGCCGCCGCTGCCGCGCCTGCCGGTGGCAGTGCCGCGCTCGGGCGTCTCGAGCGAGGCGCGGCGCGCCCTGCGCCAGCTGCTGGGTGATCTCGACCGGGCGCTGGCCACCGCGTTTCGCGATGGCGCCGATGCCGGCCTGCTGGCGCGGCGGCGCGGCGAGTCGGTCGAGCGGGTGCTGGCCCACGTGTGGATGGCTTGCCTCGGCGAGCTGACGGGCGCCGCGCTGTTCGCCGTCGGCGGCTTTGGCCGCGGCCTGCTGTTTCCGCACTCGGACGTCGACCTGCTGGCGCTGATGCACGCCGCCGAGCCGGCGCGGCTGCGCGCGCTGGAGCAGTTTTTCGCCACCCTGTGGGATGTCGGTCTGAAGGTCGGACATGCGGTGCGCAACCCGGCCCAGTGCCGGTTGCTGGCCGCGCAGGATGTCAGCGTGTTCACCAGCCTGCTCGACGCGCGCCGGCTGGACGGCGACCCGGCGCTGGAGCAGTCGCTGCAGGCAATCGTGGACGATCCGGCGCTGTGGCCGCCGGCCGAGTATCTGGCCGCACGGCTGGCCGAGCGCGATGCGCGGCATGCCCGCTACAACGACACAACCTACAACCTTGAGCCCAATCTCAAGGACGGCCCGGGCGGCCTGCGCACGCTCGACTCGCTGCGCTGGCTGGGACGGCGGCTGGCGCATGCCGGCGATCTGCCGGGCATGGTGGTCGAGGGGCTGCTGGATCCTGCCGAGCAGGCCGCGCTGGAGCAGGCCGAGGCCACCCTGCGCCGCTATCGCTACGCGCTGCATCTGGAGGCCGGTCGCCCCGAGGAGCGGCTGCTGTTCGACTACCAGCGGGCGCTGGCCAGCCGGCTGGGTTTCCGCGACGAGCACGAGAAAAACCTCGGCGTCGAGCAGTTCATGCAAGGTTATTACCGCGCCGCCAGCCAGGTCGAGCGGCTCGGTGTGCAGGTGGCCGAGCGCTTTGAGGAGATGCTGGAGCCGCCCGCTACGGCGCAGCCGGTGGGCATCGACTTCGTGCGCTATGGCGCACGGCTGGCGGCGCGCAATCCACAGCTTTTCATGCAGCGGCCGGCCGCGCTGGTGGAGATTTTCATGGCCCGGCTGGATCAGCCGGGCGTGCTCGGCTTCAGCGCCGACAGCATGCGGCGCATCCATCAGGCGACCGCCGCTCACGCGCAGGCGCTGGCGGAGGATCGTGACGTGCTGGCGGCCTTTCTGCAGCTGCTGCGCCGGGGTGCCCCGGCGGTGCAGGCCTTGTGGCGAATGAACCGGCACGGCCTGCTGGCAGCGATCCTGCCGGCGTTCGGCAAGGTGTGTGGTCGCATGCAGTACGACCTGTTCCATGTTTACACCGTCGACGAACACACGCTGCGCGTGCTGCGCAATGTGGCGCGTTTTGCCGAGCCGTCGGCGCAGGGCGAATTTCCGCTCGGCTGCGAGATCTGGGCGACCCTGCCCAAGCCCGAGCTGCTGCTGCTGGCGGCGCTGTTCCATGACATCGCGAAAGGCCGCGGCGGCGATCATTCGATGCTGGGCGAGGAAGATGCCCGCGCGTTCTGCGCCAAGTTGGGCTTGCCCAGGGGTGACATGGAGCGGGTCGCCTGGCTGGTGCGTCAGCATCTGCTGATGAGCACCACGGCGCAGCGTCAGGACATCACCGATCCGGAAGTGGTGCAGCGGTTCGCGGAACAAGTGGATGACCGCGAACGCCTCGGCCAACTGTACCTGCTGACCGTCGCCGACATCATCGGCACCAGTCCGCGGCTGTGGAATGCGTGGAAGGATCGGCTGTTGTCTGATCTGTACACCGCCACCCGCTACGCCCTGCGCGGCGACGTGGAGCTGCCGCGCGATGCCGACGCCCGCGTGCACGAATGCCGCGAGCATGCACTCGCCCTGCTGATGAACGACGACTTCGCCGAGGCCGAGATCGAGCGCGTCTGGCTCGACTTTCCGCAGCCGAGCTTTCTGCGTCATCGGCCGGCGCAGGTGGCGTGGCAGACAGCGGCGATCCTGCGCGCGCAGGGCGCGCTGCCACTGGTGGCAGTGCAGCCGTTATCGGTGCGCGGCAGCACCGAGCTGTTCGTCTGCACGCCCGATCGCGACGGCCTGTTCGCCACCGTCACGGCGGTGCTGGACCGGCTGCACTTCTCGGTGATGGAGTCGCGCATCCTCAGCTCGCCCGCGGGCCTGGCGCTGGACACCTTCCTGCTGCTGGAGGCAGACAGCCAGCAGCCGGCCACTGCGGCGCGGGCCGACGAACTGCAGCAGCGCCTGCAGCGCGCGCTGAGCCAGTCGACCGGGGTGCTGCCGGGCAAGCGCAGCATGTCGCGCCATCAGAAGCATTTCCAGATGACGCCGCGGATCAGCTTCCACGCCGCCGCCGGCCGCACCCAGCTGGCGCTGGTCGGCACCGACCGACCCGGCCTGCTGGCCGCGGTGGCGCAGGTGATGTTGCAGACCGAAGTGCGCGTGCACGACGCGCGCATTGCCACCTTCGGCGAGCGTGCCGAGGACTTCTTTCAGCTGACCGATCGCCACAATCATCCGCTGGGTGCCGCGCATCAGCAGCGCCTGCTGCATGCCTTGCTGGCGCGGCTCGGACCGGCACGGGACTGATCCGGGACGTCGGCTATGATGCCGCCTGCTGCGCGTGGCAGCGACCACTGGCCGGTTGCAATGACCTATCTGCTGATCAAGACCCTGCACCTGCTGTTCGTGATCGCCTGGATGGCAACGGTGTTCTATCTGCCGCGGATTCTGGTGAACCTGGCCGAGAGCGCCGGCGAGCCGGCGGTGCAGGCGCGGCTGCAGCTGATGGGGCGCCGGCTGTACATGTTCGGCCACAACATGTTCGGGCTGGCCTTCATCTTTGGCGTGCTGCTGTGGCAGGGCTGGCGGGTGTTTCCGCAGGCGCTGCCGAACGTGGTGGGTTCGCTGCACTGGATCGATGCCAAGCTCACCCTGGTCGCCGTGCTGCTGGCGTATTTCACCGTGTGCGGACGCTTGCTCAAACGCGCCGCGGCGGGCGGCGCGCTGCCGTCATCACGGGCGCTGCGCTGGTTCAACGAGCTGCCGGTGCTGCTGCTGCTGGGGGTGATTTTCCTGGTGCTGGCCAAGCCGTTTTGAGCGGACGGCTTCAGATGATGCCGTGGTATTCGCGATACCACGCCACGAAGCGCGCCACGCCCTCCTCGATCGAAGTGCCGGGTGCGTAGCCGACATCACGCCGCAGCGCGGTGACGTCCGCCCAGGTATCGGGCACGTCGCCGGGCTGCATCGGCAGCAGGCGTTTCTCCACCGTGCAGCCCAGCTGCTGTTCCAGCAGCTCGATGAAGCGCAGCAGTTGCACCGGCTGGTCGTTGCCGAGGTTGTAGACGCGATACGGCGCGCTCGACGTGCCGGGGTTGGGGTGGCTGGCGTCGTGGGCGGGATCGGGTTCGGCCGGGTGGTCCAGCGTGCGCAGCACGCCTTCGACGATGTCGTCGATATAGGTGAAATCGCGGCTGTGCCGGCCGTGGTTGAACACGTCGATCGGTTCGCCGCGGGAGATGCGGTCGGCGAACAGCATCGGTGACATGTCCGGCCGCCCCCACGGCCCGTAGACGGTGAAGAAGCGCAGGCCGGTGGTCGGCAGTCGGTACAGATGGCTGTAAGTATGCGCCATCAGCTCGTTGGCCTTCTTGCTCGCTGCGTACAGGCTCACCGGATGGTCGACGGCGTCCTCCACCGCGAACGGCAGCTTGCGGTTGGCGCCATACACCGAGCTGGACGAGGCGTAGACCAGGTGCCCGATGCCGCCATGGCGGCAGGCTTCGAGGATGTTGACGAAGCCGACCAGGTTGCTCTGCACGTAGGCGCGCGGATTCTCGATCGAATAGCGCACCCCGGCCTGTGCCGCCAGATGCACTACGCGCTGCGGCCGGAAGGTGGCAAACGCGGCATCCACCGCGGCGCTGTCGGCGAGGTCGGCACGCTGGTGGGTGTAGCCGGGATGCGCCGCGAAGCGCGCCAGCCGGGCCTCTTTCAGCGCCGGGTCGTAGTAGCTGTTGTGGTTGTCGAAGCCGTGGACGATGTCACCGCGTGCCAGCAGCCGCTGCGCCAGGGCGGCGCCGATGAAGCCGGCGGTGCCGGTGACCAGGATGCGCATGGGGTGTCCTCGAAATGCCAGATTTCATTCTATCGTCCGGCATTGCCAGCCGGTGATGCTGGCGAGGATTGACAGCCGATCCGGGCTAAACTAGCGTCTCGTCTCTTCTGCCATGCAAGGCGGCCCGCGCTGCGCGCCGGCCGAGCGTGCGACATGCCAACTGGCCGCCTCCACCACTGACCTCACGCCGCCTTGTGCCTCCGGACCAAAAGGGCGTCAGGCCCTTTTTTGTTTCATCGAGAACCGCTCCATGATTGAAATCACCTTACCCGACGGCAGCAAGCGGCCGTTCGAGCATCCCGTATCCGTGCAGGACGTGGCCGCCTCGATCGGCGCCGGTCTGGCCAAGGCGACGCTGGCCGGCAAGGTTGACGGTCGGCTGGTCGACGCCAGTTTTTCGATCGACCACGACGCCACTCTGCAGATCGTCACCGACAAGAGCCCCGAGGCGCTGGAGATCCTGCGCCATTCCACCGCGCACCTGATGGGGCAGGCGGTGCAGCGGCTGTATCCCGGCGCCCAGGTCACCATCGGTCCGGTGATCGACAACGGCTTCTTCTACGACTTCGCCTACGAGCGGCCGTTCACACCAGATGACCTGCCGAAGATCGAGGCGGAGATGGAAAAGATCGTCGCCGAGCAGCTGCCGGTGACGCGCAGCGTGAAGTCGCGCGACGAGGCGGTGGCGTTCTTTCGCGGCCTGGGCGAGGAGTACAAGGCGCAGATCATCGAGTCGATTCCGGCCAGCGAGCAGCTGTCGCTGTATGCGCAGGGCGAGTTCACCGACCTGTGCCGCGGCCCGCATGTGCCCAACACCGGCAAGCTGCGCGCGTTCAAGCTGATGAAGGTGGCAGGGGCCTACTGGCGCGGCGATTCGAACAACGCGATGCTCACGCGCATCTACGGCACCGCCTGGCTCAACGACAAGGATCTGAAGGCCTATCTGTTCCAGCTGGAGGAGGCCGAGAAGCGCGACCACCGCAAGATCGGCAAGCAGCTGGACCTGTTCCACCAGCAGGAAGAGAGCCCCGGCATGGTGTTCTGGCACCCGAACGGCTGGGCGATCTGGCAGCAGGTCGAGCAGTACATGCGTGGTGTGTACAAGCGCAGCGGCTATCAGGAAGTGCGCTGCCCGATGGTGCTGGACGTGTCGCTGTGGAAGAAATCCGGCCACTGGGACAACTATGCCGAGAACATGTTCTTCACCGAATCGGAAAAGCACACGTTCGCGCTGAAGCCGATGAACTGCCCCGGCCACGTGCAGGTCTACAACACCAGCCTGCACAGCTACCGCGAGCTGCCGATCCGCTACGGCGAGTTCGGCGGCTGCCATCGCAATGAGCCGTCCGGCGCGCTGCACGGCATCATGCGCGTGCGCGCGTTCACCCAGGACGACGGCCATATCTTCTGCACGCCGGCGCAGGTCGAAGCGGAAGTCACGGCATTCCATGTGCAGGCGATGAAGGTCTATGCCGATTTCGGCTTCACCGACCTGGCCATCAAGCTCGCACTGCGACCGGACAAGCGCATCGGTTCGGACGAGTTCTGGGATCGCACTGAGGACATGCTCCGCCGCGCCCTGCGCGCCGCCGGCGTGACGTGGGAGGAGCTGCCGGGCGAGGGCGCGTTCTACGCACCCAAGATCGAGTATCACCTGAAGGACTCGATCGGCCGTGCCTGGCAGGTGGGTACCATGCAGGTGGATTTCATGATGCCCGAGCGCCTGGGCGCTGAATACGTGGACGAGCACTCGCAGAAACAGCATCCGGTGATGCTGCACCGGGCGATCGTGGGTTCGATGGAGCGCTTCATCGGCATCCTGATCGAGCACCATGCCGGCCTGTTGCCGCCGTGGCTGGCGCCGGTGCAAGCGGTGGTGCTCAATATCACCGACGCGCAGAGTGATTATGTCCAGCAGGTAACGCAAACCCTTGTCGACAAAGGTTTCCGGGTACAATCGGATTTGCGCAACGAAAAAGTCGGCTATAAAATCCGCGAACACACGATGCAGAAAGTGCCTTACCTCCTGGTGGTCGGAGACCGCGAGAAGGAAACTGGTGCCGTTTCTGTGCGTACCCGTTCGGGCGAGGATCTGGGCAGCATGCTGCTGGCCGATTTCGTTGAGCGACTGGTGACCGAAACCCGGCGCTGAGCGCCGAACGGTCAGTTTCATCACTTCTTCTGGAGGATCGTGGTATCGCTACCACCGACAACAAGGGTAATCGTCGCAACCTGGAAATCCGCGTGCCGCGGGTACGTGTGATCGGTGCCGAGGCGGAACAGCTTGGTATCCTGACTCGCGACGAGGCGCTGGCACTGGCGCAGGAAGCGGGCATGGATCTGGTCGAGATCCAGCCGAACGGCGATCCGCCGGTCTGCCGCATCATGGATTACGGCAAGTTCAAGTTCGAAGCCCAGAAGAAGGCGCAGGCCGCCAAGAAGAAGCAGAAGCAGGTCGAGATCAAGGAAGTCAAATTTCGTCCGGTCACGGACGTGGGCGACTACCAGATCAAGCTGCGCAACATGCTGCGTTTCCTGGAAGAGGGCGACAAGGTCAAGGTCACCATCCGCTTTCGCGGTCGCGAGATGTCGCATCAGGATCTGGGCCAGAACCTGGCCAAGAAAATCCAGGAAGACGTCGGCGAGAACGGCGTGATCGAGTCGTTCCCGCGGCTGGAAGGTCGCCAGATGGTGATGATGATCGGGCCCAGGAAGAAGCAGTAAGGCGAGCGGCGACGCAAGGGGCGCCGTCTGAGGTGTGCAAGATCCCTCCCGACGGACGATGGTTTGGCAGGGATCCAGCTCGGATGCCTGTTCCGGTGCGCTTCGATGCAAAGCCCGAACCCTCGCATCAGTCCTCTCCCGAAGGGGGCATCGTCAGCATGTCGTGCTGGCACTGAGCTTTGCGAATCCGTATAATCACCGATTCGACCCGAACGGATGGGTCGTGCACCGATCATGGCAGGACGGAAAGCGTGACCAGACTTCCCTCGGGAAGGCAGTTGCCGCCAGATCAGTCAGAAACCGGGGCGCTCTCGCATCGAGGCCTCCCATTGATGGAACATTCCCATGCCCAAGATCAAGACCAACCGGGCGGCTGCGAAGCGTTTTCGCAAGACCGCGTCGGGGAAAATCAAGTGCGGCCACGCCTTCAAGTCACACATCCTGACCAAGAAGTCGACCAAGCGTAAGCGCGGTCTGCGTGCACCGAATTATCTGAAAGCGTGCGACACCAAGGGTGTGGCGCGCATGTTGCCGTACTTGTAAGACGAGGAGATAAACCATGGCTCGTGTAAAGCGTGGCGTTACCGCCCGTCGTCGCCACAAGAAAGTCATTGGCCGTGCCAAGGGCTATTACAACGCCCGCCGCAAGGTCTTCCGCGTTGCCAACCAGGCCGTCATCAAGGCTGGCCAATACGCCTATATCGGCCGCAAACAGCGCAAGCGCCAGTTCCGTGCGCTGTGGATCGTCCGCATCAACGCCGCTGCGCGCATGTTCGGGCTGTCGTATAGCCGCCTGATCAATGGCCTGAGCAAGGCCGGCATCACGGTGGACCGCAAGGTGCTGGCGGACATCGCCGTGCACGACATCAAGGCGTTCGAAGTGATTGCCGAGAAGGCCAAGGCCAGTCTGGCCGCTTGATCTGCGGGCGCCTCGGCGCACGCGATATGCTGTAAAGCAAGCGGGGAGGAGGCCAACGCCTCCTCCCCGTTTTTGTTTGAGTAAAGCGCTCTTCGCGTTCGCTTCCCCTCCCTTTCGGGGAGAGGATTGAGGTGAGGGGCCGGGACTTGTCCGGCCTTCCATCGAAGCCACTTTCCCATGCGGCGAAAACGCGAGATTGGCCCCTCACCCCAGCCCTCTCCCTGAAGGGGTGAGGGGAAATCGGAATCGCATCGATGCATGATCTGGAAAGCCGCGCCGTGCAGGCGCTGACCGATATCGAACAGACCTGCACGCTCGACGCGCTCGACGCGCTGCGCGTGGGTCTGCTCGGCAAGAACGGCATCGTCACCACTGCCCTGAAGTCGCTCGGTGCGCTGGCACCGGATGAGCGCAAGGCGCGCGGCGCCGAAGTGAACCGGGTCAAGGACCAGCTGGCCGAGGCACTGGCAGCGCGCAAGCAGGTGCTGGAGCAGGCCGAACTCGATCGCCGGCTCGCCTCCGAAAAGCTCGACATCACCCTGCCCGGGCGCGACGGCGAGCGCGGCGGCATCCATCCGATCACCCGCGCACTGGAGCGGATCGCCTCGATCTTCGCGCGCCTCGGTTACCAGCGTGCCGACGGCCCCGAGATCGAAGACGACTGGCACAATTTCGAGGCGCTGAACTTCCCGCCGCACCACCCGGCGCGGGCTATGCACGACACCTTCTATTTCGGCGACGGGCGCCTGCTGCGCACGCATACCTCGCCGGTGCAGATCCGCGCGATGCAGGGGCGGCAGCCGCCGATCCGCATCATCGCGCCGGGCAAGGTCTATCGCAGCGATTCGGACCAGACCCACTCGCCGATGTTCCACCAGATCGAGGGTCTGCTGGTCGACGAAACCTCCAGCTTCGCCGATCTCAAGGGCACCTTGGCCGAGTTTCTGCGCGCGTTTTTCGAGCGCGACTTCGAGATGCGCTTCCGCCCCAGCTATTTCCCGTTCACCGAACCGTCGGCCGAGGTCGACATCCGCTGGGATCTGGAGGACGGCTCGACGCGCTGGCTGGAGGTGCTCGGTTGCGGCATGGTGCATCCGAACGTGCTGAGGAACTGCGGCATCGATCCGGAACGCTACACCGGTTTTGCCTTCGGGCTCGGCGTGGAGCGTTTCGCGATGCTGCGCTATGGGGTCACAGATCTGCGCGCGTTCTTCGAGAACGACCTGCGCTTTCTCAAACAGTTCGCCTGATGGCGTCGAACAAACTCCGCGGGCAGGAACGAGACCGATGAAATTCTCCGAAAACTGGCTGCGCGAACTGGTCGAGATCACGGCCGACCGCGCCGCATTGACCCACGCGCTGACCATGGCCGGGCTGGAAGTGGAAGCACTGAGCGTGCTCGGCGAAAGCGTGGCCGGCGTGGTGGTGGCCGAGATCGTCGCCGCCGAAAAGCATCCGCAAGCCGACCGCCTGCAGGTGTGCACGGTCAACGCGGGGCAGGGCGAACAGCTGCAAATTGTCTGCGGCGCGCCGAATGCGCGAGTGGGTCTGAAGGCGCCGTTGGCGATGGTTGGCGCGGTCCTGCCTGGCAATCTCAGGATCAAGCCGGCCGAGCTGCGCGGGGTGGCTTCCAATGGCATGCTGTGTTCGGCGAAAGAGCTGGGGATCGACGCCGACGCCTCCGGTCTGCTGGAGCTGCCGGCCGATGCTCCGGTTGGCCAGCCGCTGGGCGAATATCTCGGTCTGCCCGACGCCAGCATCGAGCTGAAACTCACACCCAACCGTCCCGATTGCCTCGGGCTGGTCGGACTGGCGCATGACGTGGCGGCGCTGTTCGGCAGCTCGGTGAAGGTGCCGATCCAGGGCGCAGCGCTCATCACCAGTGCGGCACGGCGCGGCATCCGGCTTGAGGCGGGCAAGGATGCGCCACGTTATCTGGGCCGCATCGTCGAAGGCATCGATCCGGCGGCGCGCACGCCGCTGTGGATGGCCGAGCGGCTGCGGCGGTCGGGGCTGCGCTCGATCAGCGCGGTGGTCGACATCACCGCCTACGTGATGCTGGAGCTGGGCCAGCCGATGCACGCGTTCGACAACGACACGCTGCAGGGCGACATCGTGGTGCGCCACGCGCGTGCGGGCGAGACGCTGAAGCTGCTGGATGGCAGCAACGCCGCGCTGGATGAGAAATTTGTGCTGATCGCCGATCAGCACAAGGCGTTGGCGGTCGCCGGCATCATGGGCGGCCATGATTCGCGCGTCACCGACGCCACCTGCAACGTCTTCCTGGAATCGGCGCACTTCGCGCCGGCCGCGATCATGGGGCGCGCGCGCCGGCTCGGGCTGCACACGGACGCCTCGCACCGCTTCGAGCGCGGCGTCGATCCGCGGCTGCCGCGCCGCGCGCTCGAGCGCGCCACCGAGCTGCTGCTGGCGATTGCCGGCGGCAGCGCCGGCCCGGTGCTGGTCGCGGAAAATGCTGCCGATCTGCCGCAGCCTGTCGCGGTGACGCTGCGTCGCGCGCGCCTGCAGCGCGTGCTCGGCGTCGGGATCGCCGATGCCGAAGTGCGGCGCATCTTCACGGCGCTCGGCATGCAGGTGGTCTCGCATGGCGAGGGCTGGAGCATCACCGCGCCGAGCAGCCGCTTCGATATCGAGCGCGAGGAGGACCTGATCGAGGAAGTGGCCCGCATCTTCGGTTACGACAACATCCCCACGCACACGCCGTCTGGCGCGCTGACGCTGGCGGTCGAGCCGGAGGCGCGCATCGGCGAACTGGCGCTGCGCGAGCAGTTGGCGGCGCGCGGCTACTACGAAGCGGTCAATCTGTCGTTCGTCGCGGCGGAGCTGCTGGCGCGCTGGGGCTTTCGCGATGGGCTGGTGCCGCTGGCCAATCCGCTTTCGGCGGATCTGGCGATCATGCGGCCGTCGCTGCTGCCGGGCCTGATCGAGGCGATGCGCCACAACCGCGCGCGCCAGCAGGAGCGGGTGCGGCTGTTCGAGCTGGCGCGCGTATTCGAACAGGGCAATCCGCCGCGGGAGACGCCAAGCGTGGCCATCGTGGCCTGCGGCAGCGCGCATGCGGAGCAGTGGGGCGTGCCGTCGCGGCCGCTGGATTTCCACGACATCAAGGGTGAGCTGGATGCGTTGATCGCCTGGGGTGGCGAGCCGCAGCGCTGGTCGGTGCATGCCGACGGGCTGCCGGGCTGGCTGCATCCGGGCCGTGCCGCGCGTGTGACGCGCGACGGCGCTACGGTCGGCTTTCTCGGTGCGCTGCACCCGCAGTTGGCGAAAGCGCTGGATCTTGGCGCCGATGTGCAAGTGCTGGAGCTGGCGCTGGAGCCGCTGCTGGCGCGACGGCTGCCGACGGCACAGGCGGTGTCGCGTTTTCCCACCGTGCGGCGGGATATCGCCATGGATCTGCCCGAAGAGGTCAGCTGGTCACAGATCGAGCAGGCCGTTCGCGGCACGCTGGGCGCGCGGCTGCAGGCGCTGCAGCTGTTTGACCGTTACAGTGGCAAGGGTGTCGACGATGGTCGAAAAAGTCTCGCTATGGGCTTGATTTTGCAGGACGCATCACGCACCCTTACTGACGACGACGCGGATCGCTGCGTACGCGAAGTGGTAGCTGCGTTGGAGCACACATGCAAGGCCAAGCTGCGGGGATGAGATGGCGCTGACCAAGGCGGAGATGGCCGAGCGGCTGTTCCTTGAGGTGGGCCTCAACAAGCGTGAAGCGAAGGAATTCGTGGACGCCTACTTCGAGGTCGTCAGGGGGGCACTGGAAAACGGCGAGCAGGTGAAGCTGTCCGGCTTCGGCAATTTCGACCTGCGGCTTAAAAACCAGCGGCCGGGTCGCAACCCGAAAACCGGTGAGGAGATTCCGATCTCCGCGCGCCGCGTGGTGACGTTTCGACCGGGGCAGAAACTCAAGGTAAGAGTCGAAGGCTATGCTGGATCAAGGGAATAACACCGAACTGCCCGCCATTCCGGCGAAGCGCTACTTCACCATCGGTGAGGTGGGCGAGCTGTGCGGTGTGAAGCCCCACGTGCTGCGCTACTGGGAGCAGGAGTTTCCCGCGCTGAATCCGGTCAAGCGCCGCGGCAACCGCCGCTATTACCAGCGCCATGACGTGCTGATGATCCGGCAGATCCGCTCGCTGCTGTACGAAGAGGGCTTCACCATCACCGGTGCGCGGGCGCGGCTGGAAGGCCCGCAGGCGCGCATGGAGGCGAGCATCTCGCACCAGATCGTGCGTCAGGTGCGATTGGAGCTCGAAGAAGTGCTCACGCTGCTGCGTCGCTGAGTCCATTGGCTTCCGGCAACTGCCGCGAAGCTGCTAGAATCCGCATTCGCTGTTTCGTCGGGGCGTAGCGCAGCCTGGTAGCGCATCTGCCTGGGGGGCAGAGGGTCGTGGGTTCGAATCCCGCCGCCCCGACCAATGCAGCATCTCTCAAAGAAAACGGCGCCGCAGGGCGCCGTTTCCGTTTCCGCGATGGCGCAGCCGTCGCGGTCAGTACAGCACCCGGCTGCGCAAGGTGCCGGGGATCGCGGCAAGCTGGGCCTTCAGCGCGGTGGCCTGCACCGCGTCGGCGGTGACGTCGATCACCACGTAGCCGACCTCGGCATCGGTCTGCAGGAACTGCGCGTCGATGTTGATGTTGCCGGAGGAGAACAGCTCGTTGATGCGCGACAGCATGCCCGGCACATTGCGATGGATATGCAGCAGCCGGCGGCTGTGCGGGTGTTCGGGCAGGGTGACTTCGGGGAAGTTGACCGCCGACAGGGTGGAGCCGTTGTCGCTGTAGCGGATCAGCTTGTTGGCCACCTCGATGCCGATATTGTCCTGTGCTTCCAGCGTGCTGCCACCGATGTGCGGGGTCAGGATGACGTTGTCCATGCCGATCAGCGGCGACACGAAGGCGTCGTCGTTGCCCTTGGGTTCCAGCGGGAAAACGTCTACTGCGGCACCGGCCAGGTGACCTTGCCGCAGAGCCCCGGCGAGCGCCGCGATATCCACCACGCTGCCGCGCGAAGCATTGATCAGCATGCTGCCCGCGCGCATGCGCGCCAGCTGCGCGGAGCCGATCATCATCTGCGTGGCGGGGGTTTCCGGTACGTGCAGGGTGACCACGTCGGCGCGTTCGAGCAGCTCGTCCAGGCCGGATACGGCGCGCGCATTGCCCAGCGAGAGCTTGCTTTCGATGTCGTGGAAAATCACCCGCATGCCCAGGCTCTCGGCCAGCACGCCCACCTGGGTGCCGATGTGGCCGTAGCCGACGATGCCCAGCACCTTGTCGCGCGTCTCGTAGCTGCCGGCCGCCGATTTTGTCCAGCCGCCGCGATGGCACAGCGCGTTCTTTTGCGGAATGCCTCGTAGCAGCATGATCGCCTCGGCAATCACCAACTCGGCAACGCTACGCGTATTCGAGTAGGGCGCATTGAACACCGGCACGCCGAGCTTCCGCGCCGCCGTCAGGTCGACCTGATTGGTGCCGATGCAGAAGCAGCCCACGGCGATCAGGCGCTTGGCCTGCGTCAGCACGTCCTCACTGAGCTGGGTGCGCGAGCGGATGCCGACGATATGCGCATCGGCAATGCGCTGCTTGAGTTCGGCTTCCGGCAGCGACTTGCTGTGCAGTTCGACCTGGGTGTAGCCGGCGCGATGAAAGCAGTCCACTGCGCTGGCGCTGACGCCTTCCAGCATCAGCACCTTGATGTCTTGTCGCGGATACGAGGTTTGCATATGGCCGTCCAGGCAGGTCAAGGCGATTACTATGCCAGAGCCGGAGGCAAAATTGCGGCAATGCAACAGTAGACGCGGCGCGGTGCGGCTGGCAGGCTGCGCGGAGATCCCCGGAGTCCCTGCATGTCCGACCGCCCCCTCGCTGAATTGATCCGTTGCCTGCCCGGGCTGCGTTTGCTCACCGCGCCCGCTGACCTGGAGCACTACGGCCGCGACTGGACCCGCCGCTGGACGCCGGCGCCGCTGGCAATCGCGCTGCCGGCCAGCATCGAAGAAGTGCAGCAGATCGTGCGCTGGGCCAACGCGCAGCGCGTGGCGATCGTGCCGTCGGGTGGTCGCACCGGTCTTTCCGGCGGTGCGGTGGCCGCGCATGGTGAGCTGGTGCTGAGCCTGGAGCGGATGCACCGCGTGCTGGATTTCAGCGCGGTCGATCGAACCCTGACGGTGCAGCCGGGGATTACCCTGCAAGCGGTGCAGGAAGCGGCGCGCGGGCACGGGCTGCTGTATCCGATCGACTTCGCGGCGCGCGGTTCCTGCTCGATCGGCGGCAACATCGCGACCAACGCCGGCGGCATCCGGGTGATCCGCTACGGCAATACGCGCGAGTGGATTGCCGGCCTGAAAGTGGTCGCCGGCAACGGCGAGCTGCTCGAACTCAATCGCGGGCTGATCAAGAACTCCAGCGGCTACGATTTTCGCCAGCTGCTGGTCGGTTCGGAGGGCACGCTCGGCATCGTGGTGGAGGCCACGCTCAAGCTTGCCGATCCGCCGCCACTGTCGCAGGTGATGCTGCTGGCGTTGCCGGACATGGCTGCACTGATGCGGGTGTTCGCGCTGTTCCGCGCGCGGCTGGCGCTGCAGGCGTTCGAGTTTTTCACCGAGCAGGCGCTGCGCCACGTGCTGGCGCACGGCGCGCAGCGGGCCATCGAGGGTGATCATCCGTACTACGTAGTGACCGAGTTCGACGCCATCGACGAGCCGGCGCGCGAGGCCGCACTGGCGGCGTTCGAACACGCGGTCGAACAGGGCTGGATCAGCGACGGCGTGCTGGCGCAAAGCGAGGCGCAGGCCGCGGCGCTGTGGCGGCTGCGCGAGGGCATCACCGAAAGCCTGGCGGCGCGGCGGCCCTACAAGAACGACGTGTCGGTGCGGATCAGCGCGGTGCCGGCCTTCCTGCACGAGATGCAGGCGCTGCTGGCGCGCGAATATCCGCAGGTCGAGGTGATCTGGTTCGGCCACATCGGCGACGGCAACCTGCACATCAACGTGCTGCGCCCCGACGATCTCGACGAGGCGGCCTTCATCGCCCAGTGCGAGCACGTCACCCGGCTGCTGGCGGCGACGCTGCAGCGGCATGGCGGCAGCATCTCGGCCGAGCACGGCATCGGCCTGGTCAAGTTGGCGTATCTGGAAAGCACCCGCAGCGCGGCGGAGATCGCGCTGATGCGTGGGGTGCGCCAGGCGTTCGATCCGCACGGCATCCTCAATCCGGGCAAGCTGTTCGAGGCCCCCTGAGCGCGGCCACGCATACGGCCATGTTAGCCTTGCGCGCTTCGCCGTCTGCTCTGCTGGAGCCCTCATGTCGTCGTCACCGCGTTCGCTGTATCCGGAAATCGAACCCTTCGACAGCGGCCTGCTGGCGGTGTCCGCGCTGCACACGCTGTACTACGAGCAGAGCGGCAACCCGCATGGCAAGCCGGTGGTGTTCCTGCACGGCGGTCCGGGCGGCGGCACCAACGGCAAGTGCCGGCGCTTCTTCGATCCGGCGGTGTACCGCATCGTGCTGTTCGACCAGCGCGGCTGCGGCAGGTCCACCCCGCACGCGGAGCTGACCGACAACACCACTTGGGATCTGGTCGCCGACATCGAGCGCCTGCGCAAGCACCTGGCGATCGAGTGCTGGCAGGTGTTCGGCGGCTCGTGGGGCTCCACGCTGGCGCTGGCGTATGCGCAGACGCACCCCGAGCGGGTCACCGAGCTGGTGCTGCGTGGCATTTTTCTGCTGCGTCGCGCGGAGCTGGAGTGGTTCTATCAGAAAGGCTGCGACGCGCTGTACCCGGACGCCTGGGAAACTTACCTCGCCGCGATTCCTGCGGTCGAGCGCGGCGACCTGATGAGCGCCTATCACCGCCGCCTGACCAGCGCCGATGCGAAAACCCGCATCGACGCCGCGCGTGCCTGGTCGGTATGGGAAGGCGCCACCAGCTTCCTGTGGCAGGACAGCTCGCACATCGCCTCCAGTGCCGAGGACGAGTTCGCGCTGGCGTTCGCGCGCATCGAGTGCCACTACTTCGTCCACGGCGGCTTCTTCGAACACGACGAGCAGCTGCTGCGCGACGTGGAGCGCATCCGCCATATTCCGGCGGTGATCGTGCAGGGCCGCTACGACGTGGTCTGCCCGCTGCGCAGCGCGTGGGACCTGCATCGCGCCTGGCCCGAGGCCGATCTGCGCATCGTGCAGGACGCCGGCCATTCGGCCTTCGAGCCCGGCATCATGCACCAGCTGATCGAGGCGACCGACCGCTTCAGGCGCTGAGTCTCAGCCGAGCTTGGTGCCGAAGATTTTGTCGCCGGCATCACCGAGGCCGGGCAGGATGTAGCCGTGCTGGTTCAGGCGTTGGTCGATCGCGGCAGTGTAGATCTCGATATCGGGATGCACAGCCTCGATGCGCTTGAGGCCCTCCGGGGCAGCCACCAGAAACAGTCCCTTGATGCGCGTGCAGCCGGCGGCCTTGAGCATGTCCACGGTGGCGATCAGCGTGCCGGCGGTGGCCAGCATCGGGTCGACGATCAGTGCGATGCGTTCATCCATGCGGCCGCTGAGCTTTTCGTAGTAGGCGACCGGCTGCAGCGTGCGTTCGTCGCGCTGCACGCCGACCACGCTGACCTTGGCCGCCGGGATCATGCCGAGCACGCCGGGCAGCATGCCCAGGCCCGCGCGCAGGATCGGCACGATGGTGATTTTCTTGCCCTTGATCCGCTGCACCTGTACCGGCCCGGCCCAGCCCTCGACCGGCTGCTCGATCGTCGGCAGATCGGCGGTGGCTTCGTAGGTGAGCAGGGCGGCAATCTCGGCGGCCAACTCGCGAAATTCCTTGGTGCTGATGCCGGCCCGGCGCAGCAGGCCGAGCTTGTGCCGGATCAGCGGATGGCGCACTTCGACGATCTTCATGGCGACGGCCCGGGCTGGTGGCGCCGGGCGTCATGCTGGCTACGCCGCCTGGCGGGGTGCCGCTGTCCACGCCGGCACGCGCAGGCGTGCGGCGTGGACAGGGCGGGTGGAGTCAGACGGTCACTTGGCGGCGGGTGCAGCTTCGCCGCCCTTCAGGCAGCCACTCATGAAGGTCTTGCGCGCGGCGCCCTTCATGGCCTTGGTCTTGGCTTCGGCATTGCAGGCTTTCATCTTTTCGTGCTGGGCCGACTTGGCCGAGCTCATGGCCGGCGCGGCGGCGGCTTTGCCCTTGAGGCAGGAGCTCATGAACGCCTTGCGCTCGGCGCCTTTCTTGCCGGTGGCCTCCTTGTTGCAGTCGGCCATACGCTGCTGCTGCGGTGTGCGCACCTTGGCCGGTGCCTGCATGCTGTGGCTGGCGGCGGGCGCGGTGCTGGCCTGCGGGGTGGCCGCAAAGGCAGCGCCGGCAAACGCGAATACGGTGCTGGCGGCAAGCAGGCGTAAGGACATCTTCATCGGTGAACCCTCCCTAGGTGACCGGCAGCTGCCGGCGCGGCCAGTCTATGCCGGCTGGCGACCTTGAAGCGAGTCAGCGAAGTTCCCGTCGCATGGCAGGATTCAGCTGCGGCGACGCGGGCCAGCGCCGCCGCAGCCGGGCGCGCTCAGGCGGCCTCGGCCTGGGCCTTGCGCGGGCCTTCCAGCAGCGCCTTGCGCAGGTGGGTGACGATCAGATCCACCTCGGCGCTGGTGACGCCGAAGTGCGGGGTGAAGCGCAGCGAGTTGACGCCGCCGTGGATCACCACCACGCCGCGCTCACGCATGTATTCCTCGGTCGAATGGGCGCCGTAGCACTTGTATTCCGGCGCCAGCTCGCAGGAGAACAGCAGCCCGGTGCCCTGCACCTTGGTGATCAGGCCGCCCAGCTCGTTCTTCAGCGCGTTGAGCTTGTCGACGAACTCCTGTCCGCGCTCGCGGATGTTGCGGCGCACGGCGTCGTCAAGCAGCTCCAGCGCGGCGCAGGCGACATCGAGCGCGCGCGGGTTGGCGGTCATGGTGTTGCCGTAGATGCCCTTGCGGTACAGCGCGGCGGTGCGCTCGGTCACCGCCAGCACCGACATCGGGTACTGGCCGCCGTTGAGCGCCTTGGAGTAGGTCTCCATGTCTGGCGCCTCCAGCTGCTGGAAGCCGGGGTAATCCACGATCGACAGCACGCCGTGGGCGCGCAGGCCGGCCTGGATCGAGTCGACCATCAGCAGCGTGCCGTGCGCCTTGGTCAGCGCGCGGGCGGCGGCGTAGAACTCCGGCGTCACCGCGCGGCCGGGGTCGCCTTCGCCCATCACCGGTTCGAGGAACATAGCCTCGATGAACCAGCCTTGCCGATCTGCCTCGGCAAACACCGCTTCGAGTTGCGCCACGTCATACGGCGCCACCGTGAGCAAGGTGTCTTCGTGGCGATAGCTGGCCAGATGCTGCTGATAGGTCTTGCGGCTGGAGTCGGAATACAGCGCCGGCTTGTCGGTGCGGCCGTGGAAGGCGCCCTTCACCGCGAGGCGCTTGATCATGCGGCCGGCATGGCGGCCACCGGTATCGGTCGCCAGTTTGGCGTTGACGTCGGCGATGCGGCAGGCCAGCGAAACCGATTCGGAGCCGGAGTTCAGGCACAGGTAGCGCGCATACGGATTGCCGCTGCGGGTATGTCCCAGCTCCTTGTCCAGCGCGCGCGCGAAGCGCAGCTGCGACACGCTGGGCGACATCACGTTGGCCATCACCTGCGGCTGGCTCATCGCGGCGAGGATGGCCGGCGGGTTGTGGCCGAAACCGAGCATGCCGTAACCGCCGTTGTCATGCACCACCGCCCCCTTCAGCGTGACGACCCAGGGTCCGCGCGCGGCTGCTGCCAGGTAGGGATTGATCGCGTCGTCCGGGTAGAAATTGACGAAGCCGGCCTGCGCCTGGGCCAGTTGCTCGATTTCGTCCAGGCGCAGGAATGAATCCATCCCGGGTTCGGCGCGCAATTCGCGATGGCGCGCCAGCGCCTCGGCAATCGCGATGCCCAGCAGTGGGTCGCGGGCGGCCATGCGTTCGATGCTTGCATCGTCCAGACCGGTGGTGCGCGGCTTGCCGCCGAATTCGCGCAGTTCGCGCAGCTGTTCAAACACTCGCATGACGCTTCTCCTCGGTCCCGTTGGCGCCTCGCTCCTGACGCAAAGCAGGCCGGCGGGTTTGCTCGATTGGGGGTGGTGGCCGCACCGCTCCGGTGCGCATCGCCGCAGGCCACCCGTTGCTCTGATGCACCGCCGCACATGGGCTGACGGGCGCTTTCACCCGCTCAGCATAGCGCGCAGCCCGGTTGTCCGTAACCCCGCATGACGGCTGTCATGCCCGATCGCTGACGCCCGCGACTGCCCACCACAGCCCGTTCCGCGCAGCATGCACGGCACAGGAGGAACCCCCATGCCGCACTTCGATGATCCGATCGCCCGCCTTGGCGGCGTCGTCAAACGCTACGGCCGGCTCACCGCGCTGGACGGCGCCGAGCTGCAGCTGCGGCGCGGCGAACTGCTGGCGCTGCTCGGCCCCAACGGCGCCGGCAAGACCACTGCGATCGGCCTGCTGCTGGGGCTGATCCGTGCCGATGCCGGCACGGTGGAACTGTTCGGGCAGGATCCGCAGCGCAGCCAGGCGCGCCGGCGCATCGGCGTGATGCTGCAGCACGCCGCGCTGCCGCAGACGTTGCGCGTGGGCGAACTGCTGCGGCTCACCGCCAGCTACTACCCGGCGCCGCGTGCGCTGGCCGAAACCGCCGCGCTGGCCGGGGTAGGCGATCTGCTGCAGCGGCCTTACGCGAAGCTCTCCGGCGGCCAGCAGCGCCGTGTGCAGTTCGCGCTGGCGCTGTGCGGCCGGCCCGAGCTGCTGTTTCTGGACGAGCCCACCGTGGGCCTGGACATCGAGGCACGGCAGAAGCTGTGGCTGACCATCCGCCAGCTGATCGCCGAAGGCTGCGCGGTACTGTTGACCACGCACTACCTGGAAGAGGCTGAGGCGCTGGCCGACCGCGTCTGCGTGATGGCGCACGGCCGCGTGATCCATGAGGGCAGCGTCGATGCGCTGCGCGCGCGGGTGGCGATCAGGCGCATCCGCTGCCGCAGCACGCTGGCGGTCGAGACCGTACGCGGCTGGCCCGAGGTCAACGAAGCGCAGGCGGACAACCAGCAGCTGCGCATCAGCACCGCCGCGGCCGAGGCGGTGGTGCGCCGGCTGCTCGATGCCGACCCCGGGCTATGCGAGCTGGAAGTGCAGCGCGCCGGTCTGGCCGAGGCCTTCACCGAACTCACCCGCGATGCCGATGCGGCATCCGCCACCGACCAGCGCGAGGCTGCCTGATGGATACCGCACTTTCCACTGCCACGGACCCTGTCGTTGCGGCAGCCGCGATGCCGCGTGCCCGCGTGCTCGGCGCCTACCTGCAGGAGGCGCGCAGCGAATGCCTGCGCTATCTGCGCACGCCCAGCTTCCTGCTGCCGACGCTGCTGTTTCCGTCGGTGTTCTATCTGATGTTCGGTATCTTTCTGGCGCATGCCAACGGCCCCGACGCACCGCGCTACCTGCTCGCCAGCTACGTGACGTTCGGCGTGATGGCGCCGGGCCTGTTCGGCTTCGGTGTGTCGCTGGCGCTGGAGCGCGACAACGGCCTGCTCGCGCTCAAGCGCGCGCTGCCGATGCCGCCGGGCGCCTACCTGCTGGCCAAGATGCTGATGGCGACGCTGGTGGCGGCGGTGATCGCGCTGATCCTGCTCGGCATGGCGGTGTTCCTGGCCCATGTGGACTTGCGTGCAGGCCAGATGCTGGCGCTGTTCGCCACCGCGGTGCTCGGCGTACTGCCGTTCTGCGCCATGGGTCTGTGGCTCGGTACGCTGATCAAGGGTCAGGGTGCTCCGGGTCTGGTCAACCTGGTCTATCTGCCGATGGCGTTCCTGTCCGGGCTGTGGTTTCCGCTGCCGCTGCTGCCGAAAATCCTGCAGCGCATCGCGCCGGTGTGGCCGAGCTATCACCTTGACCAGCTGGCGATGGCGGCAGTGGGCATGAACAAGGGCGCGCTGCTGCCGCATGTGCTGACCCTGGTGGGTTTCACCGCCATGTTTCTGCTGCTGGCGACGCGGCGGCTGCGGCGCTACGGTTGAAGTAGCATGCAAGCCATGACGGGTTTCGGGGAAGTCAGCGCCATGCAGCAGCGGATAGTCGCGTTTTTCACGCCGGCGCCGGATTCGCTGGTGGCTGGCAGCGTGCGCAAAGGCAAGTCGCCATGGGTCGATGCCATCCACTTGCTGTGGTCGGCTTGGGTGTTCATCACACCGATTTTCGGTGGTTACACCTGGCGCTGGGCCGCGCTCACGTTGCTCACCTATCCGGTGTTTCTGCTGCTGTATGCCAAGTGCTGTCTTGCCTCGCGTCGCACAGCGCGGCGCTATGCGCTGACCCTGGTCGCTCTGTGCCTGGTGCTGCTGCCGTGGTATCCGAGCGGCCTGAACTACTTCATCTATGGCTGCGTGATGTTGAGCAGTTGCCGCATGAGTCTGCTTCGTTACCTGATTGTGCTGGTGGCACTCAACTTCGTCTGCATCGGCGAAGCCATGTTGCTGCGCTATGCGTGGCAGATGTGGATCTCGATCCCCATCACGACCTTCATCATCGGCTTGATCGTCAACGCCGAGCGCATCAGCGACGCAAAAAATGCCGAGCTGCTGCTCTCCCACGACGAGGTGCGCCGGCTGGCGGCAACCGCCGAACGCGAGCGCATCAGCCGCGATCTGCACGATCTGCTCGGGCACACGCTGTCGCTGATCACGCTGAAGCTGGAGCTGTCGCGCAAGCTGTTCGATCGCGACGCCGAGGCGGCCCGGCGCGAGATTGCGGAGGCCGAGAAAGTGGCGCGGCACGCGCTGGCGGAAGTGCGCAGCGCGGTGACCGGCATGCACGCCACCGACCTGGCCGTGGAACTCGCCTCCGCCCGGCTGCTGCTGGGCGCGTCGGGGGTGCATCTGGACTACGCGCATCCGGCCATCGAGCTGCCCGCCGAGATCGAACGCGGGCTCTCGCTGATCCTGCGCGAGGCCGCCACCAATATCGCGCGCCATGCCGAGGCCAGCACGGCCAGGATCGAGCTGCTGCGCGAGCCTGCCGGCGTGCGCCTGCTGATCAGCGACAACGGTCGCGGTGGCATCGGCGGCGACGGCAACGGCCTGTGCGGCATGCGCGAACGGGTGCGGGCGCTGGGCGGCACGCTGGCCATCGACTCGCCGCACGGCGGCGGCACGCAACTGCAGGTGCTGGTGCCGCTGCCGCTGCCGATCATGCGGCTGGTGCCGCCTGCGCGGACGTCACTCGACATATCCGATGCAGCGCCGTTCGCCGGCGCGGCGAGCGGGCACTCCGCCGCATGATCCGCGTGCTGCTGGCCGAGGATCAGGCGATGGTGCGCGGCGCGCTGTCCGCGCTGCTCGGCCTGGAATCCGATATCGACGTGCTCGGCTCGGCGGCGGATGGCGAGGCGGCCTGGCGCGAGCTGCAGCGGCTGAAGCCCGACGTGCTGGTGACCGACATCGAGATGCCCGGCCTCACCGGGCTGGAGCTGGCGCAGCGCATCCAGCGCCAGCAGCTGCCGATGAAGGTGGTGATCGTCACCACGTTCGCGCGGCCCGGCTTTCTGCGCCGCGCGCTGGATGCCGGTGTGTCCGGTTACCTGCTGAAGGATGCGCCGGCCGAAAACCTCGCCGAGGCACTGCGCACGGTTCATCGCGGCGGCCGCGCCATCGACCCGCAGCTGGCGC
Organism: Pseudomonadota bacterium; assembly: GCA_021793575.1. Classification (GTDB taxonomy): domain Bacteria; phylum Pseudomonadota; class Gammaproteobacteria; order Xanthomonadales; family Rhodanobacteraceae; genus Rhodanobacter. Next base: position 47,357 of record JAJYSM010000021.1, read on the forward strand.
TGGAGGCGTGGTCGGAGGCCGATCCGCTGAACGACCGCGAGCGCCAGGTGCTGCGTCTGGCCGGCGAGGGCCAGTCCGCCGGCGATATCGCCACGCAGCTCAAGCTGTCGCACGGCACCGTGCGCAATTACCTGTCCGAGGCGATCGGCAAGCTCGGTGTCGCCAACCGCATCGAGGCGTACCGGCTGGCGCGGCAGAAGGGGTGGCTGTAGGGCGTGCTGCGGAGTACGCATCCACTCCCGCTCGCCGTAGGGAGAGAGGCGGAGCTTGCCGTGACGTCCATCAAGCAGGCCTGGTACCTGATCGCAGTCGATCCGAACGGGTCTGCCGTATCGGCGATAATGCGCGATCCCTGCCTGCCGATCAGCGCCTCTTGAAGAAGTCCGATTTCGATTTTGAACTGCCGCCCGAGTTGATCGCGCAGGCGCCATTGCCCGAGCGCTCGGCCAGCCGCATGCTGCGGCTCGACGCGGCCAACGGCACCCGCGAGGATCGCCAGTTTCGCGAGCTGCCCGAGCTGCTGCGTGCGGGCGACCTGCTGGTGTTCAACGACACGCGGGTGCTGCCAGCCAGGCTGTATGGGCGCAAGGAAAGCGGCGGCGCGGTGGAGATCCTGATCGAACGCGTCACCGGCGCGCACGAAGCCACCGTGCAGCTCGGCGTCAGCAAGAAGCCGAAGGCGGGCGGCCGCATCGAGCTGGCCGACGGCAGCCACGCGGTGGTGCTGGGCCGCGACGAGGGATTTTTCCGGCTGCATTTCGAGGCGCCCGAGCCGCTGGAAAAATTGCTGTTGAAACTGGGTGAGATGCCGCTGCCGCCGTACATCACGCGGCACGCCGACGCCAGCGACATGGAGCGCTACCAGACCGTCTTCGCGCGCGAGCCCGGCGCCGTGGCGGCGCCCACCGCCGGCCTGCATTTCGACGAAGTGATGCTGGCCACGCTGCGCCAGCGCGGGGTCGAGTTCGGCTACATCACTCTGCACGTCGGTGCCGGCACCTTCCAGCCGGTGCGCACCGACGAGCTGAAGGACCACCGCATGCACCGCGAGTGGCTCAACGTGGGCGCGCACCTGATCGGGCAAATCCGCCACACCCGCGCAGTGGGCGGTCGCGTGATCGCGGTGGGCACCACCGTGGTGCGCGCGCTGGAAAGCGCCAGCAACAACGGCGAACTGCACCCGTTTGCCGGCGAGACGCAGATCTTCATCTTTCCCGGCTACCGCTTCAGCAGCATCGACGGCCTGCTGACCAACTTCCATCTGCCGCAATCGACCCTGCTGATGCTGGTGTCGGCGCTGGCCGGACGCGAGTTCGTGCTCGACGCCTACCGCCATGCAGTCGAACAGCGCTACCGTTTCTTCTCCTACGGCGACGCGATGCTGATCCTGCCGCCGGCGGGCTGGGTCAGCGAAGGTCGGCAGCGCGGGCGCTGGATGGCTGGCGTTGATCGAGCACGGCTGGCTTGAGCCGTGTGCCGCAACTCGGGAACAGATGTTTTCCGACATGGCTGCTGCTTCTTGCGGAAATGCATTCAAATAATTAAAGTGCATGCATAGAATGCATTCTAACGAGGTGACGCTATGGCTATGCTGACAGTACGCAATGTGCCCGACGACGTGCATCGGGCGCTACGGGTCCGAGCCGCTCTGCATGGGCACAGCACCGAGGCCGAGGTTCGCGAGATTCTGGCGATCGCGGTCAAACCGGAGACGCGTGTCTGCATGGGCGACGCCCTCGCAGCACTGGGCCGCACGATCGGCCTGACCAACGGGGATTTTGAAGTCTTCGATCGGGTGAGAGACAAGACACCGGCCGAGCCGCTGGGGTTTGAATGATCGTCCTCGATACCAACGTCGTTTCCGAAGCGATGAAGCCCGAACCGCATCCGCGCGTGCGTGCCTGGTTGAACGATCAAGCTGCCGAAACACTGTATCTGTCCAGCGTGACGCTGGCCGAGCTGTTGTTTGGCATCGCCGCGCTCCCGGTCGGTAAGCGCAAGGACATGCTGGCGCAGGCGCTTGACGGCCTGATGGGACTATTCAGGGATAGGGTATTGCCCTTCGACATCGATGCAGCCCGGTGCTACGCCAAGCTGGCCGTGACTGCAAAAACCGGCGGGCGAGGGTTTCCGACACCTGACGGGTACATCGCCGCGATGGCGGCCTCGCGAAGTTTCATCGTGGCGTCCCGTGACACCGCTCCTTACGAAGCGGCGGGTGTATCCGTGATCAATCCTTGGCAAGAATGATCCAGCGCGCCAAGCAAAGAAAAACCGCGCCGTGGCGCGGTTTCAGGGGTGTTGCGTGACACTGGTGAAACCTTCGGTGGGCGGATGTCTATCGAACAATCGCTGGTAACCCTTGTGCTGCAACGGTTTGCGATTCTCTTTGTTTTCCGTTCTCCCCAAAGTTATCCGTTCCTGGGTTCGCAGCTTTTCTGTTCCGTCTGGCCGCGCCCGCGCGATGCATGCGGAAATTGTCACGGTTTGTCACAACGAAGGGGGGCGAACGGTCGCGGGCCGATGCGACCTAGCGATTTTCACCCCCTACCCGGTCAAGCCTCGGCAGGTTCGCCGCGCACTTGGCCTTGCCTTCTGCCGTGCGCGGGCCGGTGGAGCACCCGCCGTGCCACTTGCACCGGCGCTTGCCGGGCGCGCTCAAGGCTTGGCAAGGCTGGCCGTCACCTCGACGCCGCGCACCG
>JAJYSM010000089.1 GCA_021793575.1 Pseudomonadota bacterium
TGGTCACTTCAACCCGCGCGGCGTCAAGCGCAAGATGAGCAGCTTCAACGTCCGCCATCGCGGTGTGTTGCTCCACCAAAAGCATCAGCCTGTGCCGGCGCTTCGTATCTGAACAGTATTGGGTCTACGACGGCGGCTTCTTCGATCCCAGCCGCGTGGTCTCGCGCTGGTCGGCGATGCTGACGGTGCGCTACACGTTCTGATCGGTCGGGGCGTCACCTTCGCAGCGTGAAAAAAACCGGCACCCACGGGTGCCGGTTTTTTGTACGCGAATCATGCGGCTCCGCTGAGCACCCCGCGCACGTTCGGCCAGCTGGCGCGCAACCGCGAGCGTCGCATCACGGCCTCCACGAGGTATGCAGCGCAGTAACAGGTGTTTGCCATCAGCGCGAGAAACATCAGCGCGAGCATACCTTGCATGCTCAATGCAGGACGGCTGGCTCACATCCCGGGCTGGCCTGCGGCCCGCAGACTTTCAATCATCGACAGTTCCAGCGTGCGGGTTCGATCGTTGCGCAACGCATGGAGATCATCCGTATTCCAGGTGCGCAGAAATGCGCCCTCGTGCAACAGGGCCACGCGCGTCATGCAGTCCTGCGTGGTGTCCAGCATGTGCGTAGCCAGAAGCACTGCGCACTGTTCCCGCCGCACCAGTCCAGCAATCCACTGTTTGGCCTCGTAGACGCTGAGTGGATCCAGTCCATTCAAGGATTCGTCAAGCAGCAGGAGTGCCGGCTCACCGAGCAGCGCCAGACATAGCGACAGCTTCTGCCGCATGCCCAGCGAATAGCGGGCCACCTGGGCATGCAGCATCGGCACGAGACGCAGGGCTTCGGCGAATGCGAGCGTCACGCCGGGTATCGCATCCAGACCGCGCGTGCCGGCAAACAGTTCGAGGCATTGCCAGCCGGTCAGCGTCGCAGGCAGCGTCGAGGGATCCACGGCGAACCCGAGCTGGGCGCGCGCCCGCACTGGATCGGCGCCAATGGCATGACCGGCGATCGCAATATGCCCTGCTTCCGGAGCGATCAACCCGGCGATGCAGCGCACCAACGTGGATTTGCCAGAGCCATTCGCGCCTATCAGGCCAAGCAGCTCACCGCGCTGCAGGTTGAAGCTCACGCCGTTGAGTACCTTGTGTGTACCGAGGCGTTGGTGCAGATCGTCAACATCAAGCACGACGGCATGCAAGTTCATGTACGTACTCCATGGCAGGACGCGTGCCACGCACGCCCAATGCGCAACGCCTCCAGCAGCAGCAATCCGAGTGCCACACCGATGGCCGTACGGATGGATTGTCCCAGCCAAAGCAGATCGCAACCCACGGCCAGCACCACACACAACGCTATCGTTACGGGAAAAGGCAGCAATCGGCGCAGCAGTCGGGCATGCAGCAGCGGCGTCGCGCGCAGCAGATCTGCTGCGGCGACCAAGGTACCCAGGGATGCTGTGATGGCGCGCCCGTACCATGGCCACGCAAACAGCAGCAACAGCAGGCTGACGCCCGCACGTGCACTGATGTTCGCAGCCGGGTATCCCAACAGCACGGGAGTGATCCAGAGTGCCCAGCGTCGCATGGAGCTGCGCCCAATGGCGGAGCGCTGCCATCTGTCCAACTGCCGCAAGCCGAGAAATGGCCGCGCCTGTGGCACAAGCGGCGCATGCAGCATGGTGGTGGTGTCTGACGGTTGCCGTCGCGATCCGATATGCAGGCCGAGGCTTGCGCCAGCCAGCGCGCCAGCGGCGCAACCAGCGAGGTTCAACAGCATGGCGCCGTAGCCGGAGATGGAAAGCAGAATACCGGCCAACGCAGCGGGCACGGCGGCGCGCGCAAATACGCTGGAAGCTGCGGCCATCCGCAGCCAACGCGCGAGCATGTTCGGCTCGATCGGCCAAGCCTGCATCCAGCCATGTTGGTGCGTTTGCATGGCGCGCTGCTCGCGCCGCGCGCCAAAAATTGCCGTCAACGCGATCAAAAAGATCGGTACCGCAAGCGGCGGCCACGCGTGCTCACCATCGACCCGATGATGCAGTGCAAAGATGCCGGCCAGTCCTGTCGCGAGCACGACACCGATCGGCAGCAATGCCTTGGTGGTCGAGAAACTTCGATAGCGGTTCGCACTTGGCAGAACGCGAGCTGCCAGCATGGGGTGGCGCCACAGAATGCGATGCATGTCGGTGAAGATCCGTTGCTGTGATGCAGCCTTCCGCGTGCGGCGAGAGGCTGCGGCGAAGACTGGGCTGACGCCGGCGTTTCATCCGGCGGAAATTCATGCCGTTCGTGCGTTCAAGGTATTTGCTTGGCTCACATCCACGGCCACGGCTTCAGCGCGTACTCCTTCGGCGGCGTGTTGCCGGCGAGGTGGTGCACGAAGTAGTCCCAGCGGCGGCGGGTGACGTAGGGCGTGGCGGCGCCGTAGGCGTGGTGGGCGTTGGGGATCATCAGCAGGTCGAAATCCTTGTTCGCCTTGATCAGCGCGGCGACCACCAGCAGCGTGTTGCTGGGCGGCACGTTGTCGTCCATGGTGCCGTGCACCAGCATCAGGTGGCCCTTGAGGTTCTTCGCGATGTTCTCGTTGGCCTGGTCGTCGTAGTTGCTCTTGCCGTCCTTGCCCACGGTGAGCGCACCCTGGTACTTCTCGGCCCAGTCGTCCTCGTAGTTGCGGTTGTCGTGGTTGCCGCTTTCGGACCAGCCGACCTTGAAGAAATCCGGATAGCGGAACATCGCGTCCGCGGTGGCGAAGCCGCCGCCGGAGTGGCCCCAGATGCCGACGCGGTCGAGGTCGATCCACGGATAGCGCTGGGCCAGCTCCTTGATGCCGGCGACCTGGTCGGGCAGCGTGTTGTCTCCCATGTTGCCGAAGTAGGCGTCGTGAAATGCCTTCGAGCGCCACGGCGTGCCCATGCCGTCGATCGCCACCACGATGAAGCCCAGCTCGGCCAGCGCCTGGTCGTCCACGTGCGCCGCGGCAAAGCTGCGCGAGCCGACCGAACCGGTCTGCGGGCCGGGGTAGATGTAGTCGACGATCGGGTACTTTTTGTGCGGGTCGAAGTTGGTCGGCTTGAACAGCAGGCCGTAGAGTTCGGTCTTGCCGTCGCGCGCCTTCACCGTGATCGGCGTCGGCGGCACCCAGCCGGCCGCTTTCAGCCGGCTGATGTCGGCCGTGGCCACGCTGGCCACCACGTGGCCGTCGTCGGCGCTGCGCAGCACGGTCACCGGCGGCGCCGTGGGGGTGGAATAGGCGTCGACAAACAGACGTCCATCCGGCGACAGGGTGATCGTGTGGTTGGCCGACTCCGGCGTCAGCAGGGTCGGCTGGCCGCCGTCGAGGCTGACCTTGTAGAACTGCTGGTAGTACGGATCGACGCCCGGCTCGCGCCCCACGCCGCGAAACCACAGCGTGCGGCTCTTGGCATCCACGCGCAGCATCTCGGTGACGTTGCCGGTGCCGCGGGTGATCGCGTGCTTGAGCTTGCCGGTGGTGAGGTCGTACAGGTAGAGCTGGCCCCAGTTGCTGCGCTCGGAGTACCACACCACCTCGTTCGACTGCGGCAGGTAGGCCCAGTTGACCTTGCCGTTGCCGCTCTCGTAGTAGGTCGGCACGCTTTCCTCGAACACCGTGCGCACCGCGCCGGTGGCCGCGTTCGCCACGCGGAACCACTCGTGCTTGTGGTGGCGCGAGGTGGAGACGAAGGCCAGCGTCTTGCCGTCGGGCGCCCACTGCACGTCGTCCCAGCCGCCGTCCGGGCCGCAGCTGACGTCGTCGCACAGGCTGGAGCGGTGCTGGTCGGGCGGCATCTTCAGGCGCACCACCTTGCGCGTGGCCACGTCGATGATGACGCGCTCGATCATGGTGATGTTCTTGTCGCCGGGCAGCGGGTATTTCCACGCCTCCAGCTTCGGATGGCCGACGTTGGTGCTGACCAGGTACATGTCGCCGGTCTTGCGCTGGTCCTGCTGGAAGGTGGCGATCTGCTTCGAGTCCGGCGACCACACCAGGATCGCGTGGTCGGTGTGCTTCCAGCCGGCGTTGTCGGTGGCGTAGCCGAAATTCTCCACGCCGTCGGTGGTGAGCTGGGTTTCCCTGCCCGTGGCCACGTCGCGCAGCCACAGGTTCCAGTGGCGGATGAAGGCCTCGCTGCGCCGGTCCGGCGACAGCACGCCCGGGCCGTCGCCCGCAACGGCCTTGACCGCCGCGGCATGCGGCGTGCGGCCGGCTACGCACGCGCCGGCGGCCGTGCGCAGGTCGCAGACGTAGTGCTTATCCTTCACGGTGAGTTCCAGCCAGCCGTCCGGCCGCGCGCGGTACGCGCTCAGCGGCAGCTTGCTGGCGTCGAACGGCGTGCCAGTGAGCTTGCCCAGCGCCGCGGCCAGCCGGGCCTGGTCCAGCAGCGGCGTGCGCTGGCCATCGGCCACCGCCATCTGCACGAAATGGTCGCCGCTGCGGTCGTGGTCGACATACCAGAAGTGGCCGTCGTCCAGCCAGTGCACCTTCGCCACCGCGTGATCGACCAGCGGCACCGTGTTGTAGGGCATGAAGCGCTCCGCCTGCGCGTAGTCGCTGGCGCTGAGCGTGCGGCCCTGCGCCGCGGCGCCCGCCGACACCAGCGCCAGTACCAACGCGCCGACCCGACGCAACCTGCCGATCATCGAATGCATGCCTTGCTCCTGCGGGGAAAGCGGGTGGCGCGGCGACCGCTGGCCGCATGCGCGTGGAAGCGGGCGATGCTAACCCGATTCCATCCTGTCCAGCCCGTGCCAGAGGTTGCACTGGCCGGCCCAACTCGCCCGGCTGGAGGATGCCATGCTGCGCCTGCCGCTGGCCAAACAGCGCGGCGCGCTACTCGCCGCCGGCGCCCCGCTCAGCAGCGAAAGCCTCGGCACCAGCGCGCCGCGGTATGGTTTGGCGCGCACGTCGTAGCGCGCTGCCGGACGCTCGCGCGGGAGCGCAGCTCCGGGCATCCGCGCCGCGCGGCGGGTGCGGCACGCGCGTCGGCGACAGCGGTGAAGCTGGTCAGCTCGACGATGCGGATGTACAGCCGCATGGCTTCGACGCGACCCCTGATTGCTGGTTTTGATGGAATGGCGTTGGTCCATTTTTCATTTATCGGCAACGCGGCGGCATGCACAATGATTCGATTACCGTGCCGCGGGCTGGCGGTCACGGCGCTCCCTTCTCTTCCGATCAAGGAGATACCTCGATGCATACGCGCACCCTCGGCCGCAACGGCCCGCTGGTTTCCGCCCTTGGCCTGGGCTGCATGGGCATGAGCGATTTCTACGGCCAGCGCGACGACGCCGAGTCGCTCGCCACCATCCGGCACGCGCTTGATCGCGGCCTCAACCTGCTCGACACCGCCGACATGTACGGCCCGTTCGTCAACGAGGAGCTGGTCGGCAAGGCGATCCAGGGCCGCCGCAAGCAGGCCTTCATCGCGACCAAGTTCGGTATCGTGCGCGACGCCAGCGACCCGAAAATCCGCGGCATCAGCGGCCGTCCCGAGTACGTGCGCGCGGCCTGCGACGCCAGCCTCAAGCGGTTGGGCATCGACAGTATCGACCTGTACTACCAGCACCGCGTCGATCCCACCGTGCCGGTCGAGGAGACCGTGGGCGCCATGGCCGGGCTGGTGCAGGCCGGCAAGGTGCGTTTTCTCGGACTGTCGGAGGCCTCCGGCGCCACCCTGGAACGCGCCTGCGCGGTGCATCCGATCGCCGCGCTGCAGAGTGAGTTCTCGCTGTGGACGCGCGATCCGCAGAGCAACGGCATGCTGGCCGCCTGCCGCAAGCTTGGCGTGAGCCTGGTGGCCTACTCACCGCTGGGCCGCGGCTTTCTCACCGGCGCGATCAGCAGGCCGGAGGATTTCGAGGCCGACGACTACCGCCGCAGCAGCCCGCGTTTCATGGGCGACAACTTCACCCGCAACCTGCAGCTGGTCGAGCAGGTCAAGGCGCTGGCCGCCGACAAGGGCTGCTCGCCGGCGCAGCTGGCGCTGGCCTGGGTGCTGGCGCATGGGGATGACGTGGTGGCGATTCCCGGCACCAAGCAGCGCTCGCGGCTGGACGAGAATCTCGGCGCACTCGACGTGCGCTTGAGCGCCGCCGAGCTGGCCGCGATCGACGCGGTGTTTCCGCCCGACGCCGCTGCGGGCACGCGCTATCCGGAGGCTGGCATGAGCGCGGTCAACGCCTGATCCGGTCGCTGCGGCGTCGCGCCGGATCACGCGGCGCGACGCACCCTCATCCGGCGCTGCGCGCCACCTTCTCCCGGCGGGAGAAGGACAAGCGTGGCCAGAGCCGCCAAGCTGGCAGCGGTGATCACGGCGCGTTCGCTACACTGGCGGCATGAGTACGCCCGACCACTCCCCGCTTGGCAAGGGCACCGTCTACGCCGAGCACTACGATCCCCGCCTGCTGTTTCCCATCGCGCGCGCCGGCCAGCGCGCGCAGATCGGCGTGGCCGAGCGGCTGCCGTTCCACGGCGTCGATATCTGGAACGCCTACGAGTTGTCGTGGCTGGACCTGCGCGGCAAGCCCGCGGTGGCGATGGCCGAGTTTCGCGTGCCGGCCAGCTCGCCGCATATCATCGAATCGAAATCGCTCAAGCTGTACCTCAACAGCTTCGCCGGTGAGCGCATTGCCGACGCCGACGTGCTCGCCGCCACGCTGCGGCACGACCTGTCAGCGGCAGCGGGCGCGGTGATCGGCGTGCAGCTCGGCGCGGTCGCCGCCAGCGCGCATCGCTTTGCCGATCTGGACGGCCATCTGCTCGATGGGCAGGCGCTCGACATCGACGACTACGGCCCGCCGCAGGCCGATTTCCTGCAGGCCGACCACGCCGCCGTGGCGATCGAGGAAAGCCTGGTCTCGCACCTGCTGCGCTCCAACTGCCCGGTCACCGGCCAGCCGGACTGGGCCAGCGTGCAGATCGCCTACCGCGGTGCGCCGATCGATCGCGCCGGGCTGCTGCGCTACCTGGTGTCGTTCCGCAACCACAACGATTTCCACGAGCAGTGCGTGGAGCGCATCTTCATGGACCTCACGCAGCGCTGCGCGCCACTGCAGCTCAGCGTGTACGCGCGCTACACCCGCCGCGGCGGGCTCGACATCAACCCGTTCCGCAGCAGCGTGCCGGCCACACCCGACAACCTGCGCAGCGCGCGCCAGTAGGGCCGGCACTGTCACGCAAGTTCTTGCGAGCCTCCCCGCATGGGTGCGCGGGCTGTCGACCCACGCGCTTCGTCAGGCGCGCATGAAAGTTCAGCGCGCACGTTTCCCCCGCTAATCGGCGCTTCACGTGCGCGGCGCTAGCCTCGGCAGCCTGATCCATGCACCCTGACGTCGCTACGGCCGCGCGCGGGGTGCATCGGCCGTCAATCACCGACCCAGGAGTCCGCGCATGAAAATCGCCTCACGCACCACGGCCCTTTGCAGCGCCGTTCTCGCCAGCCTGCTGCTCAGCGCCTGCGGCAAGCAGCAGCCCGCCGCCCCGGCCAGCCCACCCGCCAGTGCCAGCACCACCACCGCACCGGCGCCCGCGGCGATCGCACCGGCCGTTGCCGGCAGCGCCGCCGCACCCGCTGCTCCGGCAGCCAGCAGCACCGTGGCCAGCGCTGCCGCGCCAGCTGCGGCCGCAGTCGCGGCGGCACCCGCCAAGGCCCCGCTGACGGTCGCCAAGGTGACGTTGGGCGACGCCGTGAATGCCGAGCACAAGATCAGCCGCCCCGGCAACAGCTTCATCGCCAGCGACAAGACCATCTACGCCAGCGTCGCCACCGAAGGCAGCAGCGGTGGCGCCACGCTGAATGCCAAGTGGAGCTACCTGGAAGGGCAGGGCCAGCTGGTCAGCAGCGTCAGCCAGTCGATTGCCACCGACGGCCCGGCTGTCACCACCTTCAAGGTGGAGAACCCCGATCTGTGGCCGGCCGGCAAGTACAAGGTGGAGATCTCGCTCGACGGCAAGCCGGTCGCCACGCAGGATTTCGCCATCAGGAAAAGCTGAGCCGGACCGCGTGTCCAACGAGGCGCCCTGCGGGGCGCCTCTGCATGCCGCTGTGCGGCCAATGAGATGCTGCAGCCGTGCAACGCGCATGCCCTGTGCTGCATCTCACGCAGAGGCGCCGGCGCCGCCAGCCTCTGGGCGTTGCAGACCGGTAGTCATTCCAGTTACCTGGTCGGTGCGCTGTCCGAGGGTCGGCTGGACTACCGGGCGCAGATCGAAGTCGGCGTTTTTACGGAGGACTGGAATGAGATTGCGGATGGCTGACCTGCCGCCTTTCGGGGCGAGCGGATCTCGCGGCTTGGCAGTGCTCCATCCGGACCTAGGCGACCCGGCAGCAGGAAGAGTCGCAATGGCACCACCTGCGTTTCGTATACGACCGGATCTTGTCTGTACTAAACACAGTGTTTAGTATGAGGCCGCAGGCGCCCCATACGAAACGCGCGATGCAATACACAGGGATGACGCATGAATCGCTCGCCCACGCAGCCGGCCGAAGGCCGTGCCGGTCGGTACCAGCGCCAGCCCAGCGGCTATCGTGCGTTTGTGCCGGCGCCGCTGCCGCCACTCCCGCCGGTACGGCTGGAAGGTGAACTGCAGGTACTGCTGTCGCGCGCCGATCGCGCGCTGGGCCGGCTCGACGGCTCGGTGCAGACCTTGCCCAATCCCGATCTGTTTGTGCTGATGTACGTGCGCAAGGAAGCGGTGTTGTCCAGCCAGATCGAGGGCACGCAATGCTCACTGCAGGATGTGCTGGCCGCTGAGGCGCAGGTGCTGGCCGCAGATCGTCCACGTGATGTGAATGAGGTGGTGAACTACGTCGGCGCCATGAATTACGGGTTGGCGCGTCTGGCGGAACTGCCGGTGTCGGTGCGGCTGATCCGCGAGATCCATCAGCGCCTGCTGCAAGGCGTGCGCGGCGGTCGATTGACGCCGGGTGAGCTGCGCTTGACGCAGAACTGGATCGGCGCCAGCGGCTGCACGCTGGCCGAAGCGACGTTCGTGCCGCCGCCGCCACACCTGCTCGGCGAGATTCTGGGCACGCTGGAAAATTTCCTGCACCAGCAGGACGCGTTGCCGCTGCTGATCAAGATTGGCCTGGCCCACGCGCAGTTCGAAACCATCCATCCGTTTCTCGACGGCAATGGCCGCGTGGGTCGGCTGCTGATCACCTTTCTGCTGTGCGAAAGCGCGACGCTGCACAAACCGGTGCTGTACCTGTCGCACTACTTCAAGCGCCACCGCCAGCTGTATTACGAGCATCTGCAGGCGATCCGCGATCGCGGCGATTGGGAGGGCTGGCTGGCATTTTTTCTGCGTGGCATCGCCGAGACTAGCGTGCAGGCCACGGAAACGGCGCGCCACATTCTCGCGCTGCGCGAGGAGCACCGCAGCCGCATCACCGCCGAGTTGGGGCGCGCGGCAGGCAATGGCCATCGTGTGCTGGAGTCGCTGTATCAGCGGCCGATCGTTTCGGTGACGGACGTGCAGAACTTGCTGGGCACCACCTACGCCGGTGCCAACCAGATCGTGGCGCGGCTGGTGAAACTCGGCGTGCTGCAGGAGATCACCGGTCACGCCCGGCATCGCCGGTTCCGCTATGAGGCGTATGTACGACTGTTCACCGATGACGAGCCAGCGGGTGCCGAGGCATGATGGGAACGACACGAACAGCACGTTCGTCCAGCCGGAACGGGTGGACCGGCAGCACGTTGGATAGCGCCCACCTGCCGCTTCGACTTCACGTGCGTGCTTGCCGTGACTTGCCGTGACAGATGGAACCGCGCCCATTCGACTGATGATCGACGCCCGCACGCAAGCCGTGCGCAATGTGCGCCAGAGTTCTTTGCGCATATTCCGCAGGCGCGGCGAGACGCCCTGGTCCAGCCAAGGCGCCTCGCGTCCATCCCGGCCTGATCAATCAGAACGTGTACTTGATCGAGGCACCGATACCGTAGTCCGCGCTGCCATTGGTCATGCCGCCGAGCGCGTAGCTCTGCAAGCGGAACTTGTCGCTGAACTTGTGATTCCAGTAGGCCGTGAGCTCGCTCTGAGTTGGGCCACCTGCGACGATCTGCTGACGGTAGTAGTAATACACGCCCACGTTGTCGCTGTTCTCAAGCCGGTAGTCCACACCTCCGTTCGCATTCATGGCGTTCTTGAGCTTGATGTACGGCGAGCTGCCGTAGTTCACCCAGCCAATACCGCCGAAGGGTGTCCACTTGCCCATGGCCTTGTAGGTGTCCAGTGAGAGGCCGTAGTCATTCTGGCCGGTACCCAGACCCTTGTTGACGTCAGCAGTACCGAATTTCACCTTGCCGGTGAGATCGAGGGTAAAGCTGTGGTCTGCGCTGGAAACCAGGGTATACCCAGCTGATGCGACAACGTCACCAAGACCGGAGGCCGAAGTGGAAGCGCTGGTGGTCGACGTAGTGCCTGGGCTCGAAGTGACCTGGCCACCCATGCCGCGGCCCATCGGATTGCCGTTCATGACCAGACCGATACCTGGAATGACGTTACCCGAACCGCTTATGCTGACGTAGGGTACGGTGAGCTTGAAGGTCCAGCGGCCGGCCTGGTAGGCGGCAGTAAGCGGGACCGACCAGATATCGGTGGTGGTGCTGGCGCCATATGTGCCGCTGCTGTAGTTGGCCCCGGTGTCGATGCTGAAGCCGCCGGTGGCGTGTGCGATCGGCACGCCCATCAGCATCAGGCCGCTGAACACCACCCAGTTCATATTCTTGCGCATACGGGGAGAATCCTTGACGAGTTGGAGGAACGGGCTCGGCATGCCGCCAAGCCCGTAGGGGAGCGGCGTCGATCAACCGCCCGGGCGACCCATATGGTCCGGAATCTGCGGATGATCCAAGGCGTTCAAGC
>JAJYSM010000090.1 GCA_021793575.1 Pseudomonadota bacterium
CGCGAGGAGCGCTGGCGCGAACAGATGAACCGGCTTGCCGCGGACAGCCGGCGCACCTATCGCGCCTTCGTCGAGCACGAGCACTTCGTCGATTACTTCCGCGCCGCCACGCCGATCGACGTGATCGAGCGGATGACTCTGGGCTCGCGCCCCGCCAGCCGGCGCAGGATGCGCGGCGTGCAGGACCTGCGCGCGATTCCGTGGGTGTTCGCGTGGACGCAGTGCCGCTCGATCATTACCGGCTGGTACGGCCTGGGCACCGCGCTGGAGCAGGGCGTGGCCGAGTACGGCGAAGCCGCGCTGGCGGAGATGGCCCGCGACTGGCCGTTCTTCAGCAATATGCTGGACGATGTCGAGATGGTGCTGGCCAAGTGCGACCTGGATATCGCCGAGGCGTTCTCGCAGCTGGCCGGCCCGCTGCACGCCAGCTTCTTCGGCCTGATCCGCGCCGAGTTCGAGCGCACGCAGCAGTGGTTGCTCAGGCTCAAGGGCAGCGACGCGCTGCTGCAGGGCGATCCGCGGCTGGCCGCCTCGATCCGCCTGCGCAATCCCTACGTCGATCCGATGAGCCTGCTGCAGGTCGATCTGCTGCGCCGCTGGCGCGCCGGCGACGGCCGCGACGATGCCTTGCTGCAGGCGCTGGTCGCCTGCGTCAACGGCGTGTCGCAGGGGCTGCAGAATACCGGCTGAGCCGGCTTGCACCGCGCTTGGCAGCGCCGCGGCGTGCCGTTACGCTGGTGATCGTCCTTCACGAGTTGCCCCGTCATGGAAGTGCAGAGTACGCGCCGCCTCAACCCGCTGGCCTTCCTCATCTTCAGCTCGCGCTGGCTGCAGCTGCCGCTGTATCTGGGGCTGATCGTGGCGCAGTTCGTTTACGTGTTTCTGTTCGGCAAGGAGCTGTGGCACCTCATCCACGAGGCGCCGCGGCTGGGCGAGCAGGAGATCATGCTGATCGTGCTCGGCCTGATCGACGTGGTGATGATCTCCAACCTGCTGATGATGGTGATCGTGGGCGGCTACGAGACCTTCGTGTCGCGGCTGGGGCTGGAGAACCATCCGGACCAGCCGGAGTGGCTCAGCCATGTCAATGCGTCGGTGCTCAAGGTGAAGCTGGCGATGGCGATCATCGGCATCTCCTCGATCCACTTGCTGAAGACCTTCATCGCCGCCGGCTCGCTGCAGGGTCTGCCGCTGTGCACTCCCGACGCGTGGGCAAGCATGCAGCAGAGCATGGAAGCCGTCGGTGCGCTCCGCTGCACCACGCTGACCACCGTGGGCGTGATGTGGCAGACCATCATCCACGCCGTTTTCATCGTGTCGGCGATTGGCATCGCGTGGACCGACCGCATCATGCAGGCCGGCGTGACGCGCACCCGGGCCGAGCACTGAGGCGCTGCCCGCTGGGCGGGAGCAACTTCAAGGGTGGGAGCGTCTTCAGCGGTGGGAGCGACTTCAGTCGCGATGCTCCAGCTTTGATGTATGCCGAAGCGCAAAAGCATCGCGACCGAAGTCGCTCCTGCATGAGCCGCCCATCCGCATTCAGGCGTCGAGCTCGCTCCAGCGCGCGTAGGCGGCATCCAGCTCGGCTTGCATGCGGGCGACCGCTTCGTTGGCCCGGGTGATGGCGGCGCTGTCCTGCTTGAAATAATCCGCCGAGGTCATCGCCTCGCCGTGCGCGGCGATCGCGCTTTCCAGCTGCTCGATGCGCTTGGGCAACTGCTCCAGCTCGCGTTGATCCTTGAAGCTCAGCTTGCGCTTGGGCGCGGCCGCCGGCACCGCGGCCGCGCGGGTGAGCCCGGGGCGGGCCGCTGCCGCGGCCACCGTGGCGGCGGCGCTCGGCCGCTGGCGCAGCCAGTCGGTGTAGCCGCCCACGTATTCGCCGATCTGGCCGTTGCCTTCCAGCACCAGCGTGCTGGAGACCACGTTGTCGAGAAACGCGCGATCGTGCGAGACCAGCAGCAGGGTGCCCTGGTAGTCGGTCAGCAGCTCTTCCAGCAGTTCGAGGGTTTCCACGTCCAGATCGTTGGTGGGTTCGTCCATCACCAGCAGGTTGGACGGCTGCGCAAAGAGTTTCGCCAGCAGCAGGCGGTTGCGCTCGCCGCCGGAGAGCCGGGTGATCGGCGCGCGGGCGCGCTCGGGTGAAAACAGGAAATCCTGCAGGTAGCCCACGATGTGCTTGCGCTGGCCGTTGAGCTCGATGAACTCGCGGCCCTGCGCCACGTTGTCCAGCGCGTTGAGCTGGTTGTTGAGCTGCAGCCGGTGCTGGTCGAAGTAGGCCACCTGGATGCTGGTGCCCAGCTCGGCCTCGCCGCGCTGCGGCTTCAGTTCGCCCAACATGATCTTCAGCAGGGTGCTCTTGCCGGCGCCGTTGGGGCCGATGATGCCGATGCGGTCGCCACGCATGATGGTGGTGGAGAGGTCGTCGATCAGCACGCGGCCGCCGTAGGCCTGGTGCACGTGCTTGAGGTCGACCACCTTCTTGCCCGAGGCCTGCGCGCTGGCCGCGGTCATGCGCACGTTGCCACCCAGGTTGCGCCGCTCGGCGCGCTCGTTGCGCAGCGCCTTCAGCGCGCGCACGCGGCCCTCATTGCGGGTGCGCCGCGCCTTGATGCCCTGGCGGATCCACACCTCTTCCTGCGCCAGCTTCTTGTCGAACAGCGTGTTCGCCTGCGACTCGGCGTGCAGCCGCTCCTCGCGCCGGCGCAGGTAGTTGTCGTAGTCGCCCGGCCAGTCGGTGAGCGCGCCGCGGTCGATCTCGACGATGCGGGTGGCCAGCGCGCGCAGAAAGCTGCGGTCATGCGTGACGAACAGGATGCTGCCGGCGACCTGCTTGAGGAAATTCTCCAGCCAGCCGATCGCCTCGATGTCGAGGTGGTTGGTGGGCTCGTCCAGCAGCAATACATCGGGCTTGCGCACCAGCGCCTGCGCCAGCAGCACGCGGCGCTTCATGCCGCCGGACAGCGCCGCGAAATCGGTCTCGCCCGGCAGCTCCAGCTGGGTCAGCACCTCGGTCACCCGGCGGTCCAGATCCCAGCCGTGCTGCGCCTCGATCTGCGTCTGCACCTCGCCCAGCGCGTCGAAGTCGGCCTGCGTGTGCAGCTCGTGCAGCAGGTGGTGGTAGCGCGCCAGCAGGTGGCCGAGATCGCCCAGCCCTTCGGCCACCACGTCGAACACGTTGCCGGCGGTGTCTTGCGGCACCTCCTGCGCCATCCGCGCGATCACCACGCCGCCCTGCACGCGCACCTCGCCGTCGTCGGCATGCAGCTCGCCGGCGATCAGCTTCATCAGGGTGGATTTGCCCTCGCCGTTGCGGCCGACGATGCACACGCGCTCGTTCGCCTCGATCGACAGATCGACGTGTTCAAGCAGAAGGGGGCCGCCGATGCTGAAGTCGACGCGTTGCAGCTGGATAAGTGACATGCCGCATTGTAGCCGGCGCGGTGCCGCGCCGGACCCTTCCGCGGTCAGTGCGTCTGCGCCTCCAGCCGCGCCGCCTCCACCGCCGGCGTGCGCCAGCCGGACTTCACGCCCCACAGGAAGAACACCAGCCCGATCACCGCGACCACCGCCAGATCCCAGCCGTAGGGGATGACGTCGAGGCCGCCGAACTTGCTGCTGCCGATGCGCGAGACGATCGCCAGCGTGATCAGGTAGAACACCAGCCACCAGGCGCCCTTCATCTGCCGGCCGAAGTCGTGCCAGCCACTCTTGTACTGGTAGTACAGGTACACCGGCAGCGCCACCACCATCAGCAGGATGATCTCGCCGGTGCGCGGCCACTTGGCCCAGTACAGCAGCTCGGCCGACATGATGAAGGCGACGCCGGCGATGATCGGCAGGCCGGCGAGGCGGAACGGGCGGTGCAGCTCCGGCGCGGTGCGGCGCAGCGTCATCACGCTGACCGGGCCGGTGAGGTAGGAGATGATGGTGGCTACCGAGATCACCGCAGCGAGCGAATCCCAGCCGCGGAAAAAGAACAGGAACAGGAACGACACCACCAGGTTCAACCACATCGCCGGGCGCGGCACGCCCCACTTCGGGTCGATGCGGCCGAGAATCTTCGGCAGCGTGCCGTTGCGCTCCATGCCGTAGATCATGCGCGCGGTCGACGCGGTGTAGGTCATGCCGGTGCCGCTGGGGCTGATGAAGGCATCGGCGTACAGCAGGATCGCCAGCCAGTTGAGGTTGACGATCACGGCGAGCTCGGCGAACGGCGAGCTGAAGTTGATGCCGTGCCAGCCGGCCCTGGCCAGCAGGTCCGGTGGCACCGCGCCGAGGTAGGCGACCTGCAGCAGCACGTACACCACGGTGGCGATCAGGATCGCGCCGATGATCGCGAACGGAATGCTGCGGCCGGGGTTGCGCGCCTCGCCGGCCAGGTTCACCGGGCTCTGGAAACCGTTGAAGCTGAACACGATGCCGGCGGTGGCCACTGCGGTAAGGATGGCGGCGAAGTCGTTCGCATGCGTGCCGCCGTGCGCGCCCACCGAGAGGTTCTCGCTGTGGAAGCCGCTGGCGATCAGCGCCACGCCGGTGGCCGCCGGGATGATCAGCTTGATTACAGTGATCAGGCTGTTGGAGCGCGCGAACAGCTTTACGCTCCAGAAGTTGAGCAGGAAGTACACGATCACCAGCGCCGCCGCGATCGCCAGCCCGGTGTGGCTCAACTCGCCCTTGCCGGCGGCGACGTGGTAGAGGTCCTGCGCCCACTGCCACTTCCAGCCCGACATGTACTGCACCGAGGCCTCGGCCTCGACCGGGATCACCGAGACGATCGCGATCCAGTTGGCCCACGCGGCGACGAAGCCGACCAGCGAGCCGTGCGAGTAGTGGCCGTAGCGCACCATGCCGCCGGTTTCCGGAAACATCGCGCCGAGCTCCGCGTAGGTCAGCGCAATCGTCATGATGATCGCCGCGCCCAGCACCCACGCCCAGATCGCGCCGGGGCCGGCCAGCCGGGCGGCATTCCACGCGCCGAACAGCCAGCCGGAGCCGATGATCGAGCCCAGGCCGGTGAACATCAGCGCCATCGGGCCCACGTCGCGACGGAGCGGACTGGATGAGGACATGGAATCTCCTGTGCGGGCGCCCGCTGCGCCCGTTTGAAGCCGCGATGGTTGCAGAGTTGCCCGCGTGATGTCACCCCGCAGCGTTCAAGCCGGACGGGCGGCGCACCCTTTCGATGGCCTGGCCGCGTGCGGTGTCGCCGGTCGAGTTGGCGTGGCTGCCTGCGCTCAGGCGCTGCGCGGTGTGGAGTTGCATGCAGCGCCGGACTGACCCGGCGGCGTCACCCGATGCGCCCCTCAGCTCCCGGTCGAGCGGGGTGGGCTGCTGCGCACGCGGCGTTTGGTGGTCTCCAGCCGCGATTCTTCGAGCGCGGTTTCGGACATGCTTTTCTGCACATAGGCGATGTGGTCCCGCGCGGCAGCGGCGGCGGCGCGCGCATCGCGGGACCGGGTGGCATTCCAGATGTCGCGGTGCTGGTCGCGGATGTGCTGCCATTTCTGCGGATGACGGTGCAGGTATTGCAGATTCTTCGCCACGTGCTCCTGGATCAACCGATGCAGGCTTGCGCTGAGGTGGGTGATCAGGGCGTTGTGGGAGGCTTCGGCAATCGCCTGATGAAACGCCACATCGGCCTTGATGCAGGCCGGCATGTCGTCATGCTCATAGGCCAGCTCGAGTGCCTGGAAGGCGTCTTCGATGCGTTCCAGGTCAAGCTCGTTCGCCCGCTCCGAGGCCAGCAGTGCCGCCTGGCTTTCGAGCATGTGCCGGAACTCGAGCAGATCCTGCTGCAGGGCCGGATGCCCGCGCAGCATTTCCCGCCACGGATCCACGAAGCTGGCCTGCAGCCGATCCACCACCAGGGTGCCGCCGCCCTGCCGGGTTTGCACGAGTCCCTTGGCCGCCAGCTTCTGCAGCGCTTCGCGCAGCGACGGGCGCGATACGCCGAGTTGTTCGGCCAGCTCGCGTTCGGGCGGCAGGCGCTCGCCGGCTTTCAGCGTGCCTTCCAGGATGCGCCGTTCAAGGTCGCTGGCAATGGAATCGGAAAGACGGACGACATCCATTCCGGTGATCCTCTTAATTGGTAAGACCAATTATGTAATTTCTCTTCTTCGAGGTCAATGCTGCGACCAAAGTCGGGTATTGAGAGCACTTGACAGGCTGAATGGACATAAACTAATTTCACAATTGGTAAGACCTATTTACCAATCCAGTCTGAAACCGATCCTGTTCGCCCTTCCATGGGATCTCCAAGGGAATCGCCCGCGACGGATTGCGCGAGCTGGTTGCTTCAAAGGGCAAAGCCACCCCGGTGCTCATCCACGAACCGCAAGGAGATCCCATGAATCCCGCGACCACGCTGCCTCCGGGCATTGTCTTTGCGCAACCACTCACGCCCGTGGGTGGTTCGCTGCTGTTGTCCTTCGCCGTGGCCGTCATCCCGATCGCGGTGGCGCTGATCATGCTGGGCGTGCTGCGCCGGCCAGCCTGGCAGGCCTCGCTGGCCGGGCTGCTGGTGGGTCTGGTGATGGCGGTGGCGGTGTGGGGCATGCCGCTGGGCCTGGCCGTCAACTCGGTGGCCGCCGGCATGGCGCTGGCGCTGGTGCCGGTGATGTGGATCGTGTTCAGTGCGCTGCTGCTCTACAACGTGGCCGTCAAGTCCGGCCGCTTCGAGCAGTTCCGCCAGTGGATGCTCGATCATCTTCCCGACGATCGCCGGCTGGTGCTGCTGGTGGTGGCGTTCTCCTTTGGCTGCCTGCTGGAAGGTATCGCCGGCTTCGGCACGCCGGTAGCGATCACCAGCGCCTTGCTCATCGGCCTGGGCTTTCCAGCCATCGAGGCACTGACTTACACGCTGATTTTCAACACCGCGCCGGTCGCGTTCGGCGCGTTGGGTGTGCCGATCACGGTGCTGGGCGCGGTGACCAGCATGCACCCGGACACGCTGGGCGCGATGGTCGGCCGCCAGCTGCCGATCTTCGCCTTCCTGCTGCCGTTCTATGTGGTGGGGATGTACGGCGGTCTGAAATCCATCGCCAAGCTGTGGCCGGCGCTGCTGGTGTCGGGCGGCAGCTTTGCCTTGACCCAATTCGTGACCTCCAACTACATCAACTACCAGCTCACCGATGTGATGTCTTCGCTGGTGTCGCTGATCGTCACGGTGGGCTTCCTGAAAGTGTGGCAGCCCGAGACCGACCCGGCCTACGCCGTGGTGCGCAGCCAGGCGGCGGCTCGCGGTACGGCGCGTGTCGGCTACGGCGGCTGGATGCCGTGGATCGTGGTGACGGCGGTGGTGATCGCCTGGGTCAATCTGAAGCTGTTCCTGATCGGCGACACCAAGGTCCTGTGGCCGGGGTTGAACAACGCGGTGTTCATCACGCTCTACCACAAGCCTTACATGGCGCTGTGGGACGTGCAGCCGCTGGGGACCGGCACGGCCATCCTGCTGGCCACACTGATCACCGCCGTGTGGACCCGCACCGGCCTGCGCGATCTGTTCGGCTGCGTGGTCAGGACCTGGCAGCAGACGTGGCTGGCCATTCTCACGGTGATGATGATCATCGGCCTGGCCTTCCTGCTCAACTACTCGGGCATGAGTTACACGCTGGGCCTTGGCGTCGCCTCGGTCGGGGTACTGTTTCCGCTGGTCTCGGCGTTCCTGGGGTGGGTTGCGGTATTCCTCTCAGGCAGCGACACCTCGGGCAACGCGCTGTTCGGCAACCTGCAGGTGGTGGCGGCCAGACAACTGCACCTGAGCCCGGTGCTGATGGCGGCCACCAACTCTTCCGGCGGCGTGATGGGCAAGATGATCTCGCCGCAGAACATCGCCACCGGCGTCACCACCACGCAGCTCAAGGGCAAGGAAGGCGTCGTGTTCGCGCGCACCTTCTGGCACAGCGTGCTGCTGACGGCACTGCTGGGCCTGCTGGTACTTCTGCAGCAATATGTCATGCCGTGGATGATCCCGGCGCTGCCGCTCGTGCATCACTGAAAGCCGTCACCCGCATTGCAGCGGACGTCCCGG
This sequence comes from Pseudomonadota bacterium, assembly GCA_021793575.1. Classification (GTDB taxonomy): domain Bacteria; phylum Pseudomonadota; class Gammaproteobacteria; order Xanthomonadales; family Rhodanobacteraceae; genus Rhodanobacter. The sequence goes on from JAJYSM010000090.1 coordinate 8,030, forward strand.
GGCGTCCGCAGGAGATCGTTTCATGGCCGTCATCACCTGTATCGAGGACCTGCGCCTGCTGGCGAAGAAGCGTGTGCCGCGAATGTTCTACGACTATGCGGATTCGGGCTCCTGGACGGAATCGACGTATCGCTCCAACCAGCAGGATTTCGAGCAGTTGAAGCTGCGCCAGCGGGTGGCCGTCAACATCGACAACCGTTCGCTGCGCACGCAGATGATCGGTCAGGATGTTGCCATGCCGGTGGCGCTGGCGCCGGTCGGAATGACCGGGATGCAGCACGCCGACGGTGAGATCCTCGCCGCGCGCGCGGCCGAAAAGTTCGGCGTGCCGTTCACCCTGTCGACCGTGAGCATCTGCTCGATCGAGGATGTGGCCGAGCACACCAGGGCGCCGTTCTGGTTTCAGCTCTACATGATGCGCGACCGCGATTTCATCGGGCGGCTGATCGAGCGCGCCAAGGCCGCGAACTGTTCGGCGCTGATGCTGACGCTGGATCTGCAGATTCTCGGCCAGCGGCACAAGGATCTGAAGAACGGCTTGTCCGCGCCGCCCAAACCGACCCTGGCGAACCTGCTGAACCTGGCGACCAAGCCGCGCTGGGGCCTGGGCATGTTGGGCACGCCGCGGCGGCATTTCGGCAACATCGTCGGCCACGTCAAGGGCGTGGAAAACATGGGCTCGCTGTCCGCCTGGACCAGTCAGCAATTCGATCCGCGGCTGAACTGGGCCGATGTGCAGTGGATCCGCAAACGCTGGGACGGCAAGTTGATCCTCAAGGGCATCATGGACGCCGAAGACGCCCGCCTCGCCGCCGATTCCGGCGCCGATGCGCTGGTCGTCTCCAATCACGGCGGTCGCCAGCTCGATGGTGCGCCGAGTTCGATCTCGGCGCTGCCGGCGATTGTCGAGGCCGTCGGCTCGCGCATCGAGGTCTGGATGGATGGCGGCATTCGCTCGGGCCAGGACGTGCTCAAGGCCGTCGCCCTGGGCGCCAGGGGCACCCTGCTGGGGCGGGCCTACGTATACGGATTGGGCGCCCGCGGCGAGCAGGGCGTGACCGAGTGCCTGGACATCATTCGCAATGAACTCGACCTCACCATGGCGTTCTGCGGCCTGACCGACATCCATCAGGTGGATGCCGGTATCCTGCTGAACGTGCCGCGGCCGGCCGGCGGCTGACGCCGGGTCGGCCGCATCCGCGGCTCTTTCTCATGCATGACCCGATCATCTCACCCACCGGCAGCCCGGCACGCTCGCAGCCGCCCATGTTGACCCGGCACGGCGACGCCTTGCTCGTCACCCTGCGCCGGATCGTCGGTGCACGTCACGTGCTGATTGGCGAACAGCGCACGCGGCGCTACCGGCAGGGTTTCCGCTGCGGCGGCGGCCGCGCGCTGGCGGTGGTCTGCCCCGGCTCGCTGCGCGAGCAGTGGCGGGTGCTGCAGGCCTGCGTCGCGGCCAACGTCATCGTCATCATGCAGGCGGCCAACACCGGCCTGACCGGCGGCTCCACCCCCGACGGCGACGACTATGACCGCGAGGTCGTCATCCTCAGCACGCTGCGCATGGCCAGCGTGCAGCTGATCGATGCGGGCCGCCAGGTGATCTGCCTGCCTGGCAGCACGCTGGACCAGCTGGAGAAAGCGCTCAAACCGCTGGGGCGCGAGCCGCATTCGGTGATCGGCTCGTCTTGCCTGGGCGCCTCGGTGCTCGGCGGGGTCTGCAACAACTCCGGTGGCTCGCTGGTGCAACGCGGCCCGGCCTTCACCGAGATGGCGCTGTTCGCGCGCCTGGATGACGCGGGCCAGCTGCATCTCGTCAACCACCTGGGGATTCGGCTCGGCGACGAACCGGAGCAGATCCTCGACCGGCTGGAGCGTGGCGACTATGCGCCGGGCGACATCGAGCACGACGCCGGTGCCGGCTCGGATCGCGGCTACACCGAGCATGTGCGCGACATCGACGCCGACACGCCGGCCCGGTTCAACGCCGATCCGCGCTGCCTGCACGAGGCATCCGGCTGCGCGGGTCGGCTGATCGTCTTCGCCGTGCGGCTGGATACCTTCCCGGCGCAGAGCCACGCGCAGGTGTTCTACATCGGCAGCAACGACGTCGCGGAGCTGACGGCGATCCGCCGCCACATCCTGGCCGACTTCGCCACGCTGCCGATCGCCGCCGAATACATGCATCGCGACGCCTTCGATATTGCGCAGACTTACGGCAAGGACATGTTCCTCACCATCGAGCGTCTGGGCACCGCCCGGCTGCCGCGGCTGTTCGCCATCAAGGCCCGCGTCGATGCCTTCGTGCAGCAGTGCCGCTTCCTGCCGGCGCATCTCTCCGACCGGCTGATGCAGGCGGCCGGATGCCTCTTTCCGGCGCATCTGCCACCACGGATGCGCGTCTGGCGCGAACGCTTCGAGCACCACCTGCTACTCAAGGTGGCGCAACCGGGCATCGCCGAGGCGCAGGAATTTCTCGACCGGTTCTTCGCCAGCGCCAGCGGCGCCTACTTCGCCTGTGATGCGCAGGAGGGTCGCAAGGCCTTCCTGCATCGCTTCGTCACGGCGGGAGCGGCGATCCGCTACCGCGCCATGCATCCGCGGCAGGTGGAGGACATCCTGGCGCTGGACATTGCGCTGCGCCGCAACGAGCGCGACTGGTTCGAGCAGCTGCCGCCGGAGATCGAGCAGGCGATCGAGAAGAAGCTCTACTACGGCCATTTCCTGTGCCACGTGCTGCATCAGGACTACATCATCCGCAAGGGCCATGACTGCGAGGC